>JAFRYW010000167.1 GCA_017442845.1 Ruminococcus sp.
TAAAGTTCAGCACATCGCAAAGGCTTTTTAAGGCGATATCCCGATACGGACTGAGCCTTGCATAGCTTGTTACAAAGTTCGAGCCGTAATATGTGGGTACGCCTGTTTTCGTATAAATTGCCATCAGCAGCGCCGTCACATCCGACATACCTACAACGGGTTTCGGGTTTTCTGCGTAGTATTCATAATCAATGTACGGGAGCATACCGTTTGTCACCTGACCGCCGACACTCGCCATAAGTATACGGACCTCGGGATCGTGAAGCAACGCATTGAATTCATCAGATCTTTCTTCTGGTGAGCCTGAAACGTATGCGTCTGCCTTTCCCCATAGCTTGCCGTGCTTTACATTAAAACCCTGGGAGCGAATATATTTTTCTGCACGAGCAGCAGCTTCCGGCGCTTCATTTGTGATGCACCACGACGGGCTGAAAACGCCTATTGTTGAACCTGTTTCTATTTTCATAGCTTTTCCCCTATTCATCGAATATAACTCAATCCCGATATATATTAATAGCAATTATAACATAGCATCGCTGCATTGTCAATAAAAAACGCCATAGTACTTCTGACTTAAGATCGGAAATACTATGGCTTAAAACTTCTTTATAAGCACCACCCATATGAAAGAGGGGGCTTTTGTATGCCTTTGTCAGGCGGGCAGTGCCTGTGAATTTTGTGTATTGCCTGTTTTCTTTGCTTCCTTTGCCTTGAGCACTGCGAAGGTCGCTGCTACGAATGCTGCTGCAAAAATAAACTGAATGAGTATGCATTTTACCGCAAGCGATGCCGAGTAGACCTGGCCGTTTGAGCCAGCAAGTGCGCTTACAAGTATCTCATACCAGTATGCGGGCAGGAATGCTGCAACAGTTTTTACCGAGCCGTCAAGGTACTGTAATGGAACAAACACGCCGCATATAAAGCTCATACCAAGGCTTACTATGTTTCCTATGAGCGAAACGAGCGGCTCGCTGCTTATAAGGTTTGAAATAAACAGTACGATCGAAGCGCAGAATACTGTGAATGCAAGGCTGTTGAGCCATGCTATCTCCATATCATGAGTTACATCTGCTTTGAATACAAAAACGGGTATCAGAATAATTACCAGAAGATATATCGCTGCCATAAAGCTAAGCGAGCTTAGTGCCGTTTCAAACAAGAACCTCTTTGGAGATATAGATGATGAGAATATCCTGTTTTTTATCTCGGTCTTTGTCATTGTCATTATTACAGGGCAAAGTGCAAAGATAAACACGCTTAAGAAAATGTAGGGTATAAACTTGAAGTAGCTCTCCATATCACCAAAGCCCTCGGCCTTTTTTGAAACTATTGTTACCTCGGTCTTCTTTTCAAGCGCAGCTGCCGCCTTTGAAAGTGCCTCCTCCGCCGTGCTGCCTGCTGCAACGTATGCCTTTGCTGTTGTAAGGTAGAGGTCTATTTTTGAGCCTACTAAGCTCTCATAATACGAGCCCTCCTGCGCTGCGTGTGCAAGTATGCCGTCTGTCTCTCCGCCTGCAAGCTTTTGCCCGAAGCCTTCCTTTATAGTTAGGTAATATCTGCTCGGGTTGTAGTATATCCCGTCAAGCATTTCTCTGTCAGAGGGTGCACCCTCACTTATTTTATTAGACTGCCCGAGGTATTCGATAAGCGCCTTTGATGCCTCGCTCTTGTCAAGGTCATTGACTATTATCCCTGCGCTGTTTTCCGAGAAATTTCCCTGATTGGGGGAGTTGTTCGCAGAGGAAATGCCAATGAAAAGGAATATAGCGAGGTATGTTATTGCGATGCTCATTTTCGAGCGCAGTATTTTCATAAAAACCTTATATACTTGCATATTTCTTTCTCCTTGTCATTATAAAGCCTAAAAGCGTGAAAATAAGCGTTACCGCTGCCATTGTCAGCATTTTTACGAGGTATCTGTCGAGGTTCCCGTCAACATTCAAGGCATAGAGTGCATCGCATACAAGCGCTGCGGGGTTTATGTTGTTGAACCACGGAACCTTCTCCATCATTACAGTTTTTATATCCCCGACCATAAGGCCTGAAAGGAAGCAAAGAACCATTGAGAAGGCTATAGATAAGCCCTCTCTTGACCCCTCGGAGAATTTGCCGACAGTTCCGAAGAAGAAGCCTATCGCAACACCCATCCAGCTGCCGACTACCGATGTCAGCACCACCATCGGGAAGGGGATACCTAAGTCATCTCTTAAAACGAAAACTATATAAACCGCCGCTATCAGCGTGCATACCGACTGTACTATGCACCCCGAGATAAGCCCCGCAAAGTTCTTTGTCAGCTTGCCTGTGGGGGATACACAGCTTCTTATGCCGAGTGAGGAAAGATTAGCCTCGTTTCTTCTTGCAATATCGGTTCCTACGGTCGTTCCGAGAATACATACCATAGCTATGAGGTTATACATATAGGTCATATATGTGTTCATGTTTCCGTCAGACAGCTTAAGCTGCTCGTTTGCCTTTAGCTCCTCAGAGAAGGCAGCTGATACGTCCCCGATGCTGCCGGGGTCTTTGAGGGCGTTTTCGATGATTACCGATTCGGTAACGCTGTATTGGTCGATAAAGCTTTTGATTATCGTCTGATCCAGCCCCTCGGCCTTAACGCTTAGTGAAAGCTTCGGGTCAACGTATATTATACCCTTTACATCGCCGTCATCAAGCATTTTGAGCGCCTTTTCTTCATCAGCGTAGGTGGTGTTGAACATCTTGTCATCGCCCTCGCTCAGGCTGTCCATTATCTTGCGGAAGTTTGGGTTTTCTGTTTTTTCTACGACCGCAACATCAATGGTGTTGAAAAGAATGTCCTTGTCATACACCCCTATAAGCGCTATGTGGAAAAACGTTGCAAGTATCACGGGAAACAGCATAAGCCAGAATATTATGCTTTTTTCTCTTACAGAGGCAAGCGTGTTGTATTTTATATTGTGAAACAGCATTTTTTATACCTCTCTTATTCCTTGTCCCTTAGCTCCTTGCCCGTCAGCTCTAAGAATACCGTGTTGAGCGTGGGCTGCTCGCTTGAGACCCTGCCTATGTGTATGTTGTCGTTTTGCAGCGTGTTAAGAAGCCTTACTACATTGTGCTTACCGCCCGTGTACTTGACTGTCAGCTCGCCGTTTTCGTAAGAAGTCTCAAACACGTGGTCGAGTGCCCTTACCTTTTCAAGCATCGCTTGGTCAACATCTCTTGCCTCTACCATAACGGTTTCCGAGCATTTGACGTTGCTCTTGAGCTCGTCGATAGTTCCCTCTGCGATGACCCTTCCTCTGTCGATTATGGCAAGGCGTGTGCAGATCTGCTCGACCTCCTCCATATAGTGTGATGTGTAGATTATCGTAGCGCCCTGACGGTTCAGGTCGATTATCCCTTCAAGGATCTTGTTTCTTGACTGCGGGTCTACCGCAACGGTCGGCTCATCAAAGATAATGAGCTTAGGCTTGTGGGCTATCCCGCAGGCGATGTTGAGCCTTCTCAGCAAGCCACCCGAGAGCTTTTTCGGCTTGAATTTCACAAAGTTCTCAAGCCCGGTAAAGGCTATCGCATCTTCGACCGCCTTTTTGCGCTCTGCCTTGTTTTTGATGTATAGCCCGCAGAAGTAGTCGATGTTTTCGTAAACTGTAAGCTGGTCGAAAACCGCAACGTTTTGCATTACAACGCCTATGTCCTTTTTGATGTCATAGGCTGTGGGGCTCATATCCTTCCCGAAGATCTGTATATCGCCCTTGTCATATGACAAAAGCGAGAGCAGGCAGTTTATAGTAGTGGTCTTGCCCGATCCGTTAGGCCCCAAAAGCCCGAAGACCTCGCCCTCGAAGATCTCAAGTGATAGGTGGTCTACCGCCACAAGCTCCTTGTACCTTTTTACGAGCTTATCTATTTTTACAACTGTGTTTGCCATAGCCGCTCCTCCGTTTCATATTTTCTGTACTTATTATAGCACGCCCTTAAACGTTTTTGTAGTGTGAAATGTAATTATGTGTATATTACATTTGTCACATTCGGCAGTAAGGGGCGAGTGAAGGATGGCGCTGAAAATAAAAAGCGCTGCGAGCCTAAGCGCAGCGTTTTCATTTAGTATAAAGCTTTAAATTCCTTTAGGCAAGCCTCCTCGACCTGCGTTATCATTTCGGTGCTGCAAATCTTAGGGGGCTCGGCTATTGCCCTTTCTTTCATGTATTCGCCTGTCAAGTGATCGAGGTATCTTCCGAGCAGCTCCTCCGACACCGTGCCTATTGCAATAGGCTCTGTCTTGCTTATTGCAGGCAGCACCTCGTCATAAAGCCAGCCGCCCTGCAAATAGTAGTTGAACCTGTAAAGCTCCTTCCATTTCAGGTCTCTAAGCTCCTCGGGCTTTGCACCCTTTTCCCGGAGCCGTGCAAACAGTATCGGCTGCGCCAGCTCGTCCCAGTAAATGTCCGTAAAAATGTGCAGTAAAAAGCCCTTTAAGAAGTCCTCCGCCTCGGTGTAGCGTGCTTTGTTTTCCTTGCAGAAAGCTCTTGCAGTTGCCTTCCATTCCTCGTAGTCAAGGCTTCTTAAATGTGCGGGGTAGCGCACCGACCGGTCGGCGAAGCCGTCGATATTTACAGCATCGGGTGAAACTGCACCCATATAAAACTGTCCGATATTTTTCACACCAAGGCTTTCCTTCATATCAAAGGCGGCCTTAAGATGAACTATAGCCGACGGCATATCACTTGTCCTCCAATCCCTTTAAAGCACGAAGCTCGTTTCTGTCAAGCCTTATTACAGCGTCCTTGATAAGCTCTACCTCGTCCTTTTTAAGAGTTACTACAGCATCTGTTTTGTCCATTTTTATGGTCAGTTTGCCTGTTAAGAGGTTTGAGTCGGTAACTACGCCCTTGCCCTCGGGGGTCCGTACTATAGCGCCTACCTTCGGTGTGGTCTTTAGAAGATCCTCGTAGGCCTCCTGCTCGTATTTCAAGCAGCACATCAGCCTGCCGCAGGTGCCTGAGATCTTTGTCGGGTTAAGCGAGAGAGACTGTTCCTTCGCCATTTTTATCGACACGGGCTGGAACTCGCCCATAAACCTTGAGCAGCAAAACGGCTGCCCGCATATTCCCAAGCCGCCGAGCATTTTTGCCTCGTCTCTCACGCCTATCTGCCTAAGCTCTATCCTTGTGCGGAAAACCGCCGCCAAGTCCTTTACAAGCTCTCTGAAATCTACCCTGTTCTCTGCCGTGAAATAGAACAGCAGCTTGTTGTTGTCAAAGGTACATTCAACATCTACAAGGCTCATTTTAAGCCCGTGCGTCGCAATTTTCTGCTCGCAGATCTTGAAGGCCTCCTTTTCCTTTTGCTTGTTTTTTTCAAGCTGCTTCATATCGGCTTCATTTGCTATTCTGATTATCGGCTTGATGTCGCCGAAGTTGTCGGGGTTTATCTCCCTGTCAACAAGCACTACATCGCCGCAGATAGCGCCCTTTACCGTCTCGGCGATGACCTTGTCGCCTATCTTCACCTTAAGCCCCTTGGGGTTGAAATAATATACCTTTCCTACGCTTTTGAAGCGTACACCTATTATCTTCAAAGACCTATCCTCCGTTCATTACTGTTTTAAAGTCAATATCCGTGTTCAGATAATGCTCAGTCTTATCTAAAAACTCCTTTATTTTTTCCTTATCGCCGCTTTCCTTTAGCTCCTTCATTTTCCACGCTTTCCTTAGCGGCTTCAGGCAGCGGTAGAGCATAAGCGCATATTCCTTTTCTTCATAAGAGAAGCTGTATGCCTCGCTGCAAATGCTAAGTGCTTTTTTGATAAGCTCTATCTCGCTTTCAAAGCTGTCGGTAAAGCTTTCTCTGAAAAGGTAGTTTAAAAAGCACTCCCTCCCGCAGAGGTTGAAATCCATTAACCCTACAAGCCTTCCGCTCTTGTCAACAAGCAGGTTTGTTGGATTAAAGTCTGCCTGAAAAACAGATGTCGGCAGGGTGGGGTAGACCTTTTCAAGCGCATCTCTGTTTTTTATCCATTTATCCCATATCCGCTCGGTCTGCTCCCTAAACTCCCCCGGTAGGCCGTCTGCGTGCGCCTTCCATTCAAGTGCATCTTCCAAAACCTCATAGGTCTTGTCAGTCTCGCAAAACCTCTCAAAAAGGCAGTACCCCGAGGGGTAAGGGGAGAAATCAAAACGCTCCCTCGCAACGATAGCTGTTATAAGCCATTCTGCCCGAAAGATCTCATCGGTTATCGGCTTTGAGGCGCTGCTGTCGTCTCTTTCCTCATACGGCTCAAAGCGTGAGAATTCCTCCGCATAGGCTGTGATCATTTTCCCGCCGTATTCGACAAGCGGCGTGTCGCCCGCCTTGCTAAGTATTATTCCCGGGCAGTAGCAGCCGAGCCTTCTGTATTCTTCAATAGCTCTTTTCCAAACCATTATCCTCTGAGGCGTTGTAAAGCTGTTGCAGCAAAGCTTTAGTACCCGCTTTTCACCGCTGTCGGTGTCAATTATAAAGGTCTTGCGTATATCCTCTATGCTGTTATAATTGCGGCTTGTGTCTATCATTTTGACACTTACAGGCTCATCGTCAAAGAAAAGCCAGTAAATGCTTAAAAGCTCATTA
>JAFRYW010000168.1 GCA_017442845.1 Ruminococcus sp.
TGATAAGATAAATTCTCATTTATCTTAGTAACACTAATGTAAAAAGAGCGATAACTATCACTATTCTGTTATTCCTCCGGAATGACCTCTTCCTCGGCTGCCTCTGTTTCTGCGGGCTGCTCCGGCTCAGGCTCGGCGGGCTGTGTTACCGCACCTTCCGTCTCCTCCGGCTGCTGCTCCTCGGGCTCAGCATTTGCAGGCTCTGCGGGCTGCTCGGTCTGCTCGGCCTGGGCAGGGGGCTCCACCTCCTGCTGCGCCTGCTGCTCGGCCGCCTCCTGTGCTGCCTTTTCGTCAGCCTCCTGCTTTTGCCTTGCCTCCTCGGCCTGTCGCTCAAGCTCCTCCTGCGTCATGGCGGTGCGCTGTGCAGCCCCCGCATTAACGCCCGAAACGGCTATGCTTGTGCCTGTATAATAGTGCCTTAGTATCTGGTCATAGGTGTAGCCCGCCTGTGCGTAGTAGCAAGCGCCCCACTGGCTCATTCCGACGCCGTGCCCCCAGCCATAGGTCTTGAAGGTGAACACGCCGTTATCGTAGGATATATCAAAGGCTGTAGATTTGAGGTTGTCTGTACCGAGGATCGTGCTTCTCATCAAAGCGCCCGTTACCCTTCTCATGCTGCCGCCTATCGAGATATATTCCTTGCCGTCAAGCTTCATCGTGTCGATATACTTGCCGCTGAAAATGCTCTGTATCTCAAACCAGTTCTTAGGGTCGTCGGAGAGCTTCAGCCCAGTGTTCTTTTCGATAATGCTCTTGAGCTGCTCCTTGGTAAAGGTCTTTACAACGCCGTAGTTCGGGTCCTTGCTGTCATAGATGCTTTCTACTGCCCTAAGGTAGGGGTAAGCCCCTCCCCAGATCTTCTCGCTGGGGGCTGATGCACCTGCGCTCGATGCGGAATACACAGCGTCGATTATTGCGCCGCCGTAGTACACACACTGCCCCTCGACTGCGTTTATGCAGCTTTCAAGCTTTGAGGAATACCCCGCCTTAAGCCCGACAGAGGGTATATAGCCCTTCTCGTCATTATATCTTACATACGAGTAAGCCGCCACAGCCTGTGCCTTGATAGCCTCCTCGCCCCACGAATCGCCTATCTCGCTGTTAACGATGCGGCAGATAAGCTCGTGCCCGTCAAGCGTGACATTCCCGCCCGAGATCTCGTCATAGACGGTATAGGTCTCGCCCGCTATGCTTCTTGTGCCGGGGTTGCTTGAAGCGCCCGGGTCGGGCTTTAGTATAACAGACTTATCCTCGGGGAGCTTTACGGTAAAGCTCGCCGCAGTGTCAGCCTTTTCCTCCTTTTTGGCACTAGCCTTCGGCAGCTGCTGCTCAAGCGAGACGAAGTCCATATCATACTCCTCTATCCCCGCCTTTTTAAATGTCATAAACCGCTCAAGCTCTATGCTCTCATTTTCCACAGATAAGACCTCAGCCTCTCTGACTTCCGCCTGCTCTGTCACGCTGCTGCTCGTGCTCTCGCTCGGCTCACCCTTTGCAAGGCTGATACCGACCGCACCGCCGCCGACTGCAAGCACCGCCGCCGCAGAGGCGATGATGACTTTTTTGTTCTTTAGCACACTTAAGCTGCTCAGATCCATATTTTATTGACCACCCTTTTATTATTCGTCCAAAAATAAACACTTACTCAAAATATATTTTACCATACACACAAAAAAAGTCAAGACATACAATTAGTACGTCCTGACTTTTCGTAAATTTACACAAATTATTCACAATTCTTTTGTGCACAATATCACTTGAAATATCTCTGCCCGTCAAGCTCCATACAGAAGGTAAGTGACTCAAACCAAGCAGCAGTCGAGCCGCCGCAGTACTGGGGCGCATAGTAGTAAACAGCGCCGTTTGAGTTATCCTCGCCGTTAAGTGCTCTCAATGCGCAGTCTCTTGTGTTCTGCGAGGGCACCTTTGAGCCGTCATAATAGCCGTAGATAGCCGTGAACTGATTGGGTGCTGTGAGCACCTCCTTTATCGAGCTGCCGAAATAGGGGCTCTTTACCCTGTTGATAACAACGTTTGCGACCGCTATCTTGCTGGCCTCCGAGCAATTGCCCACCTCTCCCTGAAGCACGTAGCAGAGCATCTCATACTCCTCATCGGTATAGCTTATAACGCTGCCCGACTGAACAGCGGGGGCTGCTGTTGTGGTCGCTGCCTTCTTCTTGGCCGTTGTTGTAGTAGTAGTTTTCTTTTCAGCCTTTGCTGCGGCTGTAGTTGTGGTCTTGGGCTTGTCTGTTGTGAAATACTCTGCAAAAACATAGCCCGTCTCGCCGCCGAATTTCACCTTATACCAGCCGTTTGAGGTCTTGCCGTTTACCGTTACCTCGTCGCCCTCAGCAAGTGTGCCGAGCTTGTCATATGTAGTGTCGGCGCCCTTTCTTACGTTAACTATAGCTGTTGCGTAGGCCTTGAAGCTGTCTACCTTTTCCTCTGTGACTTTCTTTGTGGTCTTAGCCGCTGTTGTAGTTTTCTTTGCAGCCTTTGTTGTCGTCTCGGCTGCTGTTGTTGTTTTCTTTGTGGTGGTCGCCTTCTTGGTCGTTGTGGTCGTCTCAGCCGAGGTCACCTCAGCAAAGTCATAATCCTCAACGCCCGCCTTCCACCAGGTCACTGTTTCGGAGAATTCCTCCTCGGCTGCTTCACTATCAGCCTCGGGAGCTGTCACAGTCGTCACAGCAGTTGTTGCTACAGGCATTTTATCATCGGCAGTCGTTATATTCTTGCCGCCGTTTGCAGTACCGTAGATAACTACTTCACCTATAGCCGCCGCTGTAAGCATAAGGCCGAATACCGCCGATACCTTCTTGACCGACGCTCTTCTGACCTGTGCCTTGACCGTCTCCGAATTGTTTGTTTGCTTCATTTTGATCACTTTCACCTTTCCGGCTCAGGCCTTAAGCCCTTGCCTTGCCCTCGAGCCGTGAGCAGCTCTTAGGGGTTTTATGTCAGACACCCCCGACGATCACCTTTTTATTGCCGTAGGTATCTCTCCACGCCCTGAAGAAATATATATCCTTATCCGCCTTGTCCTTATA
Organism: Ruminococcus sp.; assembly: GCA_017442845.1. Taxonomy (GTDB): domain Bacteria; phylum Bacillota; class Clostridia; order Oscillospirales; family Ruminococcaceae; genus NK3A76. The sequence goes on from JAFRYW010000168.1 coordinate 3,051, forward strand.
GGACTCGACTATCTCATCAAGGCTGTCCTTTGCTGTCAGCTTCTTTGCTACTACTACCCACCTTACCGTCCTGACCGAGCCGAGCTCATAGGTACAGGTCGAAAGTGTGATGTAGTCATCATCCTCATTAAAGTCGACCGAGCTTTCGATCCACGAATACTTTAGGATATTCGATTTCCACGTCTCGAAGCTGTAGTGCCCGTCGGGGGTGAAGTTTCGGTAGTTCCAGTAATCGAACGCACCCTCGCCGCCGTCCTGATCCTCGGCGTCTATGCCGATAAAGCTTGCGATTATAACGTAGTTCTGGTTTCTTTCGTATATCGTATTAAACTCTATAAGAGGATTCTGCCTTATAAAATCTGCGCCCTTTTTGAACCTTTGCAGCGTTGCGAACTGCGTTCCGTTCATCATATTATGGCCGTAGATAGTTATATTGTTTGCCTGCCCCTCAAGTGTTATCGGCACAACGCTGTCGGCGAAGATACTTCCCGACTCGGTATATGCGCCGTCTATGTTATGGTGCAGGTAATAGTCGTTGTTCGACTCGTGCTGCAATACGGGGTAGTTTATGATAGCGTCACCGTTGCCGTCCTTTATCCCCGGGATCTTGATCCACCCGACGACATCGTCATTCCTTTCAAGCAGAGGCAGCGCCCATTCCTGAAGCTCTCTCGGCTCGACTGTTATGACGGGGTTCTCTATCTTTGTGATCTTGCCCTTTTTATCAGAGGTATCTACCTCATCGCTGCTGCCCTTTGACGGTGACGAGCCTTCGCTGCTGTTGCCGAAATCGGGCTCTAAAGACCTTATCTCCTCAAAATAGGTAAGCTCCTGCTTGTCAGCCCTTAAATAATCGGCCAGCGAGTCGAGCGACACCGCAAAAACTGCGATAGACGCTATGAACATCAGCTTTCTGAAGACCTCCGACACCCCGTCGCCCTTCCACGGCACGAAGTATTTTGCGGCCCTGACAAAGAAATTCGTTTTATAGCTTACCCTTGTCGTATTTATCTCATTTGCCATAGACATTTTTCAGCCCTCACTTTTCATCAGTAGTCTGAGCAGCATTTCAAGTGCCTTCTGCGCCGCCAGACAGCGGACCTTTTCCCTGTCTAATTCTTCATATTCTTTATAGAGTGCGAGGTCTGCGACCTCCTCCTTATCCTTTACCCTGACGCTTACATACACAGTACCTACGGGCTTTTGCACGCTTCCGCCGCCCGGCCCTGCGATACCCGTTATGCCGATAGCCGCATCAGTTTTCATAAGCGCCATGACACCGCCGCTCATCTCAGAAGCAGTCTCTGCGGAATAAACGCCGGACCTTTCAAGCGTTTCCTCACTCACGCCAAGGACGCTCATCTTGATCTCCTCGCTGTAGGAGCACACGCCGCCTTTATACACAGCCGACGCCCCCGCCACCGAGGTGATACTCGCCGAGACCAGCCCACCCGTACAGCTTTCAGCTGCGGACAAGGTCAGCCCCTTTTCTTTCATATATTTTACTACACGTTGTGTTACCGTGTCAAGGGTTTTTGTTACCACTTTGTAAGGCTTAGCAGATCCGCACATCAAAAAATGCCCCTTTCAAGCAATTTTGCACATAAATTTACCGCTCATTTTGTATTTTTTATTAACATAGCAGGTTTCAAAAACTTATTTTTTATCAAATATCCTGCCCCTCGGTTTACAAAACTATTACGGCTGTAAACCGCTCGTATTCAAATTTCTTTAATATTTCACACGCCCCGTGTCTTTCGGTCACGGCACAAAAGCCCGACTGTTTCGGGCTTTTGGAAATATTTTTGTACAGTTTAGCAGTACATATTTTTACTCGTTAAATAATTTAGTGATTTATTTTCGGTTACATTGTAACCGCTTTGTAATAATTATCGAGTACAAAAATCGTCTCAGTACGCTTTTATATACTCACATTTCGTGTCTCTTACAGCCGTCTCGACAAGCGATGAAAAGTCAAATCTCCCCTGCTCCTTCTCGACATCTGCAAGGGTCGGGCGGGTCTTGGGGTGCTTCGGCGTGAACACCGTGCAGCAGTCCTCATACGGCTCTATCGAGGTCTCGAAGGTGTCGATTTTTCTTGAGATCTCGACTATCTCGCTCTTGTCCATACCTATGCAGGGTCTGAACACGGGCAGCGTGCTTACAGCGTCGGTGCACACCATAGCGTACATCGTCTGGCTCGCCACCTGCCCCAGGCTCTCGCCCGTAACAAGGCACTGTATGTCCTCACGCTCTGCGATCTTGAGCGCTATCTCCATCATCAGGCGGCGCATGATGATCGTGAAGTATTCCTCCTTGCAGTTGTCCCTTATCATCTCCTGTATCCTTGTAAAGGGCACGCAGTGGAATTTTATATCGCCGCAGTACTGCGCCATGATCTTTGCGAGCTTCTCGACCTTCTGCCTTGCACGCTCCGAGGTATAGGGCGGGGCTTCAAAATGAACAGCCTGGATCGTTGCGCCACGCTTTGCGATCATACACCCCGCCACGGGCGAATCGATACCGCCCGAGAGCAGCAGCAGCGCCTTGCCGCTCGTTCCTATCGGTATACCGCCCGCACCCTCGATCGTCCCGGCGTGGATAAAGGCGTTTTGCTCCCTTATCTCGACTATCACGGTAACGTCAGGGTCGTGAACATCAACGCTCAAATGCGGGAAGCGCTCGCAGATAACGTGCCCGACCTCACGGCAGATCTCGGGCGACTTGAGCGGGAAATGCTTGTCGCTTCTCTTAGCATTCACCTTAAATGTCTTAGCGCCCTCAAGCTCCTCACGCAGATAGTCGGTCGTCTCCTCGGAGAGCACCGCCTCCATTGTTTTCTCGATCTTCTTTGCACGGCAGAGCTTGACTATGCCGTACACCTTTTTGAGCCTGTCGATCACCTCGTCGATATCAACGCCCTCCCCCGGCTCAACATACAGCGTTGACTGCGAGCGGCTGTAGCTTATCTCGCCGAGTTCCTTGAGCCTGTGCTTTATGTTTTTCTGCATTACCGCCTCAAAGGTGCTCCTGTTGAGCCCCTTTAGAGCTATCTCCCCGTATTTGCAAAGTATCATTTCCTTCATAAGCTTTCCCTTTCTGTCATTTTTCGACTTTCTATATATTATATATAGTATAAAACATACTTTCGATATTTTATCTTATTTTGGCAAGGCTCTCCTGCCCTTCGATGAACGCCTGCACGAAGGCGTCAATATCCTCCTCGGTATTCTCGGCGCAGAGCGACACTCTTATTGTCGAGTCAAGGTATTTGTCAGCGACCTTAAGCTCACTAAGCACGCCGCTCTTTTTGCCCTTTGAGCAGGCAGACCCCGACGAAACGTAGATCCCCTTGCTTTCGAGAAAGTGCAGCATAGTCTCGCTCTTGATCCGCTCGGCAGCTATGCTTATAACATACGGCGAGCAGTCATCGCCCGAGTTTATATGTATGCCCTCCCTGCCCGCAAGGCGGTCTGTCAGTCGCTTTTTGAGAGCGGCTACAGTTTCATATCTTTGCATAATAGTCGGCTCAAGCCTTTTGACCGCCGCTGCCAAGGCGCTGATAAGTGAGACATTTTCTGTACCCGAGCGCTGCCCGCTCTCCTGCCCGCCGCCGCACAGCAGAGGAAGGATCCTGACGCCGCTTCTGATATACAAAGCCCCCACACCCTTGGGTGCGTGCAGCTTGTGCCCGCTTAGGGATATGCAGTCAGCCCCCAGCTCCTTCACCTTGAAGGGCAGCTTCATAAAGCTCTGCACACAGTCGCAGTGGCAGACCGTCTCGGGGCTTATCCTCTTGACAGCCTTGAAGATCTTATCGGCAGGCAGAATGTAACCCGTCTCATTGTTGACATACATCACGCTTACAAGCAGCGTGTTTTTATCAACGTGCCTTGTGATGCTCTCCGGGGTGATCTTGCCGTCCTCACCCGGCGAAACACGCACGACCTCGAAGCCCTGCTCCTCCAGCACTCTTATCGGCTCGGCGACCGAGGGGTGCTCGATCGTTGTAGTGATTATTTTTTTGCGGCGCTTCCCGTAGGCACGTGCCGCCCCGAAAATGACCGTGTTGCTGCTCTCTGTGGCGCAGGAGGTAAAGAATACCTCCTTTTCCTTAACGCCGAGCGAGCCTGCAAGCACGCCCCTTGCCTCATCTATTACCCCCTCCGCAACAACGCCCAGGTGGTGGAGCGATGAGGGGTTGCCAAATGTCTCAAAGCCCTGCAAGGCCGCATTTTTCGCCTCCTCGCAGACCCTTGTTGTGGCTGCATTATCAAGATATATCATACATTTTCTCTCCCAAACCTACATAGATATTTTTATTATACCACATTATTATGAATTTTTCAAACAATACGGCGTATTTTTTAGAAATTTGCGGAAAGAATAATACAAAAGAGTACCGATAAATGTACCCTTATGTATAACTATACATTTTCTTGTACTAAAAAGGAGAAAACAGATATGACTATCACAAACCGTTTTGCAGCACGTGCTGCCGCCTTTGCCTTAGCTGTTACGGCCGTTTTGGGCGTAAAGGCAGGGCTTTACCGAGCCCGTGCACTTGAGTCCGAGCAGGCGCTTCGCTACAGCTATTACCGTGCCGTGCAGGATCTTGCGGCAAGCACTGACAGCATCAACTCAACACTTGAAAAGGAGCTCTATGCAGGCACGCCGCTCATGCACAGCGAGCTTTCCTCGCAGCTTTCCGACTACGCATCTGACGCCAAGGCCGCCCTGACGCAGCTGCCTATCGAGAGCATGGGGCTGAGCAACACCTACAAATTCCTCTCTCAGGTCGGCAGCTTTTCACAGGCGCTGAGCAAAAAGCTCGCCCGTGGCGAGAAGCTTACCGACAAGGAATACCAAAGCCTTTCTGCCCTGCACGAATACTCACAGACACTCTCTGACACGCTATGGGAGATCGGCGACAAGGTGAGCACGGGCGAACTCGTCACCGTTGCGGGCGATGAGCAAAATGCCGCCCTCTTAAGCGAGAGCGGCAGCTTTGACGATTATGAGAGCAGCTTTGAAAACTACCCCAAGCTGATCTATGACGGCCCATTTTCCGACAATATCTTAGACAAGGAGCCGCAGCTTTTAAAGGGGCTTGCCGAGGTCGATGAGAATAAGGCTCTGCAAAAATGTATGCTTGTAACAGGCTTAAACGTGGGCGACCTTCCCAATATGTCAGAAGAGTACGGAAAAATGCCCTCATACAGGTTTTATGACGATAACGGCAGCATATGCTGCGCCGTCACAAAGCAGGGCGGCTTTGTTTCATATTTTCTTAAGACAAGGCGTGTAAACTCGACCGATATATCCGCAGAGCAGGCGATAGACTTTGCACAGCGCTTTCTCGACACGCTCGGAATGGTCGATATGGAATCGACCTACTATGAGACCTACGACAACGTCTGCACGATAAACTTCGCCTGCACGAAAAACGATATAATTATGTACACCGACCTTGTCAAGGTGCAGGTAGATATGTCAAACGGCGACATTGTCGGCTACGATGCAAGGGGCTATATAGTAAACCACACCGAGCGTGACAAGGGCGAGGGCGTTATCTCGGCAAAGCGTGCCGAAAAGGAGGTAAGCCCCGTGCTAGACATCGGCTCGCACAGGCTTTGCTATATACCGACACCCGGCGGCAGCGAGGTGCTGTGCTACGAGTTTAGCTGCCTTTCAGACAGCGGCAGGCGTGTGCTTGTCTATATAAACGCCAAGACCGCCGCCGAGGAGCAGATCCTTATGCTCGAGGAGAGCGAGAGCGGCGTGCTGACTGTATAGGCAATACCACACAAGAACAGCGCCCCCTAAGGGACGCTGCTCTCGTTGTGGAAATATAGGGAAGTATGTAGGGATAAAGCTTAGTTATTGCCTCATTCTGCCGCCGCCCATGCCGCCTCCGCCGAAGCCGCCGCCGGTAGAATTTGAGGTGTTTATGCTCTCAAGCGTCACCGTGTCGGACTGGTCGCCCGCCGTTACCGTGTAGGTCTCGCCCTGCTTGAGTGCAGCTGATGTAAATACCATGCTCTGCCATGATTTTGCGGGGGTGTAGGAAGCTATCACGCTGCCCGAGCTGTCCTTGACCGTGACCTCTGTGCCCGCTGCTACGGTATTTGCGAAGTTGTGCAGGAAGCTTACCTGAGTGGAATCCTCCGTGAAGCCCTCCTCCATACCTGTCGCACCGAACGCCGCAAGCGTTCCGCCCGTCGCCTTTAGTGAATAGTTCCCGTCGCCCTTGTCGAGCGCACCGTTTCCGCCGTTTGTCGGGCCGTCAACTGTAATGTCGCCGCCCTCTATGTAAATCGAGCCGTTTGAATCGAGCCCGTCGCCGTTTGCGTTTACATAAACTGTTCCGCCCGAGATCTTTAGGTAGGGGGTGTCGCCGCTCTGCGTGGTTTGCTGCCCGCCGCCTCTGCCGCCCATGCCGCCAAAGCTCTCGCCCGAGCCGTCAGATGCGTTGAAGCCGTCATCTGAAGAGTTTACCTTGATGTCCCCGCCCGATACGTTTATATATTTTGCCTCTACGCCCTCGTAGGCCTTGGTGATGTTCACCGTTCCCGAGGAGACCTCTATTATCTCATCAGCGTGTATTCCGTCATCGCCCGAGCTTAGCTCAAGCCCGCCGCCGCTTATCACAATGCTGCCGTTTGAATGAAGCGTGTCATCTGCCGAGTCTATCTTGAAGCTGCCGCCCGAGATCGCTATGCCCTTGCCTGCCTTCAAGCCCTTCATGCTGTCAGAGCCTGTGTTGTCGGCATCTGTCCACTCAGCAGCAGCCGTGTCGTTTGATGTCGTTTCGAGCATATCGGTAAGGGCTGTGCCTTCGTTTGCGGTAGACTGTGTGTTTCCGCCCGCCGCAAGGTCACCTCTGCCGCCACGCTCTCCTCTTCCGCCGAAGCCGCCCTGCGGCATCTGCATATCGCCCTGGGGCATCTGCCCGTCAGGCATTTCGGGGGGCGTCTGCCCGTCCTGCATTTGCGGCATTTCCCCGTCGGGGGGCTGCATATCGCCGCCCTGCCGGATCTCACCCTTGTCAAAGCCGCCCATGCCGCCGTTTCCGCCGCCGAAGTCATTGTTTTTCTTCTGCTGTGCGTTAGCCGAGCCGCCGCCTGTTGTAATGTCAAGCTTGCCCGCTGTAACAGTGAGTATAGTCTCAGCCTGTATGCCGTCTGTGCCGGCTGTTATCTCAAAGCTTCCGTCCTCGATGTAGACGTAGCCCTTGCTCTCGTCCTCAGCGTTTGAGGAAACTATGCCGTTTGTGCCTGCGTTTATCTTGAATGTGCCGTCTGCTATCTTGACAGAGTCCTTACCCTCTATCGCAGTTTTTGCAGCGGTGATCTCTATGTCGCCGCCCGCTATCACAAGGTCGTCCTTTGAAACTATGCCGTGCTTGTAGCTTGCCTCTATCACAAGCTTGCCGCTGCCGTTTATCGTAAGATCCTCCTTCGAGAAGATCACGGCGTCGGGGCTTATGTCGCCGTCTGCCTCGTACTCGTCAGCCGTGTCGGTAAGCGTGCTCGTTGTACCCTCCGCAAGGGTGATAAACACCTTTTCAGCACTCTTGATATATATAGGGGCGCCCGTCTTGCAGGCTATAGATGCGTTGTCAAGCACAAGCTGGATCTTATCCTCCTTGCCCGCCTCAACCCTGATCTGCCCGTCGCTTACCACACCCGATATGATGTAGCAGCCTGCGGCCGAGATTACGACATCTCTGTCGCTTGCCTCTGCACCCTCGCCCGAGACGGTCGGGGTGTCGGCTTCATAGATTATTTTTGTCGCCGATGACTCGTCATACCCGACATCAAGATCGTTCGCCGTAAAGTCGAGGTCAAGCTGCGAGATCGTGTCGTCAATATCCGTTTCCTTTGAGGAGATCTGCACCTTTGAGCTGCTCTCCTCACCGCTTGCCGAGCTGTCAGACTTAGAGCACCCCGCAAGGCTCATCGCCGCAACAGACAGCGCCAGCACAAAGGCTATTATCTTTTTATAGCTCATAAGCTTCTCACTTTCTTTCCGAGAGCCTGACTGTTAACAGATCAGAGCTCCTCCTTTACGGCATACTGCTTTCTCAAAAGCGAGATCTCGAGGTTGCCGTTTCTTGTTCTTATCTCGTCTATAAGCTTTCTCTCGTCCTCAGCGCTCTTCGCCTTGATCGAGTAATCAAGCTTGAAAAGGCTGCCCATATTTGTAGTCTTTATGCTGTCGAGAGAAACCTCTGTCAAATACTTTTCAAAAAGGTCGTCAAATACATTTGTGTAGTCAAGCCCCTCGGGGATAGTCACCTTAAGGGTCTTTTCATCGTTATCCTTGCTGCCGAAGGGGATATATGTGTAGATGATATTGAGCAGGCAAATGAGTATCGTGAACACGAATGCTACCGCTATAAAGCCCGTTGCCGCCGCAAGGCCTGCTGCCATTGCTATGAAGATAGCACATATATCCTTAGCCGAGCCGGGGATAGACCTGAACCTTACCAGCGAGAATGCACCCATTACCGCAACGCCCGTGCCGAGGTTGCCGTTTACAAGAGTTATTACGAGCGCTACCGCTGCCGGAAGAAGGGCGAGCGTTACCGAGAAGCCCTTTGTCATCTTATGCTTAAACTTGAACGAGAAGGCTATTATCAGCCCCAGCGCTACTGCTGTGAGCATACATATTATGAAGTCGCCCCCTGTTAAGCTCACCGTTCCGTCTGCTGCTGTATCGAATATAGATTTATATAAATTATCAAGCACAATAATACACCTTACCTTTCTCTGCTGCCTGTGTAAAAACCTTTGTGTATGCCCTGCCGTACTTAGAAAAGCTGGTAGGGAAGATCCTAAGCCTTGAAAGCTCCTTAGAGAGCCACAGCGGCATAACACCGGGGATCTTTATTTCCATAAGCGTCTGCCCCGGCTCTAAGAGCTGCTCACCCTGCGAACCCTTATCAAGGCGCAGGTCGTACTGCCTGTAGCGAATATTGGTATCGAAGGTTATGCGAAGGTCGTTATTTTCAAGGCCGAACATCGCTATCCTGTCATACCCTATATACATCGCAGGGGCTATGCCCTTATAGAAATTCATAAAATACTGTATCTCGTTCTCTATCTGCGGGCTCTTGCCGGGCTTGCTCTCGCAGGCGAGGAAACGGTCGCTGTCCTTAAGCTTCATGCTCGTTCTTCTTTTGTAAACTACGCCCTTGTATTTTTTCTTGAGCTCTATGAATACCTTTGTGTCCTCATCTGCCCTGCCGTAGGCCCTTACCCTCAGCTTTTCCTTATACACGGGCTTTTCTATCGAGCGCCTTATCAAAAGGTCGTCGGGCGTGTCGTAGTAGATGTTGTTGATAGTCGTCTTACCGTAGTTATCTATCTGAAATCTGCCCTTTAGCACCTTTTGAAGCTCTGTATACTGATACTCGTCAAGCAAGTATTTCTTTTCTATTCTCTCAAATATCTGTCCTGCCATATCGGTCACTTCCTTTTTGGTACGTGCTTTGAGTGTTCTTCTCTTTGCTATGGTTTTATTATACCTGCCAAACCTAAAATGAACCTTAGATCCTACCTAAAGTTTACTTAAATTTTTCCGCTCCCTCACAAAGTCCCGAAAATACGCACTTTTGAACAAAAGCAATATTACATTTCCCGGGAAATAAGCTAAAAAATGCAGCTTAGACTTAGGGAAGCCTTAATTTTTCCGCAAATTATCGTGGAGGGTTAATAATATATTAACAATTGTATGGTAAAATATAAGTTGAGTTAGCTTAGAAGCTATTTTAAGTAAATTTAAATAAAGGTGTGTATAATAAATATGAGCGATAACAAAAACCTCATACCCGATGAGGATTATGAGTATGAGAAGGAGCTTGCGAGAAAGGAGCGGCTTTCTGCCAAGGAAAAGCAAAGAGCGCTCGAGCAGGCTCAAAAAGACGAGGAGCGCCGGGAGCGTGAGCGGGAGCGCCAAAAGGAGCAGCAGCTGCTGCGTGAGCGTGTAGAGCTTATGAAGATGAAAAACGGCGTTATCGAGCATTCCGACCAGATAAGCGAAACGCCCGACACCACAAGAAAGCCGCAGGGCTTTGAAAGGGTCACAAACTTCATCTACCACTACAAGATACCGCTGATATTCGCACTTGCTATGCTCACGGCGGCTGTCTATATAGTCTATGATACCGTGTCAAGGAAGAACCCTGATATGACTGTAGTTATGCTCGCAAACAACGGGCTTGAGTTCAGGACTGAGGAGCTTGCAGATTTCTTTGAAAAATATATCGACGACCGCAACGGTGACGGCGAGGTCTACGTGCAGGTGATAGCCTGCCCGCTGAACCCCAACAGCACCGATATGTCGCAGACCTCAAATCAGGCAAAGGCGTTAGCGCAGCTTCAAACGGCGGATAATCTTTTTATGATAGTCGATTCAAACACCGACCCCGACTTTCTGGGCGTGCTGTATCACGACTTTCAGAAGGACTACCCCGACAATAAATATATGACCGAAAACGGCCTCTCATTAAACCTCAAATGCTTTGCAAACGAGGTGAAGTACGAGTCTATGCCGTATGACGTCGTGCTGGGTATGCGTGCGCCAATCAAGACGCTTCAGGACTCTGAGCAGGAGATGAAGGATAACTTTGAGCGTGACGTCAAGGTGTTTGAGAAAATAGCCGACGACCTTGCTAAAAAAGCAGAGGAAACCAACGACACAGGCCTTGAAACACCGCCCGTAAAGCTAAAGGGCGCACCCGACAGCTCACAGGAAAGCAGCAGCAACTAAGGAGGAAGCAAAATGAAAATTCTACTTGCCGAGGACGAGAAGGAAATGGCAAACGCCATATCAGCAGTGCTAAAGCACAACCACTACTATGTAGACGCAGTCTATAACGGTGAGGACGCCTACAACTACGGGCTCGCCGATGATTATGACTGCATAGTTTTAGACATAATGATGCCCAAGATGAACGGTATCGATGTACTTAAAAACCTGCGTGCCAAGGGCATACAGGCGCCCGTTTTGTTCCTCACCGCAAAGAGCGATGTCGATGACAGGATTGAGGGGCTCGATGCGGGGGCTGACGATTACCTTACCAAGCCCTTCGCTATGGGCGAGCTGCTTGCAAGGATACGTGCTATGTGCAGGCGCAAGTCGGAGATAGCGCCCAATGACCTGCAAATGGGCAACGTTACCCTGAAGCGTGCGACCTTCGAGCTTTGCACCGCAAAGGGTGAGCTGAGGCTTGCAAGCAAGGAGTTCCAGATGCTCGAAATGCTTATGAACAACCCAAACGTCCTGATCTCGACCGAGCGCTTTATGGAAAAGATCTGGGGCTATGACAGCGAGAGCGAGATAAACGTCGTGTGGGTATACATATCCTACCTTCGCAAAAAGCTTGCCCAGCTCGATGCCGATATCAACATCAAGGCAGTCAGGGGCGCAGGCTACACGCTGGAGAAGAAAAAATAGGCTATTACCCGTTTTAGATTATGAAGGGAGTGACACGTTATGTTCAACAAGCTGCGCCGTAAATTCGTGCTGATAGTTATGCTTTCGCTTTTTGCGGTAGAGCTTGTGATCATCGGCGTGATAAGTGGCATAAATTACTATAACCTCAACGAGCGTGCCGATGCGCTCCTGCAAATGATCACGGACGGCGGCGGCAAGTTCGATACCGAGCACCTTGACCGCTACAGCTCGGTACAGCCCCCCTCCGACAGCGGTGACAGCTCACGCCCCGAGCCGCCGCAGGGGGAAAAGAAAAAGAAAAAGCTTACCAACCTCTTCGGCGCGGGCGATGTAGATATCGAGGAGCGCTACGCTACACGCTATTTCTACGTGCGCACAGACCTTGATAACAAGATCAAGATAATAAACACCAGCCACATCGCCGCCTTGAGTTCCAAAGAGAGCCGTGCCTTTGCGACCGAGATACTTGAAAGCGGCAAGGAAACGGGCTACATAGACGGGTACAAATTTTTGGTCACAACATCAGAGAAGGACAAGCTTGTCGTGGTTATAGATTTCAATTCCGACATCAACACGGCGATGAATTTCTTCCTGATCTCCTGCCTTGTGGGCTTTGGGTCGCTAGTTGTGGTAACGGTGCTCGTAGCACTATTCTCAAGGCGTGCTATCAAGCCCATGGTCGAGAATATGGAGCGGCAAAAGCGCTTCATCACCGACGCAGGCCACGAGATCAAAACGCCCCTTGCGATAATCTCGGCAAACACCGAGGTCATAGAGATGCTTGACGGCGAGAATGAGTGGACGCAGAGCATTCGCCACCAGACCAAGCGCCTTTCCGAGCTTGTGCAGATGCTTTTAAGGCTTGCGAAAATGGAGGGCGAGGTGCAGCGGGAAATGACGGTTACCGAGTTTAACATTTCAGATGCCGTGATAGATGTCGCAGAGCCGTTTATCACCCTTGCAAAGTCCAAAAATAAGGACTTGACACTTGACGTTGCCGAGGGGCTCAGCTTCACGGGCGACGAATCGCAGATCAGGGAGCTTACCTCGATACTGACCGAGAACGCCGTAAAATACGCCGAGGAGAACACGGAAATAAAGCTTACCCTTACCCGCCACGGCAAGGAGACTGTACTAAGTGTCTTCAACAATGGCGAGCCTATCGCCGAGGAGAGCCTGCCGAAGCTTTTTGACCGCTTCTACAGGGAGGATTCCTCCCGCACCCGTGACACGGGCGGCAGCGGCATAGGGCTTTCTATCGCCAAGGCGATAGTCGATTCCCACAAGGGCAGGATAAGCGCCAAAAATACCGACGGCGGCATACTCTTCACAGCCGTGCTCATCAAGGGCAAGGCGAACAAGGAAGCAAAAAAATAGATCACTTTCGCACTTATAATGCTAAGATAAATTGGGATTTGTCATTCAGCAGGGGAATTCTGCGAAGGGGTTCGAGGGCACTTGCCTACTACGAAGGCAGGCAAAGCCCCCGAAATACGGGCGTGAGACTAGCTTTGACTCTTAACTTAGCTTTGGGCGTGAAACAAATATAAAAGCTTGTATTACAAGCGATTAGCAAAGGATTTGTTCATCGCTCCGAGGGAAGCAAGCCGCCTGCGGCGGCTTGGTGGGGGGCTTTGCCTGCCTTCGCAGTAGGCAAGTGCCCCCCAGACCCCCTTCGCAGCGCACCTTCTAAATGCTAAATTCTCATTTTTCTTAGTAACACTTATAAAAAAATTCACCCCGAGGACAATATCCCCGGGGTGTTTTTTTACATCGGCGCAGCCGATGCCTTAACCTATTACCTATTAGCTATTAGCTATTACCTAAAAATAGTCAGATCCCGTATTTAGTTTTCACCCGCTCAAGCTTGACCCCGAAGGGCTTAAAAAGCAGCAGTAAAAACAGTACGTTTGACACGATGTATGACGCCGTGTAGGGTATCGCCGAAGCTATCGCCGCACCGTAAAGCGACAGCGAAAAGCCCCTGTTGTACCAAAGCACCGTCCATATATCCATAATAAATGAATACAACGCCCCGCACAGCACGCCGTATGTAAGCAGCGCTATGCGGCTTTTTTTGAGCGGCGCCGAGAGCAGCCCCGCAATAAAGCCGATAAGCCCCCACGCTAACATCTGAAACACCGTCCACGGGCCCTGCCCGAAGTAGAAATTTGACAAAAGCGCCGAAAGCGCCCCTACCATAAAGCCCGCCTCGCAGCCCATATAGATGCCTGTTATTATCGCCATAGCGGTTATCGGGTTTAGAAACGGTATGAAACGCCCCGCAAAGGCAAGCGCCGTCATCACAGCGCAGATCACCATTCTTCTTGTGCCTATTCGCCGCTTGTCAAAGCCCGCAGCAAACAGCAATAGCGACAGCGCCGCTGCAAAAAGCGACACCAAAAGGTGCTTGTCCTCATCAAGCAGCAGCGTTCCCGCAACGGCAGCTGCAGGCACCAGCACAAACGGCACCGCATAGCGCACAGCAAAAGCAGCACGCTCATTTTTTATCATCAGCATATCCTTACTGCCTCCTGCCGTTTTTCTGAGCCAAGGTAGCGAGCTCCTCAACGGTCACTACGCCCTTGTATTTGCCACGTGCTATGCGGGCGGCGTTTGTCGTGTAAAAGCTGCCCCTGTCAAAGAACTCGTTCGGCGGAAGCACGCTCACCGCCTCGCCCCCGAAAAACATAGCGCACCTGTCAGCACAAAGTGCTGCAAACTCAATGTCGTGCGTTACGGTCAGCACAGTCACGCCTCTGCTCTTTAGCTCCTTTAAGATCTCGGCTGTCCTTCGCTTCAGGTGGTCGTCCATACCCTTTGTCGCCTCGTCGAGGATCAGCAGCCTGGGCTTGCTGCCGAGCGCCTTTGCAAGCGCTAAAAGCTGCTGCTCGCCGCCCGAGAGGTCATAGGGGTGCTTGTCAAGCAGCCCCGATATGTCAAACGGCAGCGAGGTCATATCCGTGCCCGAGTCCTCAAGCTCCGCCCTTACAGTCTCACGCACAAAGCAGGTCGTCACGTCCTGCGGCAGCAGGGTAAGGCACTGCGTATAAAGGCTCCTGCTCTTATAGTCCTTGAGCCTTTTGCCGAACACCCTGATCTGCCCGCTGTAGGGCTTCAGCAGCGCCGATATGCACTTAGCGGCGGTCGATTTGCCGCAGCCGTTTGCACCGACTATGCAAAAGATCTCGCCCTTATAAACATCAAGGCTGAGCCCCTTTAAAACGTCGCTCCCGTTTCTCTCATAGCGAAAGTATACGTTTTTGACCTCCAGCGCTTTTTCGCCAGAGTGAGTGCAGCTTTCCCGCTCGTTTTCGGTAAAGCTGTCGTTGTACTCGGCTATCAGCGCCCGCCCGCCCGAGACGGTAAGCGGCGGCTGCCCCTTAAGACCAAGCGCCTTGAAAAGCCTTGCCGCTGCGGGCATAGAATATGCTATAGGGCTTTTGTCATCAAGCTCGGCTATCACCTTGGCGGGGCTGCCGCTGTGGATAAGCCTGCCCTTTTCCATTATCATAAGCCTGTCGCAAAGCGGTATAAGCTCGCCCAGCCTGTGCTCTGCGATAAGTACAGTCAGCCCCAGCTCGTCGCAAAGCTTTTTTACCGTGCGTATAAATTCCGAGGCGGCTATCGGGTCAAGCTGCGCCGTCGGCTCGTCAAGTATCAGCAGCTCCGGCTCGCTCATCATTACAGCTGCAAGGTTCAAAAGCTGCTTCTGCACGCCCGAAAGGGTCGCCGTGTCCCGCTCAAACCAGCGGTCGATGCCGAAATAGCTTGCCGTCTCTGCCGCACGAAAGGCGATAAAGCTGCTCTTTGCGCCTACGCTCTCAAGCGTGAACACAAGCTCGTGCCACACCTTGTCGCAGACGATCTGTGCATCTACGTTCTGCATTACAAAGCCTATCCTGCAAACAGAGTCTCTGTCGGAAAGCTTCGACAGATCCTCCCCGTCAAACAAAACCTTCCCCGTCATCTCGCCGAGCGGCGAGAGCTCTCTTTTGAGCAGCCGAAGCAGCGTGCTCTTTCCGCTGCCCGTAGAGCCTGCAAGAACGCCCAAGCTGCCCCGCTCAAGGCTAAGGCTCACCCCGCTTACCGCCGGGGCACTGCACCCGGGGTAGGTAAACGTCAGATCCCGGATCTCAACAAGCGCCATTTCAAGCTCACCTCCGCTTTTAGTATCATCGGCAGCGCCGCAAGCAGCGTGTATGCCACGACCCCCGCTGCACCGCTTATGCCAAGCGGCGCTATGCCCGCCCTCGGGTAAAAGCTGTAGGAAAGCCCGCCCGAAAGCCTGCTGTAAACGCACACCCCGAAGAGCGTGCTCATGATCATTACCAGGGAAATATCGAAAAGCCCCATTTTCTCACGGCGAAAGCAGCTTCTGCGCCCGAGCGAGAAGCCCCTTGCCTCCATACTGTCGGCAGACGTTATGCCGCCCTCTAGCGCCCAGGTGATAAGGATAGAGAATACCCTTATATTCGACCTTATATCTGCGGTCAGGCTGTCATCATTGTACCTGCCCATAGCAAGCTGCGTTTGCTTTATGCTTCTGCGCTGCCTTGAAAACAAGGGCACGAACCTTACCGTCATCGATATTATCAGCGACAGGTTCTTGCTTAAAAGCGAGGTAAGGTATATAAGCTTGTCGCTGCTCATAACAAGCGTCAGCGTCTTGAACCAGTAAAGCGCTGAAAGGATCATCGCCGAGCTGTTCAGCCCGAAGTAAAAGCTTTCAAGCGTTATCGGGCGGCCGTTTATGAACAAGAGCACCGTCTCGCCCTTGTGCGAGATGATCGGGTTTGCTATAGTCAGCGCCAAAAACAGCAGCCACGCAAACGCTGTAAAGCTGCCCTTTTTATCCCCCGGGGTAAGGTAGTAATACCCCATACCGCAAATAAGCGAGGCGGCTATCAAAAACGGGAAGGGTATGAACATAGCAAGCCCCGTAACATACACAAAAAACAAAAGCAGCGCCACGGGGTTTGCGCCTTCAAGTGTTTTCATATGTGACCGCCTCCTTTCTCGATCAAGACATATCTTCAAGGTCGTGCCCTATCTCTCTGGTATAGCGCCACTCGACCTTGTCGCCGTCCTTTAAAGTATACTGCGAGCTGTTGACCGAGGGGGCGCTGCCGTTTACATAGTACATCCACCCGGAAAGCTCTCCGTAGTCATACTCATAAAGCCCTGCGATACCTGCTACGTAAATGTAGTCATCGCTGCCCTTTATGTCAAGTATTATGCCCCTTTCCCGTGCGAGCCTGTCAAGAAGCTCGAACGCCGTCTCGCCGTCATAAATATCGATAGTCTCGGGCCCCAGCAGGTACCCGTTCTCGGGGATATTATCAGCCTCGCCCAAAAGCGTCAGGCAGTCGATGCTTACGCTCACCTGCCCTGCGCTCTCGCTCTCGGTAATGCTGCTCTCGGGGGCGTAGTGCTCTTCCTTTGTCTCTATATCGAGCACCGCCGTCACAGCGCAAAGCGCCCCGCCGACTATAAGCACGAAAATATAGCTCTTGATATTTCTTCTGCCCCGTACAGCAAGCAGCAGCATAGCCGCCGCTGCCGCCGCACCTATGCCTATAAATATGTAAAGCTTGATATTATTGCCGCCCTTTTCGGCCGCCCTCTGCTCGCTCTTTTGTGCAGAGCCCTCTGTCTCGGTCACGCCGCTTTGCAGTGATGAGGGGGTGGTGCTCAGCAACGTCTCGCTCTGCTGTGCCGGCGTTGTCTGCACGCTCTCGCTCTGCGTATCTGCGGGGGCGGCTGCGCTGCCGCTGACTGCGGCTGTTTTTTTAGTGGTGCCCGCCTTTGCAGAGCTCTCTGCTTTCTTTGTCGCCTTTGCGGTCGTATCGCTTTTTGCCGCCCCGCCCCCCGCACTTGCCGATGTCCGGGGTGCAGGGCTTTGTGTCTGTGGCTGCGGCTTTTGTATGACGGTCTTTGTTGTCGTCTTAGTCTTGCCCGTCTGTGAGGAAGCCCTCTCAGTCGCCTTTGTGGTAACTGCGGGGCTTTGCTCGGCGGGCTTTTTTGCAGCAGAGGGGCGGGCGTTATCGAAGATGAAAAATGCACTCTTTCCCTCACTCATTCTCTTATACGCCGCAAAGCAGTAAAACGCCTGAACAGTGGCGCTCTCATTCGCCCCCTCGCCCCGTGCGTGCGAAAAGCCGCCCTCTGCGGTCTTAAAGGTGAGCAGCACATCGATAAGGTCGCTGCCGCCCTTGATAAAGCGGCTGTCATCGGTCGGGTCTATCCCAAGCGAGCACAGTGCGAGCATTACCTGTGCTGTGCTCTCGCAGTTGTCAACGCCAAAGCTTCTGAATGACCCGTCGGGCTGCTGTATCCCGCTCAAAAAGTCAAGTGCCCTGTCGCAGGCCTTCTTAACGCCGCTGCTTTTATTATAGTGCGGCGCAAGTGCCGTTACCGTCATAGCCGTGCAGTCGGGGTCACCCTTGTCGCCGATTATCGCAAAGCCGCCGTCGCTCTTTTGAAGCGACAGTATCTCCGAGATGACCCCCTCGGCGGTCACGCCGCCGACCGTGTAGCCGTTATTAAGAATATGAAGCCCGAAAACAAGGCTCATAAGCCCCTGCCCGCCTACCGAATCGGAAAGCGTTTTGAGGATATATTCATCATCGCTGCCAATGCTGATAAGTGCGAGGGCATATTTCTCCCTCGACGTTGCCGAGGCGACCTTGTTAGTGCCAAGATAGCGCAAAAGTGCCCGCTCATAGCCCGAAAAATCGTAGCTGCCCGACTGTGCAAGGGTCATAATGTACCACTCGCTCGTCAGCCCCGCCTTTTCGGTAAGCTCGCCGTCGATCCAGCCCTGAATGTCGCTGCCCGCCTTGTAAACACAAATACCGCCCTGCACCTGCCTGGCGGTATCTGCCTTTTGAGCACCCGCATTAAGCGGGAAAAATATTGTACTGATAATAACAAGCAGAGCACAAAGAGCAGCGGCTCTTTTAGCTGCCATTATTTATTCCTGCGCTTTGATGCGAGCACGCCTGCAAGGCCTAACGATACAAAGCCCAAAGCCATGCTGCCGCAGCTTGCCGTCTTGGGGTTAGAGGTCTCTGTGGGCTTTTCCTCGGGCTTTTCCTCGGGCTTCTCCTCGGGCTTTTCTGTCTGCTCGGTGGTGTTATCGGTCGTTTGTTCAGGCTGCTGTGTCTCCTCGGGCACCTCTGTCTTGTCAGCCGAAAGCATAAATATCGGCGGAACAAGTGTCTGTGTCTCGGAGGTTGCGCTGATCCGGTATTCGCCTGCGTCCTCGATAGTTATAGTCACCTTGCCCTCATCATCGGTAACAAACTCTGTAGGCTCACCGTTTATCGTGATAACTGCGCCCTTGACAGGAAGCGTTACCGAGTTATATGACTCATCAAACCCGGCATAGCTAAGTGTAAGCTCAACGGTATTCTCCTTATCAAGGTCAAGCTCACCCGTTCTCTTGTCAAAGAAGCTGTAGGTATCGCTCCACGCTGTCGTATCTGTGTAAACGAAAGCATCTACAAAGTCGCCCTCTTTGATAGCATCTGTGAGTGACCACGCAGAGACGGAGTTAACATAGTAGCCGTAGCTTCCGCCGTTCTCAACGCCCCAAAGCTTTGAAAGCGACAAGCCCCACTGTGTCTCCGAGGTGCCATAGCCCGCTGCTGCGCCGCCCTCAAAGCCGTCCTCGTGCGCTGCGTAGAGTGCATCGTTGATAGTAAGTGCGCCGTCGTTGTCGATATCCTTTACCTCGACCTCCTCCTGAACGAGCATAAGGTCGCCGTTGCTGACAGTAACATAAACATTTATCGGGTCGGGTGTTGTTACTGTTGTGTCAGCGGTGTCACCTGTTGTTGTATCTTCGGTGCTTGCTGTGTCGGAGGCTGCTGTTGTGTCGGTCGCTGTTGCTGTGTCGGCTGTGCTTGCTGTGTCGGTCGCTGCTGCCTCCTCGGCGCTTGCCGAAACTGCCATAGCGCTCATGCTAAGTGCAAGCGCTGCCATTACTGCCGAGATCCTCTTCATTTTCTTCATCTTTACCATTCCTTTCCTTGAGGGAAACACACGCCAAGCAGCAATAAAAAAGCCCCTTTAAAGGCCTTATGCCTTCAAAAGAGCGCACCGACAAAAGACCCTTGCCGTTTTCCTTTTAAAAACGTCAAAAGCCGAAATGTACCGGTAACGCCTTTCCTTGCCCAAAAGCGTGGGAATTACCCCCATGACCCGCACCCCGACGAGCGATCCGACTATAACGGTAGTGACTGCTGCGGCAGATTTTCACTGCACTTCTCTCCTACCTTGACGGCACCCTACCGCCAATTCTTCGGGGCACATAATATTCATAATCATATTATAGCACTTTGATAGTATTTTGTCAACCTGTTACAATGCACAATTCACAATGCACAATGCACAATTGAGGTGGTGGGCTTCGCCCACGGATTATAAAGGCAACTGCGAAGGGGTGCGGGGGCGACCGCAAAGCCCCCGAATACGGGCGTGAGACTTACTTTGACTTTAACTTAGCTTTGGGCGTAAAACAAGCATAAAAGCTTGTATAAAGAGCAA
>JAFRYW010000016.1 GCA_017442845.1 Ruminococcus sp.
CCTGCGGGGTTAAAAAGCTCAAGCTTAGCTACGATCTTTGCGTCAACGCCCTCGCTCTTTACAAAGCGCTTAGCGTCAAGAAGCGGTGTGCCGCCGATAAGCTCTGATACGTTTTCTTTAATGTTTGCCATAATGATCAATTCCTTTCTTCACATTTATTTCATATAGGATTAGTAGCCTTTCTGTGATTATTATAATACCACACATTCCCTACTTTGTCAATAGGATTATATGGTTTTTATAGATTTTAACAAAAAACGGCGCCAAATCAGACGCCGATAGTACATTTTATACAAATTTATACTCTAATGTGCAGCATTTATCGCCATATTCATTGATAATCTCAACTGTAGTGATATTACTTTCATACCAAACCTTAACGAGCGCCCTCTCCTTTTTCAGAGGCTTCTTATACTCGGCACGAAGGCGGCAGATAGTGCTGTCTGCGGGGATATAATCTTCAACAAGCTCTGCATAGCGTGCATTATTGACATGGCCGTACATATCTATAAAGCTGCTTATTACCTTTATCTCCTCGGTAAGATCCGGCTCCCTGTCGGGGAGGGTTATCTTGCGGGGCGTGTATTCCATATCAAGCTTATCGTGCTTTTCGACCCTGTCAGCGACAGACTGATCTATCTTAACAGGCATCTGCGAGGGCAGCTCGGCAAATGCGCCGACCTCATAGCCCTGCATTACTATTTCACCGCTGCTGTCCTTGATAACGGTATTACGATAGCCGTACATTCTTTTGAGCTCATAGCACCATGTAGACACGGTAAGCTCCTCACCGTACACGGGCAGGCGCTTTATATCCGCCTGACGTGATACAAGAAACATCACGTTACCTGTCTCACTGAAATAGGGTGCCAGAGCAGGCTCGTGCTGCAAATGGTCAAAGTCTATGTCCTGCATAAAATCAAACAGAGCGCTTATCCGCATTTTTCCGTTTTGTGCTATATCGCTTATTTCTACCTTACGTTTGGTACTAAACATTTTATCTCCCTTAAAGTGTTGAAACTGTTATCTCGCCCTCATCGTCCGCCGAAATAGCGGCAGCAGAGATCTTGTCATCATTATCGATCAATACGGTCGCTATCTTGTCCTCTACCTCGTTGCGGATAACTCGCCTGATATCTCTTGCGCCCAAATGCTTTGAGTGGCTCTTCTTAGCAATAGCCTTGAGCGCCTTTTCATCATATGAAAGCTTGATGTTCTTTTCCTCAAGCGGCTCCTTCATCTCGTCGAGCATAAGGGCGGCGATCTTCGCATAGTCCTCCTCGGTGAGCGTGTTGAACACTATCACCTCATCGATACGCCCTAAAAACTCGGGGCGAAGGAAATCCTTAAGCGCCTTCATAGCCTTATCGTGCGAGATCTCTTCATCTGTTTTATTGAAGCCGACGCCTGTATCCTTATCGGTCGAGCCGGCATTTGAGGTCATAACAATGACTGTGTTCTCAAAGCTGACAGACCTGCCCTGCGAGTCATTGATCTTGCCCTCATCTAAGATCTGCAAAAGTATATTCATTACATCGGGGTGAGCCTTCTCTATCTCATCAAAGAGTATTACGCTGTAGGGGCGTCTTCTCACCTTTTCGGTAAGCTGCCCTGCGTCATCAAAGCCGACATATCCGGGGGGTGAGCCTATAAGCTTTGAAACGCTGTGGCGCTCCATATACTCTGACATATCAACTCTGATAAGCGGCTCTGTAGCATCAAACAGCGTTTCGCCAAGCACCTTTACAAGCTCGGTCTTTCCGACGCCTGTAGGGCCTACGAAGATGAATGATGCGGGTCTTCTTCTCTTTGCAAGCTGTACTCTTGTACGCCTGATAGCATTTGAGACCTTCTCTATCGCCTCCTGCTGACCTATGACACGCTTTGAAAGCTCCTCCTTGAGCCCACGGATCTTGCTGTACTCGGTAGTTGCAATCTTATTTGCAGGGATACCTGTCCATAGCTCAATGACCTTAGAAAGATCTTCCTCGGTGACATTTACCGTTTCAAGCTTTTCCTCGAGCTGCTTAAGATCGTTCTCCATGACAAGTATCTCGCCCCTCTTCTCGGCGATCTTCTCATAGTCGGGCTCATCCTGTGCCTCCATATCGGAAAGCTCGTCATTAAGGGTCTTGAGCTGCTTATTCTTTTGGTCGTATTCTGCTATCTCGGGGGTATTTATGCTTCTTAACGCACACGCTTCATCGAGCAGATCTATTGCCTTATCGGGCAGGAAGCGGTCATTGATATACCTTTCGGAAAGCACGGCGCACATTCTTAATGTGTAGGGGTCGATGTGCACTCTGTGGTGCTTTTCATAATACTTGCTGATGCCCTTTAAGACCTCGGCAGTCTCCTCAATAGTCGGCTCCGTTACCGTTACAGGCTGGAAGCGGCGCTCAAGGGCGGCATCTTTTTCGATATGCTTTCTGTATTCCTTGAAGGTGGTAGCGCCGATAACCTGTATCTCACCTCTTGAAAGCGAGGGCTTAAGGATATTAGCGGCATTCATAGTTCCCTCGCTGTCTCCTGTTCCGACAAGGGTATGCACCTCATCTATAAAGAGGATAATGTTGCCTTCACGCTTTACCTCCTCGACAAGCCCCTTACAGCGGCTCTCAAACTGCCCCCTAAACTGCGTGCCCGCAACAAGTGCGGTAAGGTCAAGTAGGTATATCTCCTTGCCCTGAAGGTGGTAGGGTACATTTCCAGAAACGATACGCTGAGCTATTCCCTCAGCGATAGCCGTCTTACCGACACCGGGCTCACCGATCAAGCAGGGGTTATTTTTCTGCCTGCGGGAGAGTATCTGGATAACTCTGTCACACTCACGCTCTCTGCCGATGATATTATCAAGCTTACCCTCTCTTGCACGCTCGGTAAGGTTTGTGCAGAAGTTATTCAGGAATTTAAGCTCCTTTTTCTTATCCTTTTTCTGCTGCTTTTCCCTGGGCTTCGAGGCAAACGGGTTCTCACCGTGGCCGGGGTTGACAGCCCCGCCAAAGAGGTTTGAGAGGAAATTGGGCATAGTATTAGAGCCGCCCATTTCAAAATCGTCACCGTCGGTAAGGTTCATAAGCTCGTCGCTCATTGCCTGTACCTCTTCCTCGGTAATGCCCATTTGCTTCATATATTCATCTACCTGCGAGATGCCCAGTTCCTTTGCACAGACTAAGCAGAGCCCTTCATTTCTTTTAGCGGAAGGGTCCTTCATATTCATCTGCGAGATAAAAACGACCGCAGGCCGCTTTTTACAGCGTGAACACATCATCATTTGTCATCATTCCTTTCACAGTTATCTATCTGAATAGGTCGTAGAATATCTTAAATATTGCGGTGCTGTCTACCATATCAGCGGTTATAGGTGAAATGCCGCCGTTTGTTATCCTTATGAACACGGTGCAGATATATGCATAAAGAACTACTGTTACTGTACCGCTGCAAAAGCCCAGGACCGCACCCAAAAGCATATCGGTCTTTCTGATCATATCAAAGCGCCGGATAACGCCTGTTGCCATTATGATAATGCTTATGATTATCTTGAGCAGGACGAAGACCAACACTATAAGTATACACCTGACAAAGCGCATAACTATCGGTGCAAAGATATTCTCCTCAAGATAAACGGCAGCCTTGGACTTATCCTCCTCGGCAGCAGCCTTCAGAAGCTGCTTTAGATGCTCACCGCTCTCACTAAGGATATTGTTGAGCGTTTCACGGTCGATATGGTATTTTTCAAGCGTTTCGTCGGAGATATTGGGGTGCTTGACATAGTTATCTATTATTTTATCTACGTCCTTATCATTCTTTACACCCTTTTTGTCAAGGTATTTCTCGACATTCCTGCTCATATCCCCCTCGGCAGCTATGGCCTTGTTCAGCTCTTCCGAATCGATATCGCCTGTGATACCGTTGTCTCTGAGGACACCCTCGATTATAGCACCCGTATCGACCTGCTCAACGGTACGCTGAGCCATTTCACGTGTGCCGTCCTTAAAGTATGCATTATACACAGCTTCATTGGCGGCAAAGCCTACAACAAGCGCCACGATAAACGCAGCAACAGTACCTGCGACCCCAAACACGCTTCTTACAAAGCCCTTTAAGCAACAGGTAAGCGTAGCGAGAAGAATTATCAATATGACTGCTATATCAAAAATGTTAGCCATAATAACTCCTTTTTAGTTCTTGAACTCTATCTTATTTATATCCCTGTAGCCAACGAAAATAAGCGATTCCTTCATATGCACGAAATCAACATAGTCGTTGGAGACAGCTGCTGTTGCAGTAATGTTCGCACCAAGATCATAACATTCTGCGCTGTGCTCGCTTAGCATAAAGACATTTTCATCATCACAGCAAAGTGCCTTGACCTTACCGGAATCTATCGAGACATCGCCCGTGATCTCTTTATCGTCAGAATTAAAGATCATCAGCCTTGAAGAGCCCCTTGCAACACCGCTGCAGGCAACTGCACACAGCCTGTCATTTGCATCAAAGGCGCAAAGCTCACCGTTATACTCGGTGGTGCTTAGGATATTTCCATTATCATCTATCCTATATATAGCCGTATCGCCTACTGCCCATATATCGTTTGAGGCGTTCTTATATGCGCCAAGCACAAGCGTATCAAGCTCTCCCGATGTCATAGCCGCCCCCTCGGAGGAAAAGTCAAGCTCGGTAACTGTGCTGCTTACAACGCCGTTATTTGACGAAAAGGTCGAAACAAGGCAGCCGGAGCCGTCTTCAAAGATATCGACGCTCATTATACGCTTATTTGCACTCCATTTATATATAACGCTTCCCTCATTATTATATACGGTAAGGCAGGCATCATATTTATCGGTCGATGTGACTATGGCGACCGTATCGCCCTTCATAGAAGCAAGCAATATATTTTCATCAAGCTTTTTAGTATATATCTCACCCTTAAAGCCAAGCAGCTCAAAGCTGTTGCCGCCGTTTTCATAGATAAGCATTTTATCATCACAAACACAGGCAGCAGGGTGAGCCATAGTATGCTGGATAAGCTTTTGCTGCTCACCGTTTATATCAAAAAACTTTATTGCCGAGTCATCTACAGACACAAACATATCCTCACTCACAAACAGCGAGGTGCTGCCGTTATCGGAAAGCGTAATGGGAAAGTTTCCCGCAGCAAGTGTTCCGTCATTTACTATAAGGCCGTGCGGCTTTTCAAACAAGCCCTTGAGCTTTGGTACCCAATAGCCCCTAAGTAAAAAGCAAACAAAGCCTATGAGCAATATCACAAGCACTATGATATAATTCTTTATACGCTTTTGGCGCTTATTCTTTTTTCTGGCGGCACGAAGATCTTTATCATCTACAGCCATTCTTGCCATTTAGTATTCCCCCATATTTCAAAGCCCTAAGACCTTAGTAAAACACACGGTTAAGGTACAGCCCCTGCGGAGGGACAGTTTTGCCCGCAAGTGTGCGGTCAAGGGACTCAAATATCCTTTTTATATCCTGCTCCTTGAGCTTATTATCGTTTATAAACAGCAGCGTTCCAACCAGTATCCTGACCATATTATATAAAAAACCGCTGCCCGAGACGGTGAACCTTACAAGCTCACCCTCACGCCTGACATCAAAAGCATATATCTCCCTGACAGTGTTTTCCTTATCGCAGTCAGTCGAGCAGAACGCTTTGAAGTCATGCTCGCCCACAAACAGCTTTGCAGCCTTATCTAGCCGCACCTCATCTATCGGGTACCAGCTTTTATACGCCCTGTCAGACATAAAGGGGCTTTTGATCTCGCTGTTATGGACTATGTATTCATATTCCTTGCCCTTACAGTCATACCTTGCGTGAAAGTCATCACTCACCTGCTCGCAGGTATGAAGGGCAATATCAGCAGGGAGGCGGGCGTTGCCGCCAAAGATTATCCCCCGCTCATTGATCGTGTTTTCAGTGTAAAAATTAAAATAGAACTCCCTCGCATGAACGCCTGTATCCGTCCTTGAGCAGCCGAAGATCTTAACATCCTCGCAAAGCAGCGAGGAAAGCGCCTTCTCGACTGTTTCCTGCACCGTCACAGCATTATCCTGTATCTGAAAGCCGTGGTAGTTAGTGCCGAGGTAGCTCATTTTGACCTTGAAATTTCTTCTCATACTACCTGTATCTCGGTTATCGAGTCGATCCTTTCGATAAAGGTCAGATCACCCTTTTTCCCGTGAATGAGGAGCTTTATCCACTCCGCATCGACGTCCAAAACAGTACAGTGCTCATTATCAAGCTCTTCACTGTCGATAAGGCACTCCTTATTTATAAGGCTTTTGAGTATAGGCGAAACGTAAGATTCATTCATTTTTCTTCTCTCCTGTTCCTTCATCTGATCTGCCTGTATCATCGACGCCGTCATAGCAGCACCGGCCATTATATCTCCGTAATCCATAAATTATAGCACCCCTTTGTGATGTTTTTATGTTTATTGCAGAAAAGGCTGCTGAAAGCCATAGCCCTACAATATGATATTCAATGCAATTACCCCCGCAAAGAAAGCAAGCATATAGCAGACCGCTGCACCGTCAACTGCACTCAAATGAAGCTGCTTCATTCTTGTTCTGCCCTCGCCGCCGTGGTAGCAGCGGCACTCCATAGCAAGTGCCAATTCCTCCGCCCGCCTGAAGCTTGAAACAAACAGCGGCACAAGTATCGGTATGAGTGCCTTAGCCCTTTTCATTATTGAGCCCGTTTCCATATCAGCGCCCCTTGCCTTCTGGGCAGACATGATCTTATCAGTCTCCTCAATAAGTGTAGGTATGAAGCGAAGTGCAATAGTCATCATCATAGCAAGCTCGTGAACAGGCACCTTTATCTTCTTTAAAGGCGAGAGCAGCCGCTCAATAGCATCTGTCAGATCTATCGGCGAGGTCGTATAGGTGAGCAGAGATGAGCCTATTATAAGGCATATGATCCTGACCGCCATAAACACAGCCGTACTGACACCCTCATCTGTGATCTGAAAAACCTTCCACTTAAAATACGGCTCACCGCTTTTTATGAAGAAGAGGTTCAAAATACCGGTAAATATTATTATAGGTATTATCGGCTTTAGGCTCTTGAACATAAGCTTAAGGGGTATGCGTGATATCAAAAAAGTTATCAGCGTAAACGCCGCCCCAACGAGAAGCCCCCACAAGCTGTTTGAAATAAAGAGCATAACAATAAATGCAGCAGTAAGCAGTATCTTCACACGAGGATCCATTCTGTGTATCGGGCTTTTACCGGGGAAATACTGCCCTATCGTAATATCCTTGATCAAGCTAAACCTTCCTTTTGCCCAAGCCGCTCAAGCAGTAGCTTAACGGCGTAGGGAGTAGTGTAAACGTCCTTATTAAACTCTATGCCCATTTCCTTAAGGCGGGCAAATACTCTTGTTATCTGCGGGACTGACAGCCCCATGCTCATAAGCTCCTCAGACCTTGAAAACACCTTTTCAGTCTCCTCAAGGCAATAGAGCTTTGCCTTGTTCATAACAAGTATCCTGTCGGCATAGCGGGCTACGTCCTCCATTGAATGGGAAACTATCATTACGGTGCTCTTTGTCGCAGTATGATAGTCTTTTAGCATACCGAGGATATACTCTCTTCCCTTCGGGTCGAGCCCGGAGGCGGGCTCATCAAGGATAAGCACCTTCGGGCGCATAGCCATAACGCCTGCGATAGCGACACGCCGCTTCTGACCTCCCGAAAGCTCAAAGGGCGACTTATCGAGCAGCTCTGGCGAAAGCCCGACCATTTTAGCAGTCTCCTTTATCCTCTCATCTATCTCAGCATCGGAAAGACCCATATTTTTAGGGCCAAAGGCTATATCCTTATAGCAGGTCTCCTCAAAAAGCTGATACTCGGGGTACTGGAACACGAGCCCGACCTTAAAGCGTATCGCCCTAAGCCTTGCCTTATCCTCCCAAAGCTTTTCACCGTCTATATAGACGCTGCCCGAGCTGGGCTTTAGCAGCCCGTTAAAATGCTGTATCAAGGTCGATTTTCCCGACCCCGTATGCCCGATAACGCCGATCATCTCACCCTCGCCTATCTCAAGTGAGACATCATCGACCGCACGCTTTTCAAAGGGCGTTCCCTCGCCGTAGATATAGGTGAGGTTTTCTGTTTTTATAACTGCCATAGCTATTTCTGCTGACCAAGCAGCTCAAAGAGCGCCTGCGCACATTCCTCCTCACCGATAATATCCTGCGGGATATCGACACCCGCATTTCTAAGCTCAAAGCAAAGCTCTGTCACCTGCGGAACATCAAGTCCGAGATTTCTGAGCGTCTGCACCTGCGTAAATATCTGCTTAGGCGTTCCGTCCATCATAATATCGCCCGAGTCGATTACGACTACCCTGTCGGCCTGCGCTGCCTCCTCCATATAGTGGGTAATGAGCACGATAGTTACACCCTTTTCACGGTTGAGCATTTTTATCGTTTTCATGACCTCACGCCTGCCGGAGGGGTCAAGCATAGCTGTCGGCTCGTCGAGCAATATGCACTCGGGGCGCATAGCTATGATACCTGCGATAGCAACACGCTGCTTTTGACCGCCGGAAAGCTTATGCACAGCGTGCTCACGGTAATCGTACATTCCTACTGTTTTGAGTGCATCATCTACCCTCTGCCTTATCTCGGCAGGGGGAACACCCATATTTTCAAGTGCAAAGGCACAGTCCTCCTCGACAATAGTTGCAACTATCTGATTGTCGGGGTTTTGAAACACCATACCGACACGCTGCCTTATATCAAGCAGCCTATCCTCATCACTTGTATCTATACCGTCAACATACGCCTTGCCCTTCTCGGGAAGGTTTATTGCATTGAAGCACTTGGCAAGCGTCGATTTACCCGAGCCGTTATGCCCGAGCACCGCAACGAACTCACCCTTTTTTATGTCAAGATCTATCCCCTTCAAGACCTCAGTCCTGACGGGAGGATCCTCATAATTATTCATATATGAGAACCAAAGCCCCTCGGCTTTAAGAAAACTGTCCATTTTTTTACTCCGTTAGTACAATGTGTAACATTGGGAAGGCGCAGCTGCGCCCTCCCGATATTACCATTACTTCTTGTCATCGTCCTTATCGAACTTATCCTTGACCTTTTCGATGATATCCTCAGCCTTATCCTTGACCTTTTCAAGGTTTTCCTTAGTAGCGAGCTTTTTAGCCTCGTCCTTTACCTTGTCAGGGATCTTATCATCTACCTTGTCGATAGTCTTTTTGATGTCGTCAAGTCCAAATCCCATTTTGAACACCTCCGTAAAAAATATATCTGAAAGCATATTGCTTTTATCAGACTTTTATAGGTCTAACCCTCAGCTCTCCATATCGCAGTCGAGCCGCAGGGCAGCGGCATTTTGCTGCTCTCTACCGTAAGGCCTATCTCATCGGCTGACGTTCCGCCGCCAAAGCGAGGGGTCAGAACAGAGCTTAGGATATAAGCCATTACCGAGGGCGAAAGCCCGGTTGTATAGCTGTTGAGCAGGAAGAAAAGCGGCTTATCACTGAGCACGCCCGCACAGAGCGATACAAGGTCGAAAACGCTGTCCTCAAGCTTCCATACCTCACCGCCGGGGCCTCTACCGTATGAGGGCGGGTCCATAACTACAGCGTCATAGAAATTGCCACGCCTGATCTCACGGCGAACAAATTTCTCGCAGTCATCGACGAGCCAGCGTATAGGCTTGTCGGTAAGTGATGATGCCGCAGCATTTTCCCTCGCCAATGCGACCATGCCCTTTGAAGCATCAACATGGCTGACAGCGGCACCCGCATTTGCACAGGCAAGCGTCGCCCCACCGGTATAAGCAAAAAGGTTTAAGACCTTTATCGGCCTGCCCGCATTTTTTATCAAGCCCGCCATAAGATCCCAGTTAACAGCCTGCTCGGGGAAAAGCCCCGTATGCTTAAAGCCCGTAGGTCTGATCACAAACCTCAGATCGCCATAGGAGATCTGCCAGCTTTCGGGGAGCTTTCTCTTATACTCCCACTCACCGCCGCCCTTTGACGAACGGTGATATACGGCATCTGCCTTCTCCCACATATCGGTCTTTTTCGGTGTTTTCCATATTATCTGCGGGTCGGGTCGAACAAGCGTTACACCGCCCCAGCTCTCAAGCTTATCACCGCTTGATGTGTCTATTATTTTGTACTCTTGCCATTTATCGGCTACTCTCATTACATTCTTTCCTTTGCATCGGCTATAAGCCTTTGTATTATGCTTCCCTCACGAACGGTTTTTATAGCAGTGTCGATATCGAACCACTCACCCTGCGCCACCTCGGAGGAAAGACTTAGTGTACCTTTTTTCACCCTTGCCATAAAGCCCAGCATAAGCTGATCTCTTCCCTCATAGAAAAGGCTTTCCAAATACCAAAGCGATGTCGCCTCAAGACCCGTTTCCTCCATGATCTCACGGGCTGCTGCCTGCTCTGCCGATTCATTGGGCTTCATAAAGCCCGCAACGCCGACAAAGCGTGACGTATCGCCATAGCTTTGGCGGATAAGCAGAACCTTATTATCCTCGCCCACCACAACAGAGAGAACACAGGTAGAAAAGCTGTCGAACCAAGGTCTGCCGCACGCCTCACAGTAGGGAATTAGCCCCTCGTCACCGATAGGCTTTTCGATCAGCTTGCTGCCGCACTCGGGGCAGAATTTATATCTCACTTCATTTCACCCACAAGCTTAGCTATATTATTTGCATACTCGGTGATAACGCCTGTGAGCTTGCCCTCGATCATTACTCTTACAAGCGGCTCTGTTCCCGACTCACGCACCAAGATACGCCCGTCGGAGCCAAGCTTTTCGCTGTATAGCTTGATAGCGTCCTGAACAGCCTTATCAGTTTCCCACTTGCCCTTCATATCGGGGGTGATCCTAACATTAACGAGCACCTGCGGATAGACCTCCATACAAGATGCAAGCTCGGAAAGCTTAAGCCCGGTCTTTTTCATAACATCGATAAGCTTAACGCCAGTAAGCTCGCCGTCGCCCGTGTTTGCGTGGTCAAGGAAGATGATATGCCCCGACTGCTCACCGCCGATATTATAGCCGCCTTTGAGCATCTCCTCAAGCACATATCTGTCGCCTACCTTAGTAGTAGCGGTCACAACGCCGTTTTCCTTAGCAAACTTGAAAAAGCCGAGGTTTGACATTACTGTAACAACGCAGCAATTGTGTTTAAGCAGCCCATTTGCTTTCATAAATCGTGAGAATATAGCGAGCAGCTTATCGCCGTCAACAAGATTACCGTTTTCATCAACTGCAAGGCACCTGTCAGCGTCGCCGTCAAAGGCAAGGCCTAAGTCGCACTTTTTCTCGGCTACCGTTTTCATAAGGTTTTCCATATGTGTCGAGCCGCAGTTCTCGTTGATATTTGTGCCGTCAGGCTCATTTGATATAAAGACAACATCGGCGCCAAGCCCCTCAAATATCTTCTTAGCGGTGGAATATGAAGCGCCGTTTGCGCAGTCTATAGCTACTCTTACGCCCTTAAAGCCGGAATCTACCGAGCCGATGATATGCCTTACATAATCCCACTCGGAGTTGGCCTCATAATAAACTCTGCCGACCTCGCAGCCGTCCTTTAAGGCTATGTCCTGCGGGCGGTCAAGGATAAGCTCCTCAATCTCCTCCTCGACATTATCGGGCAGCTTAAAGCCCGTGTTTGAGAAAAGCTTTATGCCGTTGAATTCAACGCTGTTGTGCGATGCCGAGATCATAACGCCCGCATCTGCCTTATATTCCTTAACAAGCAAAGCCACCGCAGGGGTAGGTATAACGCCCAATATATGTACGTCAGCCCCGACAGAGCATATGCCCGCAACAAGTGCAGCCTCAAGAATATCGCCCGAGATCCTTGTATCCTTACCGATAAGGATCTTAGGGGTGTGATCGCACTCCTTTGACAAAACGATCGCAGCAGCCTTGCCTATCTGCATAGCAAGCTCCGTTGTAAGCTCAGTTATTGCGACGCCCCTTGCGCCGTCTGTTCCGAATAGTCTTCCCACGTTAAAAATCTCCTTTGATATGGTATTCTTTAGTTTAATCACAGCTTGAACCTTTTTGGCATAAGGTCATCAAGCTTATATTCACTATCTGAGAGGACAATGCGGAAGTCGCCCCCGCAAAACTCACTCATGACCTGCAAGCAGGCACCGCACGGAAAGCAAGGCTTTGAAAAATCCCCGTCAGGGCTGCCCGCTATTGCGATAGCCTCAAAAGAACGCTTCCCTTCTGAAACGGCCTTAAATATCGCCGTGCGCTCGGCACAGTTTGTGAGGGGGTATGAGCCGTTCTCGATATTGCACCCCGTAAACACCTCGCCGCTATCACACAGCAGCGCCGCCCCGACGCTAAAGCCGGAATATTTGCAGTAACTGCTCCCCGCCGCCTTAACAGCCAGATCAAAAAGCTCTCTGTCAGTCATACTTTCCTCCAAGTATCTAATGGCCCGTTGCTAATTAATAATTGTGCATTGAGCCATGCATTACACATTGCTAATTGCCGCCGCAAACGGCTGCCCGAATGGGCATAATATCGCCGAAGGCGATACCTCAATTGTGCATTGTTAATTGTGCATTGTGCATTAAAAATGCAGCTGCCCGTCCTTGATGTACCCGAGATGATCGTACGCAAGCTGCGTAGCTACTCTGCCCCTTGGGGTCTTTGACAGGAAGCCGAGCTGCAAAAGATAAGGCTCGCAAACGTCCTCAAGAGTTATAGCCTCCTCACCAATAGATGCAGCAAGTGTTTCAAGCCCTACAGGGCCGCCGCCGTACCCCTTTATAATCATCTCCAAAAGCCGCCTGTCAAGCGAATCAAGACCTATCTCATCGACCTCCATACGCTTAAGAGCAAGCTTTGCTATATCAACTGTTATACGCCCCTCGCCGACGACCTCGGCAAAGTCACGCACACGCTTTAAATAGCGGTTAGCTATTCTCGGCGTACCACGTGAGCGCCTTGCAAGCTCATGAGCGCCTTGCTCATCACAGGCAACGCCCAAGATCACGGACGAGCGCATTATGATATCCGAAAGCTGATCCTCACTATAGGGCTCTAAACGTTGTATAACACCGAAGCGGTCACGCAGCGGAGATGAGATCTGACCCGAGCGGGTAGTCGCTCCAACAAGAGTGAACTTATTAAGCTCGATCCTAATGCTTCTTGCAGCAGGCCCCTTGCCCATTATGATATCAAGGGCGTAGTCTTCAAGTGCTGAGTAAAGAATCTCCTCGACCTGCTTTGACAAACGGTGTATCTCGTCGATAAAGAGAACGTCATTTGGCTCGAGGTTGGTGAGAATAGCCGCAAGCTCACCCGGCTTGCCGATAGCAGGCCCCGAGGTCTGGCGGAAGTTTACGCCCATTTCGTGGGCAATTATCTGCGCAAGCGTTGTCTTTCCAAGCCCGGGGGGGCCGTAGAGCAGCACATGATCTAAGCTATCCTCACGGTTTTTAGCCGCCTGTATATAGATATTCAGGTTTTCCTTGACCTGCTCCTGCCCTATATATTCATTCAAGGACTTAGGGCGCAGGCTGACCTCAAAATCATCTGTAGTTTCCGCCTTTGTCTCCTGCGGAGTTACTATCCTGTTTTCAAAATCAAAATCGCTTTGTTCTATCATTTTTTCTCCTCACAGCTTAAGCTGCATAAAGTTACGGTTCTTCTCAAAGCCAAAGGCGGTATAAAGCTTAACGCCCATATCAGAAGCGGTTATCTGTATAGTACCGCAACCCCTTTTCCCCGCCTCGTCTGCAACAAGAGAGAGCAGCCTGCTTGCTATGCCCTTCCTTCTGTATTCGGGGGCAGTATACATACTCGACAGCAGCGCTATCCTGCCGCTCGGGCAGGAAAAATACGGCGGCTTTTCGACTATTGATATACCGCTTGTGCCGATTATTCTAACCCCGTCAAGAGCAAGCCATGAAATAAAGGTATCATCTTGCATATGACGCTCGTAGTAGCTTTTGAGTGCAGGGGCAAGGTCTATATCATCCTTAGCACCCTCCTCACGAAGCTGAACTATACGCAGAGCAATAAACTCGCCCACCCTGTCAGCTGTAAGCCTTTTATAATCAATACTCATTCTATCACTTTCCCGAAATGGTTTTAAGCGCAAGCTTTATCATTTCCTCGACCGAGAGCGACGGGTCAAGCTTGCTAACAGCCGAAGCTGCCTCGCCCTGTGTAAAGCCCAGTACCATAAGTGCATTTATTGCCTCGGAAGCAGCACTGCCCGCAGCAGGTGTTATGCTTATAGCAGCACCGCTGCCGCCCCTTGCAGAGATAGTTTCCTTTGAGATCTTGTCACGAAGCTCCAAGGCAATACGCTCGGCTTTTTTTACGCCGATACCCTTAACTGCGGATATTGCCTTGATATCGCCCGTTGCGACTGCAAGGGCAAATGAACTCGGCGACATAGAAGACAGTATATCAAGCGCCACCTTCGGGCCGATACCGGAAACAGATATGAGCATTTTGAACGCCTGAAGCTCCTCCGAGGTCGCAAAGCCGAAAAGCTCCATCGCATCTTCACGGACAGCAAGGTAGGTGAGAAGCATCACCTCGTCCTTACCAGCGATAGCCTGCAAAGTGTTAAAAGTAGTCCTGCACGCATAGCCTACGCCCGCACACTCCACTACTGCAAGAGAACTCTCAGTATGAATAAGCTTACCTTTTACTGAATAAAACACTGTTATCCCTTACCTTTCCTGTTCCTTTAAGTTTCATATCTCGCCGTCAAAGCCGCCTGCACCAAGCCTTCGGGAGTTTACGGAATAACCGTGAGTTATCGCAAGTGCAGCTGCATCTGCCGCATCATCGGGCTTGATGATCTTTGATAGATGAAGTATGTTTTTGGTCATTTCCTGCACCTGATGCTTATCTGCCCTGCCGTAGCCCGTAAGCGAGCTCTTGACCTGAAGCGGCGTATACTCAAAAATAGGGATACCCGCACGCTTTGCTGCAAGCAGGATAACGCCCCTTGCCTGCCCTACATCGATAACAGTCTTGACATTAGTGTTAGAAAAAAGCTCCTCTATAGCCATTTGCTCGGGGCGGTAGGTGTCTATTATCTCTACCATATCCTCATATATCGCATTGAGCCTCTCGGTAAAGCGCACACCCGCCTTTGTGGTGATAGCGCCGATATTGACAGGCCTGAACTCATTAGACTCAAGATCAAGCACCGCAAAGCCCACGATAGCATATCCCGGGTCGATACCGAGGATCCTCACACAAAACACCTCCGAAAATGGGTACAGTCAGCCATTATCATAAATAACAATTTATTATAACACATTTTGATAGATTTTGCAAGCCCTAAAGCAAGATTTACACATATATAAAGCAAAAAATCTCCACAAGGGAGATTTTTTGTACTATTGATAATTCACACCGCTGCTGCCCTTATTATCTAAATGCGATATATCGCCAAAGCCGTGCAGACGGAAATTGACCTTATCACCAAAGCGGTCATCTGTACAGAGTGTAGCTATAGCGGTAGGCTCTGCCGAGAGCCCTTGAAGGGTAATAATCGGCGAAACACCAAGAAGATGAGCTATCATAACGCAGGTGATACCAAAATGGCAGAAGAAAG
Source organism: Ruminococcus sp. (assembly GCA_017442845.1). GTDB lineage: Bacteria > Bacillota > Clostridia > Oscillospirales > Ruminococcaceae > NK3A76. The sequence continues at coordinate 15,627 of JAFRYW010000016.1, forward strand.
CAAGTGTCTTATCGGAGTTGTCCGTTTTAACGTACACTCCATTTTCTCGCTTCAAGCCGTTCTCTGCAAGAACGCTGTCAAGCCCCTCACAAGCCGCCCTAAATCTCGGCACAAGGTCACTGTTCTTAATAGCATCTACGCCGGCAAATGCAGATCTATCGAAATATTCGGGGATCTCTGTCCAGTTTTTTGGATACAAATCCCACACGGGCACAGGCTCTGCTATATCCGGGTCAGCGACCTTCACATCAAATTCGTGCAGCCAGTCGCAGGTCTTTGTGGGAATTTTTTTACCCTCCAAATACACCTTCCCCGTCTGCTGTGCCCTACCCATCGGAGAGAGATAAACAGCATCGATATTTTCTGTTTTTTCAAGACGCTCAGCAAGGCGCTGTGCCTGCATCATACCCGTATCTGTAAGGCAGTCACGCTCATAATTCGGTTCACCGTGGCGGATAAATAGAAGCTTCATATTGCCCTCCCTTTAAACAGCTTTGTCCTTCTCACGCTCAAGTCTAAAGTCTACTGCACGCTTTAAATACTCGAGATAATCGGGGTCTTTGCACATAGCCTTGCCGACGTCATCAGAAAGCTTTGCAACAGGCCTTCCGTTGACATATTGCAGCTTGATGACGATATTGAGTGCCTTTTCACAGGTATCGTTCGAGCAGAAGGTACCTATCCCGAAGGAGACCTTTGTTTTATCCTTAAAATGATCATATAGCTTTTGTGCACGGTCAAAATCAAGGCTGTCACTGAAAAGCAGCAGCTTAGTCTTGGGGTCAACGCCGTATTTTTGGTAGTGAACTATCATCTTTTCGCCCCAGGCATAAGGGTCGCCGCTGTCGTGGCGAACGCCTGTGTAGTTATTCACATTTGAGCGGTTAAAATCAAGCAGGAACAGGTCAGTCGTGATAGTATCGGTAAGTGCCGTGCCGTTATCTCCGTCATACTCGCTGAACCAATCCTTCATAGCGTAGTGGTTAGTGTATGCAAGCGGGATAGAATCTATCCCCTGATACATCTGCACGAACTCGTGTGCATAGGTGCCTATCGGGGTAAGACCGTACTTATATGCAAGGTAGACGTTTGATGTGCCCACACAGCTCTTTGTTTCCTGTGCAAGTCTTCTTACAACAACGTCCTCCCACTCACGGGAGAGCCTTCTGCGGCAGCCGAACTCGGCAAAGGAGAAGGTATATGTTCCGTCATTAAGAGCACGTATTTTTGCATCAAGCTTCTCCTCGGCAGATCTTAGCAGAGTGTCGTAATCATACTTCATTCTGAAATATACCTCGTTTACGATCTCGAGGAGGTATATCTCAAACTGCATGGCCGAAAAAAGAGGCCCGCTGACAACTATAGAAAGCTCGCCGTTATCGGAGAGCGAGGCCTTGACATATTCCCTGATAGGGTGCCAAAGGCGAAGAAACTCAACATAGTCATTCTTTATAAAGCGTATCGAGCGCAGGTAATCAAGCTCAGCCTTTTTAAAGCGAAGGGTGCAAAGGTGGTCGATCTGAGCGTTTATCTCCTCGGCCATTTCCTTAGTGAAGGCCACGTCCTTATTTCTCAGCTTAAAGTGATACTCGCCGCAAAGATCGGTATGCTTATGGAATATCACCTGATCCATATTGAACTTATAAAGGTCGGTATCAAGCAGCGACTCGACTATAGGTGCAAGCCTCATCTCTACTCCCCCTTCACTTCGATATTCGGGTCGAACGAGGGCATCATCTCAAGCTTGAAGAGGTTGAGCTTATGCAGCCTGTCTATCCTTGCCTTCTTTTCAGCATCGTCGATCTTGCCCTCTCTGATATAGCGGTCAAGCTCGGCGTAGGTAAAGCCCAGGTTATCCTCATCGGTCTTGCCGGAGAGCCCGTCTATCGGCACCTTATCTACAAGCACATCAGGCAGCCCTATAAGCCTGCCGATCTGCTTCATTTCCTGAACTGTTATATGCGAGCACGGGCTGAAATCGCCTGCTGCATCGCCGTAGCGTGTAGAGTAGCCGACCCAGTCCTCGGAAAGGTTGCAGGTGTTTGCGACCCTGCCGTTATGGCTCTGCGAAACTGCATAAAGCGTTGACATTCTGATCCTTGCGGGAAGGTTCGTAACGCTCTGCTTTGAAAGCTCAAAGGGAATAGCCTTGGTGATGCCCTCAACTGCGTCTTTTATATTGATGATATAGTGCTTTATATCAAGGTGCTCAACAAGCAGCTTAGCCATATCGATATCAGCCTGCTCGCCGCAGGGCATAAGAACGCCTATTACCCTATCCTTTCCGAGTGCCTCAACACAAAGTGCCGCAACTATCGAACTGTCCTTACCGCCCGATATACCTACAACGGCGTTGCAGCCCTTACCGTTTTGCTCAAAGAAAGCCCTTATCCACTCTACTATCTCATTCTTGACCTTTAATGCATCAAACATTTTCAGACCCCTCCTAAACAATATCTATCTGGCAGCTTCGCATAGTTGCAAGAGCCGCCTCGTGTGCCTGCGGCGTTACACCCGCACAGCAGGAGGCACGAACACTTATATCGCACTCGGGAAAGTTAGCCTTTAAAAGAAGAGCATTTGAGACAACGCATATATCGGTACAAAGCCCTATAAGCTCGATAGAAAAGCTCTCGCCCGCCGCAGCCTCTTTGATAAGTGCCGGAAGATCGACGCTTCCAAAGGTGACCTTTTCGACCTTGGTATAGTGCTTGTGTGAAAGTGCCTGCTCAACACCCTTATCGAGTGCCCAGCCCTCTGTTCCCTTGATACAGTGCTTAACGGGAAGCTTTCTGCCCTCTGCGGAATCAAGGTAGATTTCAAAGTGAGTATCCAGTGTAACAAAGATCTCGCCCTCAAACTCGCTTATGCGCTTTTGCACATTAGGACCAATCGCTTCCGCCTCCGCCGTTCCCAAGGCGCCGTCAACAAAGTCCTTTTGCATATCAACTACTACAAGGAATTTCTTCATTATATCCGCCTCCTTAATCAGATACAATAATTATACCATATTATTCATTTATATGTCAACGGAAAAACAATAAAAAAACAAGTATATCCACGTAGGTTTTAAGGCAATACCGCTGGGCCATTGTACGTCAGATACGCAGTCAAATTTTTCGTCAGATTGCCTAA
>JAFRYW010000169.1 GCA_017442845.1 Ruminococcus sp.
GAATAAACCATGACAGTAAATGAAAAAATACAGCAATTACGTGAACAGATAGCAAACACACCCAACAAAGCAGATAAGAAGGCGCCTTTTATTGAGCTTTTAGCGTACTATAATTACGCACGTTCAAAAAATGGCTATAAAATAGACTATACTGACGTTAAAGATATTGAAAGCAAATGGAAAAATGAAATAACTCAATACGGCATATTTGATAAGCTATATGATAACCTGACTGACGAGCAGATAGACAAGCAGAATGCGACTATCAAGAGTAAGATAGGCGACTACTTAAGAGAGATAGATACAAGGGCATCGTTTTATCAGTTTAATCATTCGGATTCTGCTGAGATCACTGCGCTCAAGAATAATAGCGCTGTGCTTGTCGGTATCGTCAAGACCGCACAGGGCAACGGCAGCCTTGCCGATAATAAGGAGTTTAGAGATGCGCTTTTAGAATCCTATAAGGCAGCAACAGAATATAAGAGAGCAAAGAGGATAGAGGCAAAAAGAGACCCCGATGACGAAAGCTATGAGCCGGGCTCACCTATGGGTCAGGCAAGGTGGAGGGCTGCCGATATCATTATCGACCTTGCTAAGAAATACATAGGCGATATTCTTGTGAATCATGAAAACTACAGGGAAGAAATGAATGCAGCTAAAGAAACCAGACCCGAAAACACTGTAGCAAAGAACATATTTTTATTCTATAGACTGAAAGGACGCTGAACCATTTATAGTGCTCAGCGTCCTGTTTCTGTTATATTGTGTCGGTACATATGGGAGATGCTTTTTTACGAAAGATCTCACGCTTAGGTATCATAGTCTTGGACAAGGCTGTTTAGGTATTCATCATATTTCTCTTCTTTATCGCCATTTAGCAGATCGTCACGCTTGAATTCTGAAAGCATTTCTACAAACCTTGAATAATCACCTGTCTTCTTTGCTTCGGCCTCAAGCCTCTTCAGGTATTCAACAGGGTCTTTTTGCTTTAGCTCGGCAAGCTCAAAGCGGCGGCGCATATCAGCGGGGATATTGAACTTCCTTCTGGCGGGCTCATACATATCCTTGTAGATGTCGTAGAGCTCTGCTTCTTTTAATACTGATTTGAATGCATCGTTGAAAGAATCCTGACAGATGCTAAGATGATTCATGCACTGCTTCGCAGCGGGGGAGCTTTGCGTCTGGATAAAGCTCATTATCTTATCTGCTATCTCATTCTTTTCCAGAGGGTCAGTCGCATCCTTGTAGTAGCATTCTGCTTTTAGCTTAGCAAAGTCAGCCTCAAACCTTGCCATTCCTTCAAGAGTTCCTTCAATGCCGTGCTTCTTGATGCGGTTTATCTCTTCCTCGATTGCGCCCAAAGTGCCAAGCACCATAAGCTGCTTAGATCCATAGCCGTTTTTGATAGCCTGACATTCTCCACGCATAATACCTATAGTTCCGCTCAATGAACGGTCAAAAACCACGTCATTGCCGATCGTTTCGTGCTTTATGGTGTTGCCCATGTATTTTTGAGTGTTGCTTTGGGGCTCGTCAGTGAACCTTGAAAGCTCGGAGTGTGCATTTATAAGCTTCCTGTGTGCCAGGTCAAGCTCTTTTAGGTATGTTAGCTCAGCGTCAACGCTCCAGCCTTCCTTTTCCATCTGCTGGCGGTGGTGATCGACTTTGAATTCATCTGCTGCAGCGTGCATACGGTCATAGACAATGTTGTAAAGCTGCTCGCCGAGAGCCCCCTTTTGCTCCTTTGACGAGAATTTGACAACAGGCCCTGTAGCATATGTTGAAAATAGCTCACTAAGGTAAGGCGAGGTCAAATAGCTCCTTGTAAAGCTTCCGTTTGGAAGAACGGATAGAATTTGAAAAACAATACGGCTTTTTAATAATCCTGCATTAAACCTGGGCTCTTCCCATGGGGCTTTCTTAGGATCCGGCATTGTGATCACCTCCTGTAAAAAAACGATAAATGCGGTTTCCTCTCTGTTAATAATACCCGGATATGTATGCATTTGAGTGCAGGGTCAGGGTGAGGATCTTGAAAACACGACCGACACAAAGGAACGGGTCTTGTATGTTTTTTATGTGCTGTTCTGTTTAATGTGTCCTATTACAAGTCTTTTGATCTGTTGATAACGCCAAAAATCATAAAATTACGAAATATATATTGACACAGTGTCAGAATGGTGCTATAATATCTATAATGACACGATGTCAGAATAAACTATAGGAGTGATATTTATGAAAAACCTACCAAAGATCGCCCTCGGTGCGTGGGCTTGGGGAAATGACGGAACATTCGGCGGAAGCCTGACGGCTGATACGCTCCGCCCAATATTTGACAAGGCTATGGAAAACGGCCTGAACCTGTGGGATACCGCTTACGCCTATGGAATGGGTACTTCCGAAAAGGTGCTTGCAGGCTTTGTAAAGGGGCTTCCGAGGGAGAGCTATCTTATATCCGATAAGTTCACTCCGCAGTGTGCTGACGCTTCATCTCCGACAGCTATGAAGGATATGATCGAGATGCAGCTCGGCCTTATGGGGCTCGATTGCTTTGATATCTATTGGATACATAACGTGTGGGACGCACCCAAGTGGACGGAGGAGCTTGCAAAGTATTTCGAGGGCAAGGATAACGTGCCGATGCTCGGTGTTTCAAATCACGACCTTGCACAGATCAAGCAGGCGGCTGAGATACTGGGTGCTCACGGCTTGAAGCTATCGGCGGTGCAGAACCATTACAGCCTTATGAACCGCTCTTCGGAAAAGTCCGGTATTTTGGACTACTGCAAAGAAAATGATATTACGTTCTTCTCATATATGGTATTGGAGCAGGGCGCACTTTCAGGCAAATATGACACAGCTCACCCCATGCCCGCAGGCTCGGCAAGAGCAGACAGCTACAACCCCATTCTCGACAAGCTGGAGGTCATGAACAAGGCTCTCGGAAAGATTGCTGACAAATACGGTGTAGGTATCGCACAGGTGCCTGTTGCGTGGGCTGTCGCTAAGGGAACTCTGCCGATTATCGGCGTTACAAAGGTAAACCACGTTGAGGACGCTGTTAAGGCTGCAAGCATCACACTTACTGCTGATGAGGTAAAGGAGCTTGAAAGTGTTGCCGACGGTCTCGGACTGAATGTTATACGCTTCTGGGAAAAGGAAATGAAGTAAGCAGGTGAACTAATGAAAAAGATGATGTTATCAGTACTGGCGGCTATGTGTATGCTCGGCTTTACAGCCTGCGGCAACACAGGCAGCAGTTCGTCGACAGCACAAACATCTGCGCAGACAAGGGCGGATCTGCAGGAAACACAGACACAGCAGGCAGAACAGTCAGAGGACAAAGACGCCCCGAAGCAGGCTGATGAACAGTCCGAAAATACAGACACAAGCAAATACTCGGGCAAGGATACCGTCGTTGTATACTTCTCAGCCACACAGCACAACAAAGGGCGTGGCTGAACGTATCGCAAGTGTCACAAATGCAGATATTTTTGAGCTTATCCCGGCTGAGCCTTACACCGATGCAGACCTTGACTGGAACGACAGCGGCAGCCGCACGACCATTGAGATGAACGACCCCGATGTGCGCCCTGAGATCGCCAATGATACAGTCGATCTTAGCAGCTGCGCCACCGTTTATATCGGCTACCCGATATGGTGGGGCGATGCACCGAGAATTATGAGCACCTTCGTCGAGGCTCATGATTTTAGCGGCAAGACAGTGATACCCTTCTGCACTTCGGGCGGCAGCAGTATCGGCAGAAGCGGAAGTAACCTCGCTTCGCAGGCAGGAAGCGGAAATTGGCTCGAAGGCGGCAGGCTCGATGTAAGCATTTCCGACAGCGAGATACAGGACTGGATAAATAATATGAATTAAACAGGGAGGGACTGTTATGCAGACAAAAACTACAAACCTCATCAAAAGGATAGTAGATGCGGTGCTGACAGTCCTTTTGCTGTTTTTAATGGCTTTTCAGGTGACAGGTGATGTGCTTCACGAGTGGCTGGGTATAGGCATGACGGTAACGCTTGTGCTGCACAATATCCTCAACCGCAAATGGTATAAGGCGGTGTTCAAGGGGAAGTATTCGCCCTACCGCATCACAATGACGGCAGTAAACTCACTGATGCTTGTATCAATAGCATTGACAGCACTCAGCGGAATGTCAATGAGCGGTCACGCCGTTCCCTTTATGTATGGGCTGATAAATGTGATGACTGCAAGAGAGCTTCACCTTGCTATGTCGTACTGGTCATTCATTTTTATGGGGCTGCATATCGGTCTGCACATGAAAGCTATGACCGCAAAGCTGCCTGAAAAGGGAAAAATCATATTCAAGGTGATCCTCACAGGCGTTTCGGGTGTGGGGCTGTGGCTGTTTATCAGAGGCGATATTGTAAACTATATCCTGTTCAGAGCTCACTTTGCTTTTCTTGATTACACCACGGCAAAGTGGCTCATTATCCTGCAAAACCTTGCTATGCTTCTCTTCTTCGTGCTTGTTGGCTATACTCTCTCGGAGCTTACGCAGAAAAATGGGGAGAAGAAATATTCCGCAAAGTCGCTTTTATGGCTTGTCTGCGCTATAGCAGCAGGAGCTGTGCTGTTTTTTTGCACTTAAAGGGGAAAACGACAGCGGCGGCTTTGGCGGCAGTACAGCAAGCTGGCAGAATAATGCAAGCCCGACACAGAATACACCGCAAAGCAGCAAAAGCAAGGCTATCCCTTCGGCGGTGAATGACGGGTTTATACTCATCAAAGACGGCAGCTTTGAAATGGGCAGCCCCGAAGATGAAAACTGGCGCATTGACGATGAAAAAAAGCATAACGTAACAGTTTCTGCATTTTACATCGACCCCCTTGAAACTGTGCAGGAAGATTATGAAACGATTATGGGCAGCGACCCAAGCACCTTTGACGGTGATGTTCTTCCCGTTGACAACATTTCCTGGCTCGATGCAGTGCAGTATGCAAATGCAAGGAGCAGGGCAGTCGGGCTGACGCCGGCATATACGATCGGTGACGGTGAGGTCGTCTGGAACAGGTCTGCAAACGGCTACCGTCTGCCTACCGAAGCAGAGTGGGAATATGCCTGTCGGGCAGGTACACAAACGCCTTTCAACACCGAGCATTCCCTCAGTGCCGATGATGCGAATTTCTACGGGCATTACCCTTATGAGATAGAGGAAAACTACTTTGATGATGAGGTGCTTGAAGCCCGCCCGGGAGAATACCGTCAGACAACGGTGAAGGTCGGCAGCTTTGAGCCGAATGCGTGGGGCTTGTATGACTGTCACGGCAACGTGAACGAATGGTGCTGGGACTATTACGGCGAGTACGACACTTCAAAGGCCGCAGACCCCACAGGAGCGGAAAACGGCACCCGCCATATTTACAGGGGCGGCGGCTGGAATGATTTTGCAAAGAATATGCGAAGCGCCTACCGTGCCGCAGGGCAGGCTGATATGAAAAGCTGCAATCTCGGTGTGCGGCTTGTGAGAAATGCCGATAATGCACCTGACGGAAAGCTGACAGCAAAGGAAAACGTAAAGCCCGAAAAGGGCGGAAAAGTTCTTATCGCATACTTTTCCCGGAGCGGGAATACAAGAGATATCGCCAATAATATTCATAGCAGGATCGATGCGGATATTGTTGAGCTGACACCCGTAAAGCCTTATTCCGATGACTACAATACCGTTCTTATGGAGGCACAGGAGGATCAGCACAAACAGGCTCGCCCCGAGCTGAATGAGCATATCGACAATATGGAGCAGTACGACACCATACTGCCGGGCTACCCAAACTGGTGGGCATATATCCCGATGCCGATCGCAACATTCCTTGAAAGCTATGACTTTTCGGGAAAGACGATGATCCCGTTCTGCTCACACGGCGGCGGGCGCTTCGGGCAGAGTCTTACGGCTATTGCAAAGCTTGCTCCCGATTCGGTCATTGGCGAGGGCTTATCGGTTCACTATTCGGGCGGCGACACGGTTGATGATGATATTTCCGAATGGCTCAGAAAAAACGGGATCGATGAAAAGTGAGGTGCAATATGAAAATAGTGATACTTATGGGAAGCCCCAACAGAAACGGCTCAACGAGCATTCTTGCAGACAGCTTCAAAAAAGGTGCTGAGGAAAGCGGGCACAGTGTGGAGGTGATCGATGTCTGTAAGCTTAATGTTAACCCCTGCACAGGCTGTGTTGCCTGCGGTTACGAGGGCGACTGCGTTTTGCGTGATGATAACGAGCAGATACGGAAGGCTCTGCTCTTCTGCGATATGGTGGTTTTTGCGACCCCGCTTTACTATTACGGAATGAGTGCACAGGGTTGACCGTTTCTGTGCATATAACAGCAGCCTTGACCGCAGACACCTAAAGTCCGCTCTGCTGACCGTTGCGTGGAACTCTCAGGACTGGACGTTTGAGGCACTGACTTCTCACTACAAAACGCTTGTGCGCTACATCAATTTTGAGGACAAGGGTATGGTGCTTGGCTACGGCTGCGGAAGCCCGTCAATGACACGAGCGGGCAAATATCCCGAACAAGCATACAAATTAGGCAGATCATTATAACACAGTTAGTTTTATGAGCAAGAGATCATCACAAGTCCTATAAGGCACTATGAAGCATACCAAAATAACAACATACACTTTTGAAACTCAATATGCAGTCTGTTATTATAACTGATCATTTCCCGGAGCTTACAGCTGCGGCTCGTCAGCGCAGACCGCTTGGGCTTTCCCCAAATCTCTTGACATATGCTTTATAGAAAGCCGAATAATCATTGAAGCCGCAGCTCTCTGCGGCTTTTTTGGCGCTCTCGCCGCTTTGCAAAAGCTCTCTCGCTTTGATCAGCCGCTTTGCAGTGATATAAGCCCACGGAGAAGCCCCCGTTGCATTTTTAAAAAGCCGTGAGAATTGTGAGGTGCTTAAGAAAAAGTGCTCCGCCAGATACTCAACCTTTATATCCTCAAACAATACATTATTGACATACCTCACCATTTGCTCGGATAGGGTAGGCTGGGCTGCGGGCTTTAGCTCGGAATGATGACTTAGCTTATCCATAATATCTGCAAGCTTAGTAATAAACAAAAGCCTTCTGCCGTAACCGTCGCCGTCATAGTATGCAAGCTGATGAAGCGTGTTTTCAAGCCCCGGAAGAAAATAGAGGTTTTGCTGCCCTAAGGGATGATCGGTAAATGGGGCAAGCAGCCGCCGCTGTGGGTCGAAGCTGTCAAACAGATCTATCGGGAAATTGACAGCATAGCGCTCGTAACGCTCATCGTTCATAAAGCGTATACAGTGTGCCTCGCCGGGGCGCATTATCAACACATTACCCCTCTCCAGCGGGTAGATAGAGCCCTCAACAAGATACTGTGCATTTCCCGAAACAAAATAGAACACCTCGCAGCGGTCGTGAATGTGAAAAGCCACACCCTTGTTGTCGGGTACATCATCTATAGCGTGGCGAATATACAATTCGTCTTTGTCGGTCTCATTTAAAAAAGCCATTATTTCACCTCCTAGGTCAATGATAGCATATTATGCGTGAAATTGCAATATATATTGATAATTTTTTCAATTGTAATGCAAATTGATCTGTGGTATTATTAGCTTAACGAATAATCCGGGAGGTAACCGCTATGAAATTCAGACTTGCAGCATTTGCAGATGAAGCAGCTAATGACCTGACGGGGCAGATAGCTGCTATGCAGGAAAACGGTATAGAGCTTTTGGAGATAAGGGGCGTTGACGGGCAGAACATAGACGGCATATCTGCCGAAAAGGCAAGGGTCATACGAAAAATGCTGGGCTTTTCGGGGATAGGCGTATGGTCGCTCGGCTCGCCGTTCGGGAAGATAGGTATAGGAGATGACTTTGCGCCGCACCTTGACAGCTTTAAGCGCAGCCTTGAAACAGCAGATATTCTCGGGTGCAGACATATCCGCCTGTTCAGCTTTTACGGCACCGGCGAGATAGAGCCTGTGCTGGAGCGGCTGAGTGCCTTTTGTGATGCCGCAAAGGGCAGCGGCATTGTCCTCTGTCACGAAAACGAAAAGGGCATTTACGGCGATATGGCGGAAAAATGCTTAGAGATACACAAGGCACTGCCGCAGCTTAGGGCTGTGTTCGATCCTGCAAACTTTATCCAATGCGGGCAGGATACTAAAGAGGCTTGGGGGCTGCTATCGCCGTATGTTGAGTATATGCACATAAAGGACGCTTTGCCCGACGGCTCGGTAGTGCCTGCGGGCAAGGGCGCAGGTGATCTGCCTTATCTGCTCCGGCACTACAGCGGCGAGGTGCTGACGATCGAGCCGCACCTATCGGTATTCGAGGGCTTTGACAAGCTTGAAGGTGATGAGAAATCAAAAATGAGCTACACCTACCCCGACTCACGGACGGCATTTTCAGCGGCTGTTTCGGCACTAAAGGAAATCATAGGAGGACAACAAAATGGATAAGCTAAGACTTGGTATCATCGGAATGGGAAATATGGGCAGCGGACATCTAGGCTACTACTTAAACGGAGAAAGCCCGAGAGTAGAGATAACAGCCTTTGCTGACACTGACCCCGAAAAGCTGAAAAGGGCAAAGGACAGGCTGCCCTCTGCCGAAGCTTTTGAAAGTGCCGATGCACTTATTGAAAGCGGCCTTGCCGACGCTGTACTGATCGCCGTGCCGCACTACGACCACCCGTCTATTGCGATAAAGGCCTTTGAGCACGGGCTGCACGTGCTGACAGAAAAGCCTGCGGGCGTTTACACAAGGCAGGTCAGGGAGATGAACGAGGCTGCAAAAAAATCGGGCAAGGCCTTTGGGATAATGTTCAATCAGCGCACGAACCCTATCTACGCAAAGGCAAGGGAGATAGTAAAAAGCGGTCAGCTCGGCGACACAAAAAGGCTCGTCTGGATCGTCACAAACTGGTACAGAACGCAGGCCTACTATGATTCCGGCTCGTGGCGTGCAACGTGGAACGGCGAGGGCGGCGGGGTGCTGCTAAATCAGGCGCCGCATAATCTCGACCTATGGCAGTGGATCTTCGGTATGCCGAAGAGAGTAAGGGCTTTTTGCTCTGTCGGCAAGTATCACGATATCGGTGTTGAAGATGATGTGACGATCTGCGGCGAGTATGAAAACGGTGCTTCCGCCGTATTCATAACCACAACAGGTGAAGCCCCCGGCACCAACCGACTTGAGATTTCGGGCACAAAGGGCAAGATAGTGATTGAGGACGGCAAGCTCAAATGGTGGCGCTTAAAGGAGGACGAGCGCATCATATGTGCTGAGTGCAAAAACGGCTTTGTTCAGCCCGAATGTGAATATGAGGAATTTACCGCCCCGGCACCTGACGGCCACCCGGAGGTACTGAACGATTTTGCAGACCATATCCTTGACGGCACACCGCTGCTCGCACCGGGCGAGGAGGGGCTTAACTCGCTGTCTATATCAAACGCCGCTTACATTTCCTCGTGGACTGACGGCTGGGCTGAGATACCCGTGGCGGAGGATATTTTTGAGGAGAGGTTAGCCGCATTGTGCCGTGACGAAAAGCAGACCAAAAAGCCGCCGCTTGTAAGTGAGCCTGCCGAGGAGCTTTCCGAGCGCTGGAGGGTTCGCTGGTGAATGCCTTTGCGCTTATGCTGGGTGTCACCGCCTGCTACACGCTCAGCTCGCTGAGTGACAAATACGCTGCCGCAAAAGCTAAATTCGAGCCTGACGAGTTCACCTTTCTGATGTGTGCTTCAATGTCGGTATTCCTGTCACTTACGCTGCCTTTTCAGACTATCACCTTTTCGCTGACATGGCAGGCATTTACAGGGGTGGCGTTAGTTGCTCTATGCAAGCTGCTTGAATTCAGAATGAGCGTGCTCGTGCTAAAGGAGATGTCAGCCTTTGAGCTTAAGGCGTGGCTGGGGGTCACGCTGTTTGTTTCCTACTTTGCAGACGTTTTTATGGGGGAAGCCCTTAGAGTGCACAGGCTGTTGTTTATATGCCTTGCAGCCCTCGGGCTGGTGCTTATAGTCCGCTCGGACAAGGCGGAAAAGATAAATTACAGGTGTATCGTACTGCCGCTTTTACTGTATTTATCAGCTAAGTTCGGCTACGGGCTGACTATCCGCAGCTTTTCGGGCTATGCTTCATCAATAATGCTCCTCCTGCCGGGGCTTGTTACCGTTGCTTTGATAAGTCTGCCGAGGGTGCACCTTAGAGCCTACAGCGACAAGCCGCAGGGAACAATGAACGTAGTGCTCGCACGAATACCCAACACCGCAGGAATGCTCATAGAAAACGCTGTTATTGCAATAAGCCTTGCAAACTATTCGCTGATACAGCCAATGATACTTGTAACACTTTTTGTCATCGGGCTGATAAGGCGTGAGGAGCACTCTAAGATGAATATTATCGGGGGTGTGCTTGCCGTAGCAGGCGTGCTGGGGTTTCAGCTTTGCGGCTAGGTGCTGCCTTAATAACATAGAAAACCCTGAGATCTGCTCACACAAGCATTTCTCAGGGTTTTTCTTTTCATTCGATCGGAGAGCTTCCGCTGAAAGTAAAATCGTTTTTTGGGGGTTCATAACCTTTCAACGATCGGTATTATATTCTTTTCTATGAGATTGACACGGTCGAATATCCTTGGCTTGAATGTGCCTGTGATACCTACCGATATTCTTTTTTCGGGGTCGGCATAGATGATATTGCCGCCGTCACCGATAGCTGCAAATATCGGTTTATCCTTATACGGTCTGTACCACAGATAACAATACCCCATATTGCCAAACATCTCACCCAGCTGCAATTTTGGCGAAGTCATCTGACCTATCCATTCATTTGAGACAATTCGCTTATCGTGATAAACACCA
>JAFRYW010000170.1 GCA_017442845.1 Ruminococcus sp.
CAGGCGCTGCAAAGAAGTTTTTATCCGGACACTTCTGCTGTATCACGGCAGAAGTGTTTTGCATTACAATTGTCCACGCCTGCTAAAAGAAAAAAGAAGAAAGAATAAATAAGAAATAATAAAAGAGGTATCGACCTACGGACGATGATATTTTAAATCATCGCCGAAGGGAAATGTTTTGCAGAGCAAAACTTTCTTCTTATCGGCTTTTGCCGATAAGACACGATACCTTTATTATTCTTTATTCTTTCTTCTTTATTATTTATTCTTTTAGCAGCAGCGTACACAAAGCTTGCATCTTAAATAGCTTCTTTATCGCTGCTGCGCTTAAGCGATACCTCTACTTTTTATTCTCTGTTTTTGAGCACCTGTGCGGGGGTTATCCTGCTTACCTTTCTCATCAGCAAAGCATTGACAAGCAGGTAGATCAGCAGCATAGCCCCGTAAATGCCAAGGTACATATACCAAGGATACGAAATGTCCATACAGCAGGCAACGTTTGAGATAAACACGGGGTAGACAGCGTCCATAGCAAGCTTTGCCAGGGGTATGCACACAAGCCCGCCTAAGGCTATAATGATAAGGTTTCCGTTTAGGTAAAGGCTCCTTACCTCCTTCGGGCGGTAGCCGAAGATCTTGATCAGCGAGATCCCGAAGGACGAGCGGTCGATCATAACGCTCATCATAAGGTACATAACTACGCAGAATATCACCGTGCCCGCTATCAGCAGCATAGCTATGAACGAGCTCATCTGGTCGATGAATACGCCTGCGCTCTTTTTTACGTCCTCATAGGTCGTCTCGCTGTATAGCCGTCCCTCGTCTATATCAAGCTCGGTGTCGGAGTAGAGGGCGTTGTAATAGTCCTCCTCCCTGCCGAAAAGCTCACGCATACTGTCTATATCCATAAACAGCGTAAAGCCGGGGGAATAGTCGCATATATCAGTTACCGTGAAGGTGTAGTCTATGTCATTTGCGTGGTCTGAGAAGGTCATCTTGTCGCCCTTCTCATAGCCAAAGCGCTCGTGGAGCGAGCTACCTATCACAGCCTTGCTCTTGCCCTTTTCGGGGGCTGCGTCAAAGTATTTGCTCCCCTTGCTAAGACCTATGATGCTCACCTCAAGGGTGTAGCCGTTAAGTGTGGTATCAAGCCCCTCGATATATGCTGCCTCGCCGCCTGCGGGCGGTGTTTTTTCGTGGTATTTGAGCATATACATAACGCTGTATTTGGTGTCGGCGGTGTTTCGCTCCTTTACATCGTTACAGAGTATATAGGTGTTTAGCCCCAGCACCACTACCAGCAGGCAGATGAACATTCCTATAACTACCGCCGCAGATGAGCGTATCTCCCTGACCATTTGCCTTATGCGGAATACTCTCTCAAAGCTGTTGCTCTTAAGAGAAAACTGCTTGTAGCTCCTCGTGCGGTGCTCGTTTCTTATGAGCGAGAGTGCCGTCTGCGAAAGGCGCTTGTTTATAACTAAAGCATTTACCACAGCACTTATAACAGGCGGCATGATCAGCGCATAAACCAGCAGATACGGCGGGAACACATACTCGTAATCAGGCAGCGAAAAATAATCATAGCTCTTCTGCATCTGTGAGCCTATGCCGTAGGGCGTAAAGCCGAGTGCCGTGCCTATCACAGCGCCCGCAAGCGCCAAGGCTGTCGGCAGGGCTATATAGTGCCTTAAGAGGTCACGCTTTTTAACGCCAAGGGCGTACAGAGCGCCGATCACGCTCGACTCGCTGTCTATCTGGTGCATAACGAATACCGAGATGACATACGCAAACAGTATCAGAACGATAATGCCCGCTACTATCCCGCCGACCTTGTTCATGATAACATCGCCCGATGCCGCCTCGATCCTTGCGTTGTCAGACGCCTTTAAAAACGAGGTCAGGTTGTCTATGTCTATTACAAATTCCTTTTCGAGCAGCTCCTCGGTAAAGTCCTTCATCTTGTCTACGCCGCTGTAAAGCTCGGCGGCGCCGCCGCTTGCAGAGCCAACGCCCTCGGTGTAGCTCGTTACACCGTCTCTGAAGGCCTTGATGCTGTCAAGGCTCTCCTTGAGCGAAGCAAGCTGACCGGTGGGGTCGTTTTTTGCAAGGCTGTCAAGCGTATCGGCATAATTCTCCTCGCTTAGCGTCTGCTTGATGCCCATAGCCGCAAGCGAGCTGTTTGCCTGCGAAAGATACGATGAAAAGAGCTCCCCCGCCCCGTCATTCAGTGTCTTGCTGCTTTTATCAAGCTCCGACAGCCCGCCCGAAAGCTCCTCAGAGCCCGAATAGATCTCGCTCACGCCGTTTTCTATTTCCGCCTTGGCGTCCAGCAGCTCGGAGATAGACTCCTTAAAATACTTATCCTCGACCTTTGTATAGTCAAACTCCAGGGCCTTTATGCGCTCCTTTAGGTCGTC
Source organism: Ruminococcus sp. (assembly GCA_017442845.1). Lineage (GTDB taxonomy): Bacteria > Bacillota > Clostridia > Oscillospirales > Ruminococcaceae > NK3A76. The sequence continues at coordinate 2,421 of JAFRYW010000170.1, forward strand.
ATCGGTAATGCCCCCCGCAAGGCGGTAGGAATAGGTGTATTCCTGCGTTTTCTGCGAGGTGGTTGAGATGATCTCATCATACCTCTCACCCGTTACGAACAGCAGCCCGAACGTTTGCGACTGCACGCCCGTGTCGGAGAGCTTTCTTAGCGGTGCGTCATAATCAGGCACGGCCCCAAGCCCCACGATCTCAAATTCCTCCCCGCCTGCCGTCAGCTTATCGCCGACAGAGTAGCCGTTTACCTCGGCATAGCGCCGCTCAAGCACCGCCTCGCTGCCGCCCTCGGGCTTCCGCCCCTCGCAGAGCATAAGAAGGTCGGTCTTTTCACGGTTTTTAAAAAGCCTTAGCACCCTTCCGCCGTCTGTGGGGAGATCGACGTTGAACGCCTCCTCGATCACAACGCCGCCCTCGGAAAGCTTTTCTATCTCATCATCACTAAGCGGCAAAAATACGGTAAACTGCCCGTCCTGACGGTGGTTTTCCTTCTTTTTATCCTCAGTTCCCTGAAGCACCGCCTCGGCAGAGCCTATAAAGCTCACCACCAAAAACACGCCCATAGCTATAAGCAGCACAAGCGCCAAATATCTTCCTATGCCGCTTTTGAGCTCTCTTGCTATGCGCCTTCTAAGTACACCGTTCATTATAAGTCCTCCAGCTCTGCTGCGGGAACGAGCGTTTCGTTCTCATAGTCCTTCTTGATAAGGCCGTCCTTTAAGATCAGCACCTTATGCACCATATTCTTTATCGAGTTGTTGTGGGTAACTATAAGCATAGTTGTGCCGTAGATCTTGTTTATCTTTTCAAGCAGCACGAGTATATCCCTTGACGTTCTTGAATCGAGCGCCCCCGTAGGCTCATCGCACAGCAGAAGCTTCGGGTTTTTGATAAGCGCCCTTGCTATAGCCGTTCTCTGCTGCTGCCCGCCCGAGAGCTGTGCCGGGAATTTGTTCTGGTGCTCGGTAAGCCCCAAAGTGTCGAGCAGCTCGTCCATATCAAGCGGGGCCTGCGCCAAAAACTCGCACACCCTTATGTTCTCCCTGACCGTCAGGTTCGGCACAAGGTTGTAAAACTGAAAGATGAAGCCAAGGTTATCACGTCTGTAATCTGAAAGCTCATTTGGCTTTAGCCCGAAGATCTCTCTGCCATCGACCTTGACCGAGCCCGAATCCATCTCATCAAGCCCGCCTATGCAGTTTAAAAGCGTTGACTTGCCCGAGCCCGAGGTGCCCTGTATCACGCACATCTGCCCCTTTTTAACAGAGGTCGTGACCCCCTTTAGCACCTGAATATAGCTTTGATCCTTACCGTAGCTTTTCTTAACGTCGCTTATCTCCAAATACATATTGCTTCCTCCTTTGATTACCTTTAGCTAACTGTATTCTAAAAAAAAATTCTCCCGCCCCGATGCTGTGCTGCTGAGATAAATGAGAATTTGATCCAATGCACAATGCACAATTCACAATGCACAATTGAGGTGGTGGGCTTCGCCCACGGATTTTAAAAGCGGCTGCGAAGGGGTTTGGGGGCACTTGCCTACTGCGAAGGCAGGCAAAGCCCCCAATAAGCCGCCGCAGGCGGCTTAACTCCCCCGGAGCGTTGAGCTAAGACCCCGTTCATCGCTTCGGGGGCATATCGGGGGGCTTTGCGGTCGCCCCCCG
>JAFRYW010000171.1 GCA_017442845.1 Ruminococcus sp.
CGTACCCCCTTCGCAGGTGCGTTCCCAACAATATTGTAAATTCTAATTTATCTTATTAACGACACAAAAGTAAAAAGGAAGATGAATAATCCAAAGCTTAGTCCCCCATTAAGATAGGAGTAATGAAAAAATGGCAGTTATCCCTGCATATGTAAAGGCTGTGACCGAAAAACTGAATATGGCGGGCTTTGAGGCTTACCCTGTGGGGGGCTGTGTGCGGGATCTTCTGCTTGGAAAAACGCCGCATGACTGGGACGTTTGCACAAGTGCGCTGCCCGAGCAGATGAAGGCTGTGTTTTCAGATGTTGCGTGCTTTGATACGGGGCTGAAGCACGGAACGCTCACCGTGCTTAGCGGCGGCGAGCCGATAGAGATCACCACCTTCCGCTCTGACGGTGGCTACAGCGACCACCGCAGACCCGATAGCGTGAGCTTTGTTACGAGCCTGCGTGAGGATCTGTCACGGCGTGACTTTACGGTAAACGCTCTCTGCTTTGATGAAGGGGGCGGGGTCATCGACCTTTTCGGCGGGAGAGATGACCTCAGATCAAGGCTTATCCGCTGCGTCGGCGACCCCGAGCAGCGCTTTGAGGAGGACGCCTTGCGTATCCTGCGGGCGCTTCGCTTTTCAAGCGTGCTAGATTTTGATATTGATGAGTGAACCTCGGCGGCAATAAGGAAAAAGGCGGGGCTTTTGTCCTTCGTATCGGCAGAGAGGGTGTTTTCAGAGCTTAAAAAGCTGCTGACAGGCTGTCGTGCGGGGCGGCTGCTGCTTGAATACAGAGAGGTGTTCGCACTTATTATCCCAGAGCTTGCCGAGTGCTTTGATGTTAAGCAAAATAACCCCCACCATAAGTATGATGTATATACGCACATCTGCAAGAGCGTTGACTGCATACCCCAAGACGAGACGCTGCGGCTGACTATGCTTATGCACGATATAGGCAAGCCCCGCTGCAAGACGACAGATGATGCGGGTATAGACCATTTTAAAAAGCACCCCTCCGTCGGGGCTGCTATGGCCGAGGATATACTCGCCCGCTTAAAGGCCGACAACCGCACAAGGAAGCTTGTCTGCGAATATATCAAGGAGCACGATAACCGCCTGGCCGAGAACGAGAGAAGCGTTGCACGCTTTATCTCAAAGCACGGGTATGAGTTTTTTGATAATTACCTGCTGATCAGGCGGGCGGACACACTTGCCCAGTCGATGTACTGCCGTGAGGAAAAGCTTAAGGACTTAGAGGTGCTTCGTGATATAAGAAACGAGCTTGAAAGGAAGGACGCTTGCTTAAAGCTTTCCGACCTTGCTATCGGCGGGCGGGAGCTGCTCGCATTCGGGCTCAGGGGCAGGGAGATCGGCATAGCCCTTGATGCGGCGCTTGAGGGCGTTATCGCAGGCGAGGTAAAAAACGAGAGAGAGGAGCTGATAGCCTATGTCAAGCAAAAAAGGCAGCAGTAGGGCACTTGTGCTCGCTATCGTGTTCTTTGTGCTGAGCGCTGTGTGGGCGGTGGTGATCTTCGGCTTCTCGGCACAGGACTCGGAGGAGAGCGCTTCCCTTTCCGGCGAGGTGACAGAGGTGATAATCGAGACCTTTGAAGTCAAAACGGAGCCTGACATTATAGAATACTTTGTCAGAAAGTCGGCGCACTTTTGCGAGTATGCCGTGCTCGGCGGGCTGCTGTTCGGGGCTTTTGCGTTTTTGAGGCGGCATTTTGAGAAAGTGCCTTATTTTGCTGCGGTGCTCAGCAGCATTACAAGCCTTATCTACGCTGCGAGCGATGAGCTGCATCAGCACTTTGTCTCGGGCAGGAGCCCGCAGCTAAAGGACGTGCTGATAGACACCTCGGGCGCTGTGCTGGCGGGGCTGTTGATATGCCTTATACTATATATAATTGCAAAAGCAAAAACACGCAGAGTCTAAGATAAGACCCTACGTGTTTTTTTATTCCAAATTCTATAGGCATATTAAAATGTTTACTCGGTCTGTGTACCGCCGAGCTCGGTCTCCCAGTCATCAAAGCGCTTCATGACCTCGTCATAGGTCTGCCTTGTGATGTCGGGCATATCATCAAGGCCGCTCTTGCCGAGCAGCTCTGCTGCGCCGCCAAAGCCCTTGATAACGGAATCCTTGAGCATAGAAAGCTTCGAGGGGTCGTTGCCCGCAAGCAGCTTTGCCATATCCATGATCCTCGTAGCAACGCTGTCTACCGACCAGTAGCCGCCGTCCTCAATGCTCTTTTTGGCTTCGTCGATATCCTCCTGAGTGATGTCCGACAGCGAGAGCGTCTTGTCAGGCCCGAAATATTTGAGCCCCGCAGCCTTGGCCTGCTCGCCCAGCATATCACGGATCATCGACTGCATTGCCGCCGCACGCTGCTCCTCCATCTGCTCTACAGTTTTCTGTATCGTTTCCTTGCTGTAGATGCCGCTGTCAGAGCTTACCTGCTCCTCACTCTTAGTGAAGGTATCCTGCTTAACTGCCGTGGAGGAAGCATTTTCCTCGGCCTCGACCTTTTCCTCATACTTCTCGAAATTAGCGAGCGCCTCGCCGGTCTTCATGACAGTTTTTGCATTCGTGCTAAAGAATACACCGCCTACCTCCATAAATTTCACCTCCCTGTAAAATTATTTTCAGCATATATCTCGCTTACATCAGAGATGCAAGCGCCTGTGCCATTTCCTCCTGCGGGGTCGCCTCACGGTCATCGGCCGTGGCAAGCTGTGACTTTGCCTGACTCAGCAGCTGCTCTGCCGCCTTGTATGAGGCTTCGTCAACATCATAGCCGTTTGCCGCCCCCTGGTCGCATTCCTTGATATCAGACTGTATCATCGCTATCACCGACTGCACCTGCGAGCGTGTCTTGGCAGCCGCCAGCATACGTGCGAGCTTTTGGGAATTTATACCCATACAGCCGCCCACCGATTCAGACTCCATTTCGCCCTCGTCGGCAGCTTCATCTGCTTTACCGCTCTTTGCTTCTTCAAACGCCCTTGCCGTCTCGCTGAATAGCTTCATATCCTCCTCATCGAGCAGCAGCACGCCCTTTTCCTCTGCCTGCGCAAACAGCTGCGATAGCCTGTCGGCGGCATCTTTGTTCTTTTCACGCACAGCTTCCATGAGCTTTTCGGCGTTTTCTTGAGCCTGCGCACGAAGCTCTTCGTTCTGTTCGTCCTTGCGCTCGGTCATGGCAAAGCAGCAGTAATTCCCGTCCTCATCAAGATATGCGTGGCTGCACACAACGGTGCTGCCTGTTGCTTTCATATAGCTGTCAACCAGCTTGTGCGCCCGCTCGACATCTTTTATCCGCTGCCCTATCTTTTGGGCAAATGCGGGGTCGCTCTGCATTTTGTCAAGCAGCTTTGGGTTCATATCAAGGGTGTTGACCCTGCCGTCATTTTTGGTGTTTACGGCACTGCCTGTTTGCAGCTTCATATACGGCACGGAGCTTTGCAGGGTGCTTAAGATTTCATCATAGCTATCACTGCCCTTGCTCTGAGCCGCTACGCTCTGCGCATACATCTCCCTGCCTTTTGGGGATATCTCGACCTTATCGCCGGGCGCAGAAAAAGCCGTCTCGCCGCTTGCTGCGGTCTGCCGTTTATATGGTTCGGATACGTTGTATACGGGTCTGCTGCCCGCCGCTGCGTTCACCTGCATAAGATCACCTCCCTGCGAAATCCTAGCCGTTTATAGCTTACATATTACTTATCGGCAGCAAAAAGCTAAATTAAATAGCCGCAAGCAAAAAAATCCGAGCGGGTATGTCTTGGCGAGATAAATGAGAATTTATCTTATTAGGTAATAGGTAATAGTTAATAGGTAATAGGTGAGGTGCATTACCGAAGGGGGTACGGGGGCACTTGCCTACTGCGAAGGCAGGGAAAGCCCCCCGATATGCCCCCCGAAGCGATGAACTAAATCTTAGCTCAATGCTTCGGGGAGTTAAGCCGCCTTACGGCGGCTTATGGGGGCTTTGCGGTCGCCCCCCAGACCCCCTTCGCCAAATTCCAATTTATCAAAGCACTGCCTTGCAGGTGATAGCGCAAATATATCAAAATTGCACAAAATTTTATAAATATTTGCATTCCTATTGACTTTTCGGACAAAACAATGTATAATCATTTTATGAGAATGTTAATTTCTAACAACAAAATATGGAAAGAGAGTGATATATTATGAAAAAGACGATTTCCTTAGCCTTGGCACTTACTCTTGTATTCTCAGGCACTTCTCTTCTTCCCGCAGGGTTTGATGCGGTCGATACAGCTGTAACGGCAAGCGCTGCCTTTGAGTATGAGGGCTTTGTCTGTGAGGATCTTGTCTCGGGCGAGGTCAGGATAACGGGCAATAAGGGCATGAGCGGTGCTGTTACCGTTCCCTCAAAGATAGACGGCAAAAAGGTAAAGGAAATAGCATCAGGCGCATTTAAGGATAACGGCGAGATCACCAGCCTTTATGTCGAGGAAGGTGTTGTGATACTTCCGCAGGCGTTTTCCGGCTGTGTCGGGCTTGAAAGCGTTGTTATCGGCGAGGGCTGCGATGTGTGGGGGGTGGCATTTGAAAACTGCACTTCGCTAAAAAGCGTTGCTGTAATGAAGGACACAGATGTTTCTATGGGTGCATTTGACGGCTGTGACAGTCTGGAGAGCTTCTTCTGCTATAAGGATTCCCCCGCTGACAGCTTTTGCTCGACACTTGATATTGACCCCACCTATTTTGATGACGGGGATATAAGCTTTTCGGGCGTCTATGACGTGTTTGAGTTTAAGGCTGCAAACGGCTGGAGCCTGCTTGATGAAACGGGCAAGCAGATAGTTGTTTACATAACAAAATATATCGGCGGCGATACTCACCTTGACGTTGTTGTTCCCGAAACGATAATGGGCTTTCCCGTGTATGAGATAAGCAAGGACGCTTTTTATGTAAACACTGTCTCGGGGCAGGAGAGCATAGTGTCTGTAAAGCTGCCCGAGACCGTAAAGGTGATAGATGCCGCAGCTTTTTGCCGCTGCGTAAACCTTAAAAGCATAAACCTTGAAAATGTCCTCTCCTTTGGAATGAGTGCGTTTTCCGAGACCTCGCTTGAAAAGGCAGAGCTTAATAAAGGGCTTGAAAGTATCAATGCGGGGCTTTTCAGCGGCACCTCCCTTACAAAGATAGCTTTACCGCAAAATATTACATCTATCCCCTCCGATGCGTTCTCAAATACAAAGCTCAGCGAGATAGTTATCCCCGAAAAGGTACAGTGGATAGGCTCATATGCGTTTTACAACACTATGATAACAGATGTCACTATCCCCGAGGCTGTCACGCAGATAGATGAAAAGGCGTTTGGCTACGGTGTGACAGACCTCTATGACGACCTGGGGGCATATATCGGCTGGGAAGAGAAAAAATATGATGATATGGTAATAAGGGGCTATGAGGGCACGGCGGCTGAAAAATACGCTAAGGATAACGGCTTTGAGTTTATCCCGCTCGTTAAGCCCAAATTCGGCGATGTTGACGGCGACGGCGACACGAGCGTTCAGGACGTTTTGCTTATCCAGCAGGCCATAGCGGGCTGGGACGTAGGAATTTCCGAGAGCGTGCTCGATGTAAACGGCGACGGGCTGGTAAGCGTTGATGACGCCATACTTATCCAGCAGTATATCGCAGGCTGGGACGTGGCGGGAAAAGCATAATAATAAAGAAGAAAGAATAAAGAATAATATGGTTATATACTTGACACACCAATTAAAATGCCTTAGATAATGGGGTTAGGGGCGAAGCCCCGATGGGTCGGTAACGAGGGCGAAGCCCTCCCCATACTCTCCCGAGCTCGCTGTGAGCGAATGCTCACAGACGAGCGAGGGTTTGGGAGCAAAACTGTGGTGTGTCAAAGGGATAA
>JAFRYW010000172.1 GCA_017442845.1 Ruminococcus sp.
GTTCAGCGGCAGCTCAATGACTGGGTTTTGCACATAGCTTTTTACATTCCCGAAGCTGTCTGCAACAGCTATCAATGCCCCCGCAGGGCCGTCGCCGTTCATTCTGACAGTAACGGTATCGTTTTTGCCCTTCAGCCCGAAGCCCAGAAGCGATGCCCCGAGCGAGAGCCGCCCGAGTGCCGCCGTAACGACTGCCGAGGTCTTATGGATCCGCTCGATCTCGCCGACGATATCCTTACCGTCTATCGCCGAGCATACGACTGATGCGTCCTTACTTATTACTCTTACTATTCTTCCCATTTTCCTTCGTCCTTTTTAATCACATATTATGCTATCACAAAGATCGTTTATTTCTTTTTTGCGTGCGGCAACGTTCTCTTTATACTCTACAGAGCATAGACCGAGGTGCCCGCAGCATTCTATCTCCAGATGCCCGTAAAAATGCTCTATGCTTTGTATTATCCTATCGCACTCTTTCATTCCGGGACCTGTTCTCAGGGCTATAGCATAGCCTCTTTTGCCCCTGCTAAGTGTCTTGTGCGGCTCGTGGGTATTGCACCAAGGGGTGCACCTGTCAATAAACGCCTTGAACTGCCCGGGGATATCTGCCCAGTATGAAGGTGAAACAGCTATAATTACATCTGCCTGCTCAAGCTCGTTCATAATAACGGGTATATCATCGCTGAGAACACACTCTGCCGTTTTATGGCAGCTGCGGCAGCCTCTGCAAAACTTAAAGTCATAATCATCTATGCAGATGCTTTTGACACCCGCCCTGCCCGACAGCCTTTGTGCAGCAAGCCTGACTATCTCAGCAGTTGCACCCGTTTTGACGGGGCTGCAATTTATCACAAGCACATTCATAGCACCTATCCCCCGTTTCGAGCCGTCTTTCTGCAAACATAAACTATACGCTGCGTAGCTTCACCTATCGGCGTATCCGTATAGTCATCAAGCCTGTCGAGTATCTCAAAGCCCGCCTCTTCAAGTGCGGCGCTTATAGTCTTATCGTCAAAGGCTATCTCCTTAAAGCCCTCGCAAAAGCGCTCATACCTTCCGTCCTCACCCTCTTCAAAAAAGTCAAGGGCTATGCTTACCGAGCCGTCTGCTTCATTATATTCATTCTGCCACACACAATATACCCCGTCGATATCATAAACGTAGGTGTTATTTCCTAATATCTCACTATGCTTATAGGGGGTGTTGACATCAAAAATAAACATTCCGTCAGGGAACGCAAAGAGCGACACCCGCTCAAATGCCTTTTTGATCTCATCTAAACTGTCAAGGTGGTTGATACTGTCGAGCGTGCACACAGTAACGTCAATAGTACCGAACATATCAAGCTCGGTCATACTCTGATCGAGGTACTGTATCGGAAGGCCGCTGTCATATTTTTTATCGAGCGCCACAGAAAGCATCTCAGCAGATGAGTCGGTACCGATAACATCATAGCCTGCGCCTGCGAGCAGCTCTGCAAGCGTGCCCGTTCCGCACGCCATATCGAGCAATATCCCCCGCCTGCCGCCAAAGCGCCTTACCTGCTTATCTATAAAGCGGACTATGCCCTCATAATCAACGCCCTGCTGAAGCTTATCATAAAAGTACGCAAACTGCGAATAAGGCATTACTTTTTCTTCCCCTTCAAGCGCTCAAAGGCGATACTGTACCCGCCCGACCCGTCATAGGAAAGCGAGCGGTTGACACGGCTGATAGTTGCGGTAGATGCACCAGTTGCACCGACGATATCGCTGTAAACGTGGTTCTCGGTAAGCATCTGCGCCACCTTAAAGCGCTGCGAAAGCGCCTTCAGCTCGGGAACTGTGCACAGGTCCTTGAAAAAGAGCCTGCACTCATCTACCGTTTCAAGTGTCAAAATAGCCTCATAAAGGTCATCAAGGTTGTTTATTTCAAGCTTTTCTCTCATTTTGTTTTTCCTCCGCTTCTATGCTGTAAAGTGCAAAAACATCACATATATATTTTAGCACATTACTCTATGAAAGTAAAGAGCTTTTTGGAATTTTTTCAGTATTTTTGATCCTACCCCTCTGCGCCGTCATTTTTGCCCTGGATCATTCTTTCACGGTATTCATCACCGGGCATAGGCTTTGCAAAATAGTAGCCCTGTATCATATCGCACCCCTGCGAAGCTAAGAACTCGACCTGCTCCTTTACCTCGACACCCTCGGCAACAGTACGCATATTAAGGCTCTTGGCGAGCTTTATCGCTTCACTTACTACCGCCTCGCCCCTTTCGGTATCGGCGGCCTCGCCACGGAAGAACTCGGCGTCCAGCTTTAGCACATCAAGCGGCATATCCTTAAGCGAATTTAGTGACGAATAGCCCGAGCCGAAGTCGTCCATAGAGACTGCAAAGCCATAGCCCTTGAGCTTCATTATGGTATTTATCATAGCCTTCTTATCATCAAAGAAGGCACTCTCGGTAAGCTCTATCTCGATATATTGGTGCGGCGTGCCCTCTTTATCCACCATATCTCTTATCTGCTCGGCAAGGTCGCTCTCGATAAAGTGCGCCCTCGAAACGTTGACGGACACGGGAACGCACCTTTGCCCCTCATCGAGCCAGCGCTTCTGATCTCTTGCCACGTGCGAGATCATATAGTGGTCGATCTCGGTGATAAAGCCGTTTTTCTCGAATATCGGGATAAATCGGTAAGGCGTAATAAAGCCGTACTGCGGTGACTGCCACCTGATAAGTGCCTCGGCGCCCCTGAGCTCGTGGGTGCGGGGGTCGTATTTAGGCTGGTAGTAGACCACAAATTCCTCATTATCAAGGGCGCTCTGCTGCATTTTAGTGACCGTGTCGATCCAGCGCTGCTCCTCAATAAGCTTTTCATTATAGAACGCAAGCCCCGAGCCTTCGTTCTCAAGCAGCGTAGCACAGGCGGTGCAGGCATTGTTAAAGCAGCTCTCGATATCGACATTCTTTCTTTTGGCGAAAACGCCGCCATTCTCCACAGCGGGCAGAATATATATTCCTGCGTGGAATGCCAGCGTGCTGCTTCCCACCACCTCACCGAGAACAGAAAGGATAAGATCGACCCTGTTTTTGAGAATACTGTCATCGGTATATTTTATCATCAGAGCGAAGCTATCCTCAGCATTGTGGGCGCACAGCTCCTTTTTATCGACATAGCGCCTTAGCTTGTCGTAGACGCTCCTAAGTATGACCTCGCCCTCATCTACCGAGTTGCAGGCACAAAAACGCCTATAGCCCACAAATTCAAGGTCAACGAGCGCAAAGCCCTGTTTAGCGTACCTTCTCTTTGATGCGATACGCTCGGCGTGGAACAGAAACCACTGCCAGTTCTTGCACCCGATCTTTATATCGGTAAAAACAAGGCTTCGCATTTTTCTGATATTGCGGATAGAGCGTATCACCATAACAATAAGGGCGATAAACATCAAGATCAGCACTGCGCCAAAGAAGACCACCATACCTAACAGGTATGCAACATCTTGAGTATTTGATGTAATAAGGCACCTTAAATAAAGCGTCTGCCCCTTATCCGGTATCTCAAGCTTCGCCCAGACGGGAATCTGCACAAAGGCCTTATTCGATCTTATAAGCTCTACATCATCTATCTTCGGCGGGGCATTATCCTCATACCCGTCCTTAATGCCGCCCTCTTCGCTATCATCATTATAACCATATCCGTTCATACCGGTCAGCAGACGCTCGGCATAATTCAAATAATCAAGCTCAAAGCTATCTTCATCGTCTTTTATTTCAAGAATATCACTTTCCGTGTCATCACATATATATAATACATAGCGCTTAACAAGGTCTTCATCTGACAGGCCGCTCTCATCAGCCCCGGAGGAGCTGTAGAATAGGTACTTTACTTCCTTTCCCTTTCTTGTATCATCACCCCTTTGGCGAATGATGCTGCCGTTCTTATCACAGAGGACATAGGCTGTTTCGCTGTTATCAAGCAGCGCCGCAGCGCTTTGCTCATCAGCCGCAGAGGAATAGCTTTTTGAGATGTAGGAGGCCTTTGCAAGCTCTTCATCGAGGCCGCTTTCGATCTGCATATCAAAGATCATCATACACATAAATACAAAGGCACCGCAAAGCAAAGCCGAAAAAACAAAGAACGCCAAAAACGCCGCAACAACGCTGCCCAGCCTCGATTTAAGAAGCTTTTTTCTGCGCTTTTTTCTCTTTTTCAGGTCTGTCATCAAAACACCCCCGCAATAAAAATAAATATAGTTATATACTTGACACACCAATTAAAATGCCTTAGATAATGGAGTTCGGGGCGAAGCCCCGATGGGTCGGTAACGAGGGCGAAGCCCTCCCCCCATACTCTCCCGAGCTCGCTGTGAGCGAATGCTCACAGTTAAGCGAGGGTTTGGGGGCAAAACTGTGGTGTGTCAAAGGGATAACCATAAAAATAAATACCAAGTTTATTATACTATAAATTACCTTATTTTGTCAAGGAAGAGTAAAATATGCCGCTGTCAGCTTCCAAGGTTTTCCAAACGATTTGAAATAAAAGTAATTTTTTGCTCTTTCTATTATTGACAACCTAATATAAAAGTGGTATAATAGTATTAGTAATCGAAAGTGCGGCCTAATTTCCAGTAGAATACAAGGGCTGCGTGTTAATTATATATTCTGTATTTACAAATCTACCGTAACAGGAGGAAAATATTATGGCATTTATGCTTTACAGTATCGATGAAGCTATCGACTGCAAATATGTTGTTATGAAAACAATGAGCGGTCAGGCAAAGGCCGGGACTCTGGTGCATATTATGGATACAAACGAAAACTCAAACGGCATAGTTGTTGACTACCGCAATACCAGAACAGGGCAGAACTTTGTTGCAAAGTTCAATACTGTAAAGGATTTCTGCAAATGGGCAAGGCCCGACACATTCTTGGCAAGGCACTATGACCGCTTCTCTAAGAAGGAGATACAGCAATACCTCAAGGTCTCCGAAAGGTCTTTCACCACCTTCTGTTTGCCGATAATCGCAGTTGCGCTGATTTTAGTTTGGATAATAGCCATAGCACTTATAGGCGGTGCAGGCGGCGTTGTATTAGGCATCATTCTTTCACTCGTAGCAGTAGCGGGAGTATTCATCTTCTTTAAGATGAGCAAGGAAAAAACGATGCTGAAAATGTACAGCAAGGTCGGGGTCGGTATCAATTTCAAATAGCAAGCACAAAGCTGCCGAAGGCTCGGCAGCTTTTTTTATTATCTCGATAATTAAACCACCTGCTATGCAGGTGGAATGTATAAACTTTAGTAAGAGCATGGAACTGTGGGTTGACAAAAAACCTCCTTGATGTACAATAGTAATAATGCTACCAACCGCATTACAAATA
>JAFRYW010000173.1 GCA_017442845.1 Ruminococcus sp.
CAATTAAGGTGTGCGGCTTCGCCGCATAAATGTCCATTCGGACTTTAATGCTAACGAATTTTCCTAAAACAAGCGATTTCGCTGCCCTAACAAGCCCGAATGGGCATCTGTCGGCGCAGCCGACACCATACTTATTACCTATTACCTATTACCTATTACCTAAGCGGAGCTTCGCTCCGCCAAATCCCAATTTTCCTTTCTTTGCAAAAGCGTATTGCAAATTATAAAAAACTGTGCTATAATAGCTTTTGTATAAATCCATAGAAAAGCCTGATAATAAGAAAGGAAGCAACTGACTTGAGATCGAAAAAGGAACGCCTTAAGGAGCAGTCCTTAAAACAAATAGAGCAAAAACGTGCTGCCGAGCGGGAGGAGCGTGAGGAAAAGGAGCAGCTTTCAAAAAGCGACGAGCTTAGCCTGTCCTCGGTAAAGCTGCTAAAAAAAGAGCCGATAGTCTGCTTGATACTTAAGATACTTGCAGTAGGTGTGTATTTATATTCCTGCTTTTTCTACGGCGGCGTTACGGTCATAGGGATACTTAGCGGCTATGTCAATAATACCGGCAGTAAATACGCCTACTATATGCTTGCGGGGGTGATCCTGCTGCTCGCATCACTTTTGCTTATGTTTTTTAAAAAGTATATAGCTTCGTTTGTGCTTAATATCATCGGTACTATATTATATATGAAGACAGCCGTATTTCTTGTAGAAAATGTGCGAAGGCTGCTTGAAAATAATTACGTTACCGACGCTAAGATCTTAGACCTTGATAAGACGTATATCTACAGGCATTACCCCGAGCTTGCGTTTTTGGCGCTGGGGGCGGCGCTTCTTGTAATAAATATTGTAAGAAGATACCTCAAATACCGCAGACTGAAGGCAGAGCGTGACAATGCGCCCGTTAAGAGCATAATTGATGATTAGTATAAAAGCCACCCGTTTTTCGGGCGGTTTTTTATCATTATTAAATGTTGACAAAAATAGGCAATAATGATATAATTATTTTGTATGTCGCATAGTGTAGTTTTTTGGACATTAAAGGAGTTTTAAAGTGGTTTTTGCAGATCTGTTTTTTCTGTATTTCTTTCTCCCCGTCTGCCTGATCTTTTATTTTATGACGAGGAATCTGAATATACGAAATGCTGTGCTGGTAGTGTTTTCGCTAGTGTTTTATGCGTGGGGCGAGCCTATATGGGTCAGCCTTTTGATATTCTCGTCGATAGTTGACTATATAAACGGTCTTATTATCGAAAAGCACCGTGGCAAGGCGCCCGCAAAAATGGCGGTCGTCTGGTCGCTTATCATAAACCTGGGGCTGCTCGTGGCGTTCAAGTACTCGGGCTTTTTGGTCGAGAATGTCAATGCGCTGTTGAGGACAAGCTTTACAGTACCAAAGATAAGACTGCCGATAGGTATATCCTTCTACACCTTCCAGACGATCTCTTATACGATCGACTGCTACCGTGGAAGGGTCAAGACGCAGAAGAGCTTTTTCAAGTTCCTGATGTATGTTTCCCTCTTCCCGCAGCTCGTTGCGGGGCCGATAGTAAGGTATTCAACGATAGGTGAGGAGATCGAGCACCGCACCTCAGACCTGCAAATGGTCTCTGAGGGCATATCAAGAATCATACTGGGGCTCGGCAAAAAGGTCATAATCGCAAATGCTATAAGCAAGATAGTCTATGCGTGCTTCGGCGAGGCTAAGGACGGCTTCGGGGCGGTGGGCACGGTGTCTGTTGCCGGCGCATGGTTCGGCGGGGCTATGGTCGCACTTTGGTACTATTTCGATTTCTCGGGCTATTCCGATATCGCAATAGGCCTCGGCAGGATCTTCGGCTTCCATTTTGATGAGAACTTCAACTACACGATGATCTGCCGCAGCATATCCGATTTCTGGAGAAGGTGGCATATCTCGCTTTCATCGTGGTTCCGTGACTATGTATATATCCCGCTTGGCGGCAACAGGGTCAGCAGACCGAGGCATATGCTAAATATTATGATAGTCTGGGGGCTTACGGGCCTTTGGCACGGCGCAAGCTGGAATTTCCCGCTTTGGGGCATTTACTTCGGCGTGTTCCTGCTTATCGAGATAGCTATAGGTAAGGACAGGCTGCAAAAGTGCCCGGCTGTGATACTTCATATCTACACAAAGCTCGTCGTTGCGGTGGGCTTCGGTATATTCTATTTTGATGAGGGCAAGGCGCTGCTGACATTCTTTAAGGCGCTCGTCGGCGCAAATGATAACCCGTTGAGCGATACTGTTTTCAAGACGGTGATAAAGAATAACGTCTTTATCCTTATGGCTGTGGTGCTGTTTGCAATGCCTGTAGTGCCAAAGGTCAAGGAGATATGTATGAAGAAGAAAACAAGCGCTGTGGTCATTCAGGCGGCAGGGGTAGTGTGCAATATCGCTATACTTCTAGTGTGCAGCATTTTGCTTGTTAACAATACCAACAACCCGTTTTTGTATTTCAGATTTTAAGGTGATAAATAATGAAGGGCAAGGAAAAACAGCCGCTTGACGGAAGCTTCGACCCGTCAAA
>JAFRYW010000174.1 GCA_017442845.1 Ruminococcus sp.
AACATATTGCCGTGGTCGGTTATCGCAACAGCCCTTTGCCCTATGCTTTTTATATGAGTGATAAGCTCCCCTATCCGGCACGCACCGTCAAGAAGCGAATACTCGGTATGAAGATGAAGGTGGACAAAGTCTCTCATTTTTCTCTCTCCTTTTTTGTTCCTACACTTGGGCTCACAATGCTTACAGCTATGCTTCTGTTTAGTATATTATACCACACAGCCTTCAAAAAAACAATACGGTTAGACAGATATACGGATAAGGTGTGTTTTCGGGGCGTTTTTTTGTATAGTAAAAGGCTCTGCGGCAGCAGAGCCTTTGGGTTCATTCTGTAATGCCCTTATCCTTCCTTATCTTCTCGGCAAGGGCAGAGATCTTTTGGAAGCGGTGATTTACACCCGAGCGGGAGATCTTTGGTTCGACAAGCTCGCCGAGCTGCGAAAGGTTAAGGTCGGGGTTTTCATATCTTAAAACAGCTATCTCCCGCAAGGCGTCAGACAGCGAGGAAAGCCCGACGGTAGAATCTATAAGCTCAATATCCTTTATCTGCCTTTCGGATGCACGAAGCGCCTTTTCGATATTGGCGTTATCGCAGTTGACAGCACGGTTTATCTTATTGCGCATATCCTTTTCTATCTTTACATTCATAAGCTCTATCGAGCCGTTAGATGCGCCCATAAGGGTGAGCATATCAATAATGCTCTCGCTCTCCTTAAGATACACTATATTAGTCTGCCCACGCTCGGTATGCTTACAGAGGATACCGTACCTTTCAACGAGCAGCAGCCCCAGATCGTTGCAAAGCTCAAGAGTAGGCACAACAAATTCAAGGTGATATTTTTTCAAGGGGTCGTTCACACTGCCGCAGGCGAGAAATGCACCTGCGATAACATATGGGCAGAGCTTTTCCTTGGGCAGGTCATCATCTGTGAGCCTTCTGCTTGAGTCTATCTGTAAATAGCTCAAAAGCTCTATCCTTTCAGCTTCGCCCTGTATATCAATAGTGTACAGCGTCTGCTCGCCCCTTTTTAGGCTTTCATCGACCAAGACAGAGCCCTCGCCGCAGATCCGCTCTGCATTGAGCTTAAAAAAATCCTTGACCCTTTCATTCTCTGTCAGCAGCATGATACGCTTATCATCAAGTGAGTTTGCAAATGACAAGAGCCCGAGCATAGCTGCATCCGCCTTATCCTTAGTATTTATCCCTAAGAGGATCTCCTCCTTGATATTATAGGAAAACGAATGCATATTCTTCACTTCCTTAGTGCTTATCTATATCTCTGTGTGTTATCCTGATCCTGCCGAGCTTATTTTCGAGATATCTGCCGACTGCCTCGGCATAGGTCACGCTTCTGTGCTTGCCACCCGTGCAGCCGAAGGCTATGATCAGCTGGCTCTTGCCCTCACGCTTATAAAGCGGTATAAGAAAATCGAGCAGGTCTGTGAGCTTATCAAGAAGCTGCTTTGCCTCATCAAAGCTCAGCACATAATCATAGACCTCTTTATTAAGGCCTGTCTTTTCCTTAAGCTCGGGGATATAGAACGGGTTTGGCAGGCACCTTACGTCAAAAACAAGATCGGCCTCATTCATAGTTCCGTACTTAAAGCCGAACGAGCAGACATCTATCCTTAAAAAATCCTCACCTGACTCAAGGAACAGAGAATAGACCCTCTCCTTGAACTTTGATGTCGAGGTAAGCGAGGTGTCGATATAAAAATCAGCCTGCTCTTTGATCGGAACGAGCATTTTCCGCTCAGTTTCTATAGCCGCTTTGATGTTGCCGTTTGCGACCTCGTCAAGAGGGTGCTTACGTCTGGTCTCCTTATATCGCCTGATGATAACATCATCGCTTGAGTCAAGGAAGAGCACCTTTATATCCTCCTCCGCCCTGAGCTGCTTGATAGTTTCATCGAGCTTCAGGAAGAAATCCCCTCCCCTGATGTCTGCAACAAATGCGACCTTTTCAAGCTTACTGCCGGCCTTTGCACTTATCTCGGCAAACTTGCCGATAAGCTCGGGCGGCATATTATCTATACAATAATAGCCTATATCCTCAAGCACATCAACAGCGGTCGATTTACCGCTGCCCGAAAGCCCCGTGACTATTACAAATTTCATAAGCTGTCACCCTCTCTGACGGGAATGTACCTGACCTCGGGCTCCATTGAAACGCCCTGCTTCTCCTGTACAATTCTTTGTACATCTTTTATCAATGTGCGGATATCCCTTGCGGTTGCTCCGCCCTTATTTATAACAAAGCCGCAGTGCTTCTCCGACACGCACGCACCGCCGACGCTATACCCTCTGAGCCCGCTTTGCTCAATGAGTGCGCCTGCATAATAGCCCTCGGGCCGCTTAAAGGTCGAGCCTGCTGAGGGGTACTCGATAGGCTGCTTTGCCTTTCTTTTGCCCATAAGCTCATCCATTTTTGCTTTGATTTCTGCCTTATCGCCGCTTTGCAGCTTAAAGACAGCCGAGGTGACGATAGAGCCGTTTATCATAAGCTTGGAATAGCGGTAAGACATCTCCATATCCGAAAGGTCGAGCGTTAGCTGCTCACCGTCCTCTGTGATGATATCGGCACTAACAAACACGTCCTTTATCTCGCCGCCGTAGGCGCCGGCATTCATAAACACAGCCCCGCCGACATACCCGGGGATACCGTAGGCAAATTCAAGGCCGGTAAGTGAGTTTTCAAGGGCGAATGTACAGACCCTTGAAAGACTGGCACCTGCCTCGGCATAGACCCTGCCGCCGTCTAAAAGGCTTATCCTGTTCATCCTCTGCCCGATATGAAGGATAACGCCCTCATACCCCTCATCGGAAAAGAGCACGTTTGAGCCGTTTCCCAGTACAAAATAACGGACATTTTGCTCATATGCCAAGCAAACGAGCTCCTTTAGCGCCTCTGCTGACGACACCTCGATAAAAACATCGCAGTCACCCCCCACACGGAAGGTGCAGTGTGCAGAGAGCGGCTCACGCTCTCTTACCTCACACCCATACTTCAGTGCCAAGGTGATCATATCAAAATACTTATCATTCATCAGTTAATAACCTCTTACTTATTAAAAGCTGTCCCAATTCTTGACCTTATCCTTGGTATCCATTTGCAGGCCGAGGTTGTCAAGAAGATCCTGGGCGGCGTTATAGCCCATTTTCTTTTGCCTGTTATTCATAGCAGCGACCTCAAGGATAACGGCAAGGTTACGGCCGGGCTTTATCGGGATAGTAAGGCTCGGGATCTTAACGCCCAGTATAGTTGTAAACTCGTTATCAAGCCCCATACGGTCATAGATCTTATCCTTCTCCCACGGCTCAAGCTCAACTATAAGGTCGATCTTCTCCGTTACCTTTACAGAGCCGATACCGAAGAGCCTTCTGATATTGATGATACCGATACCACGAAGCTCAAGGAAGTGTCTGATATTATCGGGTGACGAGCCGACAAGCGAGATGCTTGAGACCTTTCTGATCTCGACTGCGTCATCTGCAACGAGTCTATGCCCACGCTTTACAAGCTCGATAGCCGTCTCGGATTTACCGACGCCGCTCTCGCCGACGATAAGCACGCCCTCGCCGTAGACCTCGATAAGAACGCCGTGTCTTGTGATCCTTGGGGCAAGCCTTAGGTTAAGGAAGGCTATAAGGGCAGAAATAAAGTTTGTTGTGCTCTCCGGCGTTCTTGCGATAGGGATCTCATACTCCTTAGCAAGCTCGATCATCTCGGGGTAAAGCTCATGCCCTCTTGCGACCACAAACAGCGGGATCTTGGTCTTGAAAAGCGTTTCTATCTTTGCCCTTCTGACCTCTTCATCCAATGATGCGAGATACGCAAACTCCATATTTCCGCAGATCTGTATCCTCTCTGCGTTAAAATACTCATAGAAGCCCATAAGCTGCAAGCCGGGGCGGTTACAGTCGTTATCGTAGATAAGTATCTCTGAAATATCCTTCGGGGCATATATTACCTCCAATTTATGCTCGTCAACTATCTCCTTGACCGTAACGCTGAATATATCTGCTGCCATTATTACTTCCTCCCTTATTATAATTTTATTAAGCCTTTATTTAACATATTCTGTGCAGCTATCATTATACCTGCCTTGCCTGTAGGATAGGTGAGCCCGCCCTGGAGCCACGCTGCGAACGGCTCCCTTATCGGGGCATCTGCCGAAAGCTCGATAGAAGCACCCATTGTAAACGCGCCTGCCGCCATTATGACCTTACTGTCATACCCCGGCATATCCCAAGCCTCGGGGGTAACGTATGAGTCGATCGGCGAGCCCTTTTGTATACCCTGACAGAATGCCACAAGGTTCTCTTCATTTTCAAGAAGGATAGATGCTATTATATCTGTACGCTTTTCTGTACTTTTCGGCAGTGTCCCGAAGCCGAGCTTTTCAAAGAGCCTGCACGCAAAAACACTTGTTTTAAGAGCTGCAGCCACGACCTCAGGCGCAAAGAAAAGCCCCATAAGGATCTCTCTGTTCATAGAAAGCGTTGCGCCTATCTCCTTACCCATGCCTGTGCAGTACAGCCTGTCGGCACATTTGTTTACAAGCTCACGCTTACCGCAGATATAGCCGCCCGTTGAGGCGATACCGCCGCCGAGGTTTTTGATAAGAGAGCCGACTATCAGGTCTGCGCCTACGCTCAGCGGCTCACGCTCCTCGACAAGCTCACCGTAGCAGTTATCAACAAGCACGGTAATATCGGGGTTGGTGCTGCGTGCGGCATCTATGATCCTGCCGATAGTCTCAACATCATACGAAGGCCTTAACGAATAGCCACGTGAGCGCTGGATATGTGCGACCTTCGCTGTTCTTGCCTTACTTGCTATAAGATCATAATCGGGCAGCCCCTGCTCGGTGAGCGGGGCTTCATCATAGCTGATACCGAAATCACGAAGCGAGCCGTTGCCCTTTTCGTAGCGAAGGCCTATGACCTCCTCCAAGGTATCATAGGGCTTTCCGGTACACGCAAGCAGTGTATCACCGGGGCGAAGTACGCCGAAAAGTGCAGTCGAGATAGCGTGCGTACCGTTTGCAAAGGTGTGGCGAACGAGTGCGTCCTCACCGCCCAAGACCTGAGCATAGACCTTATCGATAGCCTCCCTGCCCATATCGTCATAGCCATAGCCTGTTGTACCCTTAAGGCACACCTCGCTCACACGGTTATCTATAAAAGCAGAAAGCACCTTCTGTCCGTTTTTTTGTGCTACACGCTCTATTTCCTCAAAGGCCTCGGCGCACTCTGTTTCTGCCTGCTGCGCTAACTGTTCTATTCTGCTGTCTATATCAAAAAACTCACTCATTTTCTTCATTTTTCCTCTCTAGCACAAGATCCACACCGACAGGCTCGAAGCCTATCTCATTATAGTACGAGACCCTATGAGGCCTTGCAAAAAGTATCACCTCAAAGCCGTCCCTTGACAGGCGCTCGCCTATCCAGTAGAGCA
>JAFRYW010000175.1 GCA_017442845.1 Ruminococcus sp.
AATGCTTAGGAGGCGTTTTCCCCCACCCCCAACCCCCTCCCCAAAGGGGAGGGGGCTAAAAAGGCTGCACCAAAGCAAAAAGGGCGTTATACTTTATGCCGTGGCAAGATCCTCCTCTATCGCCCCTACAAAGGTCTTTCTGATCATTCCCGCTAAATTCTCGCCTGCTGTGCCGTTATCCACCAGCTCCCGCAGGCGGTCGAGCAGCGAGAGCGTCTGCTCATAGGTCGGCACGGGCTGCGGGTCGCCGTCAATGCTCGGGGCGATCTCAAGCTCGAAGATATTGCTCTTCTTGACAAGCCTGTAGGCGTCCGTCCCCGAGATCGACGCCTTTGCGAGCACCTGACACTTGACCGTCTGCGGGTATCTGAGCATTGACGCCGTTACGGTAAAGTACGAGTTCTCAACGGGCACCTCATACTTCACCCCGTCTGTGTACTCTATCAGGCAGGAATAGCTGTCAGCCCCGTCAAGCCGCAGGGCGTTGAAGACAACCCTCCTTGTGTTGTGCTCACCAACATACCCCAGCACATAGTCATCAGGCTTTGCGATAAATTCCGAATTAAGATATACGTTCATATTTTTTCTCCTTTCATTCTTATCCGAGAGCGGCTCAGGCTCGTCCTCCCCTCTCTGACTATAAGTTAACACATTTCCCCCCGCTTTTCAATCGGCAAATAGAACAAACTTTCGAGAAAAATATATGCAACAAATATAGGTACCGCCCTCGGCGATACCTATATCTATATTATTTACTATTCACTATTCACTATTCTCTATTCACTGCTTCTGCTTATCATATCGAGCGAGAGCGTGGCTATGCCGTTTAAGTCCATTCCCGCACGCTTGCCGGAGATAAAATCGTAATAACCCTGACTTGCTATCATAGCGGCATTGTCGCCGCAGTATTTAAGCTCGGGAACAAAAAGCCTGAAGCCGTGCTCGTCACACGCCTTTTGCATAGCGTCTCTAAGCCCCGAATTTGCCGAGACGCCGCCTGCCACGGCTATGGTCTTGTAGCCGCCGTTTACGGCAGCCTTTATCGTGTTGCCGACAAGTATCTCGCACACGGTGCGCTGAAACGAGGCCGCTAGGTCGTCACGGTCTATCTCCTCGCCCTTTTGCGAGGCGTTGTGGACAAGGTTTATCACAGCCGTTTTCAGCCCAGAGAAGGAGAAATCATACTCGCTGCCCTGCACACGTGGGTGCGGGAGGGTGAAGGCGTGCGGGTCGCCCCTTTTTGCGGCAGCGTCTATAAACTTGCCGCCGGGGTACTCAAAGCCTAAGGTGCGTGCGGCCTTGTCAAAGCACTCGCCCGCCGCATCGTCCCTCGTTCTGCCTATGACCTTGTAGGAGGTGTAGCTGCTTACCTCTATAATGTGCGAATGCCCGCCCGATGCCACAAGGCAAAGGTAGGGCGGCTCCAATTCGGGGTGAGAGATGTAGTTCGAGGCGATATGCCCCGCAATATGGTGAACATTTACAAGCGGCACGCCCGATGTGAGCGACAGCCCCTTTGCAAAGCTCACCCCAACGAGCAGCGCCCCGATAAGCCCCGGCGCATAGGTAACACCTACAGCGTCAATGTCAGAAAGCCCGAGCCCCGCCTCGTCAAGGGCGGCGCTCACAACCTGATAGATATTCTCGCAGTGCCGCCTTGAGGCTATCTCGGGCACTACCCCGCCATATAGCCTGTGCTCGGCTATCTGCGTAGCTACGATATTTGAAAGCACCTCTCGCCCGTCCTTGACGACCGCCGCAGCAGTCTCATCACACGAGCTTTCGATACCGAGAATGTACATATGTCCTTCCTCCTGATCTCAATTCACAATTTAAAAGCTACACGTACTAAATGTCTGATAATTGACAATTGCTAATTAGCGGCGAAGCCGCTTTTAAAATCCGTGGCGAAGCCCACCACCTTCATTGTGCATTGTGAATTGTGCATTGTGCATTGTAATGTGCACCCAGCATTGTGAATTGTGCATTGACCTTACAGCGTCCCGAATATCCTGTCGCCTGCGTCGCCGAGGCCGGGGATAATGTAGGCATTGTCGTTTAAGCGCTCATCAAGGCTGCCTACGTAGATGTCAATGTCGGGGTGGGCGGCCTTTAGCGCCTCAAGCCCCTCGGGGGCGGCTATTATGCACATAAACTTGATGTTTTTGCAGCCCTTTTGCTTGATGAAATCGACCGCCGTTACCGCCGAGCCGCCTGTTGCGAGCATAGGGTCGGGCAGGATCACGAGCCGCTCGTCGATATTCTCGGGCAGCTTGCAGAAATATTCGTGCGGCTTGTGCGTGACCTCGTCACGGTAAAGCCCTATGTGCCCCACCTTTGCAGACGGCACTAGTGCGAGTATCCCGTTCACCATTCCCAGCCCCGCACGCAGTATCGGCACTACAGCGAGCTTTTTGCCCGAGAGCATTGGCTGCATAGACTCGGAAACAGGGCTCTTGACCATTACCTCCTCTGTCGGCAGGTCACGCAGCGCCTCGTAGCCCATAAGCATAGCTATTTCCTCAACAAGCACCCTGAAATCCCTTGTACCCGTCCTCTCGTCCCGCAAAAGCGAGATCTTGTGCTTTAAAAGCGGGTGATCCATTATTACTACCTTTGACATATTTCCTCTGCCTTTCCATTTTAGGTAATAGTTAATAGGTAATAGGTAATAGTTATGGTGTGCGGCTTCGCCGCAGAGATCTTAAAAGGGTCTTATGATCATCACCTGTTACCTGTTTTTTATTACTATTACCTAAACCTAAACCTAAAACCTAAAACCTATTCCCTATTACCTATTCCCTATTACCTACAACCTATTACCTATTACCTATTACCTATTACCTAATAATTATATCCCAATTTCCGATGTATGTCAACCGCAGGGTGACTGTTAAAAATATTAGCATTTATTTGTCGGAAATATGTATTTTAACCAATTAAATTTATACATAATCACTATAAAAAATGCTCAAAATTCTACTTGATTTTTTTAGCGATTTGTGGTAAAATTACTATAGAGCGTTTTATCGTGTAATATTTTGACTAATCGGAGGAATAAAAAATGGGACTTGAGAACGTAAAGGTAATGATAGCCGACGACTCGATGTTTGCGAGAAAGAAGCTTACCAACTTTATAGCGACCCTTGGCGTTGCCGAGGTGCTCGAGGCATCAGACGGCGAGGAGGCAGTAGAAAAATACAAGGCCAATAAGCCGCACGTTGTTTTTATGGATATCGTAATGCCTAAAAAGACGGGTATCGAGGCTGTCAAGGAGATAGTTGACTTCGACCCCGAGGCAAGGGTGATAATGGCTTCGTCTGTAGGAACGCAGAATCACCTGCGTGACGCTATAATGGCGGGCGCTAACGACTTTATACAGAAGCCTATATCTAACGACCAGATCAAGAAGATACTGGAAAACACAGCTAAAGAGCTAAAATTATAACCGCTGAAAGGACAGAAAAAGCTTATGTTTGCACAATTTTTCGGAAGCTTCCTGCTTCATAAGGGGCTTGTAACGGCTAAGGATCTTACTCAGGCGTTCGAGGAAAAGAAGAATACAAGGATGCGTCTCGGCGTTCTTGCGATAAATGCGGGGCTTATGACCTCTGAGCAGGTCGAGCACGTTAATGTCACCCAGCAAAGCGTAGATAAGCGCTTCGGCGACCTCTGCGTAGAGCTTGGCTACCTTACCGACAGCGATGTTGAAAGGCTCCTCTCCGAGCAGCCGACCGACTATCTGCTGCTGGGGCAGACGCTCGTTAACAGCGGCGTTATGTCAAATTCCGACTTTGAGAAGGCTATCATCGAGTATAAGGACGAGAACTCCCTCTCAAACGACGATATATCGGGCAACCAGTCCGACAAGCTCTCAAAGCTGATCTCGGGCTTCTACCACTTTGATACGGCAGCAAATGCGAGGATCTATACCGAGTTCACAACGCTGCTGTTCAAGGATATAATCAGATTTATAGGCGACGACTTTACGCCCTTAGGCTCAAGCATTATCCACGAGCTTGAGGCGCCGCATATCGTTAAGCAGTCTATCACGGGGGCATATAACTCTATAACCTGCGTAGCTGCCGACACGGCGGAGTATATGGCGTTCGCAGAGCGCTTTGCAAAGGAAGAGTTTACCGAGGTGGACGATTTCGTTGACGCAACGGTCGGCGAGTTTATGAACGTAAACAACGGGCTTTTCACGGTCAACGAGTCTAACGAGCACGGTATCGAGCTTCAGCTCGATCCGCAGGAGATCCACAATGACGAAAAGATCGTATTTGAGAACCCTGCATTCCTTATCCCCGTATCGTTCAGCTTCGGCGAGGTCAATTTCGTTATCTCAAACGGCTAAAAAAGCAAGAAAGCCGTTTAAATTATAGGAGGGTAAATATGAAGAAGATCTTAGCAGTTGCACTATGCACACTCACGGCAGCCCTTGCACTTACAGGGTGCTCAAGCAAGTTCCACGGCACATGGAAGAGCGTAGCTATCGAGGAGGGCGGTACAAAATACACCGCAGACGATAAGGACTACGGCGATATGGTAGACGGCTTTATGGTCATCGAGATCGAAAGCGGCGGCGAGGGCACTATCAAGGCCAGCGGCAAGTCTAAGGATATGGAGTGGGAGGCTGACGGCGACACCATTACCATGACTGTTGACGGCGACGATCAGGACGCCGAGCTTAAGGACGACAAGCTCGTTTTAGAACTTGACGGCACAAAGGTTTATCTCGAAAAGGACGAATGATCTGAGAACTTTTATAGTAAAAGGGCTTCTCCCGTCTGCGGGAGGGGCTCTTTTCGTTGTTCCCTTTGGCTTTTGTGGTGCAAAAAGACAAATTGGGATTTATCTCAATGCACAATGCACAATGCACAATTGAGGTGTCGGCTGCGCCGACATCATGCCCATTCGGGCTTGTTAGGGCAGCGAAATCGCTTATTTTAGGGAATATCGTTAGGATGAACGGCCGATATGGCGCTTGTCATCTTCGATGACAGCTAAGTTTGCAAGCAAACTTACATAACATCGCCGAAGGCGA
>JAFRYW010000176.1 GCA_017442845.1 Ruminococcus sp.
AAAAAAAGAACAGCCGCTTAAGCGGCTGCCCGTGAATGTAATGCGGTGCTAAACTTTCGGCGCCCCTTGAGGGGCAAAGCCAGTAATAGCCCCTTATAGGGGCAGAGCAAACCACCACTTTAGTGGTGGTTATGATTTTTTGGTAACGTCAAAAATCGGGTTTTGACAACTATTTGACAACTAAAGTTATACCAATTTATTTTGTGTTATGAAAAGATAAAAAAGATATGCCGGATTATGTGTTTCATAATTTGGCATATCTTTTTTTGATGATTCTCTTTGACGACCTCTCGGCACGCGGTTTTGAGGATTTATCATTGATGTACTTTATCCAAAATATAAAAATATGAATGTGATAATATTGATGTCGCTTTTTAATTGTAATCATATTTTGTGTAATTAGTCTGTACTTGAAACCCTTTTTCTCTTGTGCTATAATATTATTATATACTATTCCCATAAGGAGAAACTGCTATGACAGAAATGGAGGAGAAAGCTATGGGCAGATTTTTCTCAACGGTTCACATAAAAAATAACAGCAGCAAGAAACAGTTTCTAAACTCATTTTGCAATATAATGAAAAAACGTGACCTTATAACGTGTTCCGAGGACGAGGCAATTATAAGCTATGCTCTCGCATTTTCCGAAAGCGGAAAATGGGTAACACTTACTTCCGATTCGTATAGGGACAGACCAAAACAAGCTAAGATCGATGCTAAGCAAACAGCGGCAGAAATGAAAACAAGCAGTTTCAGTACAGACGTCGTAGACAGCGATTGGGCGAATATAGAGCTTTATACCGGGACTGATACTCATGATAAGGTAATTGTTGGACGTTCCGAGCTTCCCAATGATCCACCCAAGGGAAAGCGTGAATGCTGGGAACAGCTTTTAGTACCGGGAAAAATGTGGAAGCGGCTTTCCGAGGTCTGGAATAAGAACGAGGTCTTTGTTGAGGACGCTTTATGTGAAGCGGCATCTATGCTTGGAATAGAGCCGAAATATATGGTCTCGGAATACGAGGACTTTAACAGTGCGGCAGACAAAGATAAAAATGTAATTTTGTTGTTTTTCAAAAAGAAAATTACTGCTATCAATAGCGGCGAGAAAAAGCTTACTATGAATACGGCTTTTAAGCAGGTCTTTGGAGAAGCTCTTGAACCAATGGGGTTTGTTAAGGCAAAAACCAAATATCCCTATTATATACGCTTTGTTGATAACAGCTTTATTCAGATCATCGGTCTGAAGAAGGAAAAGGAAAACATTTTTAACATAATAGCCGGTATCGCTACTATTTATAGACCTGAAATTGATCTTAACTGCAGTCCGAGAATGAATTGCAATTGGCTGCTTGGTGTTTCAGAGATATATCAAAGATGTCATTTATATGATCATGACAAACAGTACAGAAACAGCATCATGCATTTTGGATTCAGATCATCTGAAAATGAAAATATTATAAATGCATTTAATAGAGCATTAGGAGAGGTAGAAAAATGGGTCTTGCCGGAGTTTGAAAAGATGCAGACATTATATGATGTGATAGATTATCTGATTACTGTTTATATTCCCGGGCTTGACGTTTTCGGGCCTGACGTTCAGTTTTACAGGCACGTTAACGATCGTGATGGTTTATTATGTTTTGAGCTTGATGACCCTTATGAAATTGCTGATAGAAGAGCAGAAAATTCATTTAAACAGGCATCATATAGGGCACAACAGAATAAAGACAGTTTTACAGAAGCAGACTACACCAAATTATGTGAGGATATTAAGCAATATAATAAAGAGAGAAAAGAATATATCGGTAATATTCTTAATAATAAGGATCTGTATGATGAGACAATGGCGGAAATAAGACGGAGAAAAGAGAAAAATATTGAAATTCTCAGGGTATATGGGCTAGAGATTAAATGACCCATAAAATATGATTATTTAAATAGGAGGATAATATATGAAAATATGGTTATCCCTTTGACACACCACAGTTTTGCCCCCAAACCCTCGCTTAACTGTGAGCATTTGCTCACAGCGAGCTTGGGAGAGTATGGGGAGGGCTTCGCCCCGAACCCCATTATCTAAGGCATTTTGATTGGTGTGTCAAGTATATGACCATATATTTTTTATGCCAATTTTCCGTAATTTTGCCCTACAGTCCGTTTATTAGTACAGATAAGCCAAAACGCTCAATTTGATGCAAAAAACAGTTTACTAATAAAAATCATTGTGCTATAATCAATATTACCCTCAAAAAATTGGGGATAATATGCTCGTTTTTGGGGGCGGCTATGCACCGATACAATGTAAAGTGCCGTGATGAAAGGGTGCGGTGCCGTGTTGTGTGCTTGTGCTTACATTCGATAAGGCAATACCGCTGGGCCATTGTACGTCAGATACGCAGTCAAATTTTTCGTCAGATTGCCTAAATTTTCCGCAGGCTTGCTAGCGCAAGTCAAGGGAAATTTGGGTAATATGACGGGAAATTTGCAAGTAGATGACGTGCAAAGGCGTAAGCCGGTGGCCCAGCGGTGTTGCCTTAATGGACTTAAGACTGAACGGAGGCAGAATATGAGATACTATAGTCTTGTGATCAAAGGTAATAATGATTTCATTGGCGCTAATGCAAGGATCAGGCTCAGGGATTATGACTATGAGAGCAATATTTGTGCTTTGAATAAGTACATCTATATGAATATCAAAAGCGGCCAGACTTTCTTTGTTTACAGGGAGGAGAATGACAGCCTTTTGGCAGAGTTTTCCTTTGATGAAAACAAGGATCTCTTCCAGAGCGCTTATGACACGGTAACTGAAATGCTTTCTGAAAACTTCCTTATCCAAAAGATCGTTGAGGGGCCGCTTGAAATAACCATGCAGCAGTATCTTGAGGGGCTTGAGGAGTGCAGGCGGCACGGCTATTTCCACGGTATGGCTTCAATTGTCGATACTGCGAATGTTTGGCTCTACTATGACGAATCCAAAAACACACCGTATTTAAAGGGCTTGAAATTCAGTGAGATGATAATTGAGGACCGTGAGCCTGCTGCCCCCGCCATATATCACCCCGCATTTCTTGATGAGCTTAAAATGATCTCGGAGCACAGGCTTGGTGAGGAATTTTCGGGAAATATGGTGCATTATTTCCTTTCAGCGAGGAGCATAGATGCCGCACAAGACCTTGCTTTGACACTCTCACAGAAGCTTTTTGAGGCGGGAAGGATCGAGAGCCGAAGAGTCGGCATGATCTCTGAGATCGAGCCTGATATTTACAAATACAGAAACCGCCTTGAGGATATAATCGAGAATAACCGTGGCGGCGCAGTGCTTATCGACCTTAGCGAAAAATTCGGCCACACCCCGTCAGAGTACTTGGCAGCTGCTGATTATCTTGCAGCCGCCTTTAAAAAGCACCGCCAAAAGTGCCTGTTTATATTTATGTATAATATGGACGAGCCGGGCTTTTCATACTATATCCTTCCGAAGATAAGAGACTTAGCCCTGACCGTTGCGCTAAAAGAGGGCACGGGAAACAGAGAAAGCGCAGTAAGCTATCTTAAAATGCTGATCTCGGGGTCGGAGTATTCCGGGTTTTCCGACCAGGCAGAGGAGTTTTTTGAGCAGTACCGTGGTGAGCTGTTTACTCAGACAGATGTGCTTGAGGCCTTTGAGGGCTTCGGGCCGTGGTGCCTTAACAAAAATGTCTTTAAGGCATACCTGCGTGACCCCAATGACAGATGCTTCCTTGACCGTGATGAAAACGCCGAGTCGGCTTATGAAAGGCTTAAAAAGCTCATAGGCCTCAGCGGCGTAAAAAGGCAGATAGATAAAATACTCACTGCTGATATAGTGGAAAAACAGAGAAGAGAAAGCAGGGGCGGAGGCTATAGGTCTTCCTCTATGCATATGGTGTTCAGCGGCAACCCGGGTACTGCAAAAACTACTGTTGCAAGGCTCTTTGCAGGTATTGCAAAGGAAAAGGGCATACTCAAAAGCGGCGTGTTTGCCGAGAGGCGGGGAACAGACTTTAACTCGCTCCTTTACCCAAGTATCATCAAGGAAGCATTCACGGCAGCTAAGGGCGGCGTGCTGTTTATTGATGAGGCATATGCTATACAGTCTTCCGGGGCGGCCGCCTTGCTCGTTCAGGAAATGGAGGACCTTAGAGATGAGGTAATAGTCATCTTTGCGGGGTATACCGAAAAGATGAAGGAGTTTTTGGAGCTGAATGAGGGGCTGAAAAGCAGGATACCCTACTATGTCGATTTCCCCGACTACGACCCTGCCGAAATGACCGAGATCTTCAAGCTTATGCTTGATGAGCAGGGCTTTACCGCAACTGATGAGGCGATAAAGGAAGCGCACAGCATTTTTACCAGAAAAAGGTGTGTTGACAACCTTGGCAACGGGCGATATGTGCGAAACCTTGTTGAAAACTCGGTCAAAAACCAGGCGTTAAGGCTTATGCCCTCTGGCAGTGACGCTAAAGAGATCTCAAAGGACGACCTTTTTGTGCTTGAGGCAGAGGATATCTTTGACTCGGGCGACCAGTCTGTTACGGCAAAAAAGGGGGAAAAGGCCATGAGCGCCTTAGAGGAGCTTGACAGCCTTATCGGGCTTGAAAGGGTAAAGGATATAGTTCACAAGGCGGTAAAAAAATGCCGCTACAACAAGCTTTGCCTTGACAACGGCCTTAAAAGAAACAACCCCTCTATGCATATGGTATTCACAGGCAACCCCGGAACTGCAAAAACTACCGTTGCAAGGCTTATCGGGCAGATACTTGCCGAGGAGAATATTCTTCCCACGGGCGAATTTGTTGAGGTGGGTAAATCACAGCTTGTGGGGCCTGCTGTGGGAACTACACCTATCATCGTGAAGGAAAGGTTCAAAAAGGCCAAGGGCGGCGTGCTTTTCATTGATGAGGCATATTCGCTTTACGGCGACCCTTACGGTGATGATGCGATAGATACTATAGTTCAGGAAATGGAGAACAACAGGGAGGACACGGTCGTGATCTTTGCGGGCTACCCCGCCCCTATGGAAAAATTCCTTGAGCGCAACCCCGGCATGAAGTCAAGGATAGCCTTTAACATAAGCTTTGATGACTATTCCACAGAGGAGCTTATGCAGATCACCAAGCTTATGCTCTCGGGGGAGCAGATGACTGCGAGCCCTGCTGCACTTGAAAAGCTTAAAGGTATATATGAAAAGGCAGCGGGGGGAAAGGACTTTGGCAACGGCAGATTTGTGCGAAAGCTGCTTGAGCACGCCGAGCTGAACCTTTCAAGCAGAGTTATGGAGCTTGAAAGCGAGCAGATTACCCCCGAGGTGCTTGGAAGAATAGAGGAGTGTGATATTATTGATATCACCCCCGAAAAAAAGGAGACCCCAAGGCAGATAGGCTTTATATGTGCATAGCAAAGGTAAATATGTTTATCCCTTTGACACACCACAGTTTTGCCCCTAAACCCTCGCTTAACTGTGAGCATTCGCTCACAGCGAGCTCGGGAGAGTATGGGGGAGGGCTTCGCCCTCGTTACCGACCCATCGGGGCTTCGCCCCGAACCCCATTATCTAAGGCATTTTGATTGGTGTGTCAAGTATATGACCATAAAGGTAAATAAATGACCCGTTTGCGGGCAAAAGTCCATTTTTAAGTACAGAATGGCTTTTGCCCGCAAAAATCTGTTTACAGCGAAAAAATAATGTGCTATAATCTATATTACCCTCAAAAATGTGGGGCTCTTTGCTCGTTTTTGGGGGCGTCATATCTTACAGGCCGGTTACTTATGAAAGGAAGGACAGCTATGGTAGCAAGCGTTATTATGAATATGTATAAAAGCACAGATGATAATGGTACTCTTTTTATCAACGGCTGGGGCATTAAGCCGGAGGAAACAAGCTCTTTCCCACGCTTTTACAAGTGCACTATGAGCTGGGACTTAAGCAAGGCTCTTGATATTGCAGGGCAGGCAAGCGAGCTTTGCAGCGGGCTTTTCGCACTGGGCGAATACTGTGTGCAGACAGATCGGGACGTTTCCGTAATGCCTGACCCTTACTCGATAGATGATGAAATAAGCGAAGCAGTCATTCCTGCGTGGGAGATGTTTTTTGACGGCTTTGACTATGAGAGCATTTCCTCTGACGAGCTTGAAATGATCGCACAGCAGCGCCTTGGCGGGAATGAGAACGCATACAATACATTTATCTTTGCACGCCGCCTTTTTACTGCTGTAAAGCTTGGTGCGCCAAGAATGGTGATCGACTGCTTAGTATACGATCTCGCACGCTGCTTTGCGCTTACAAAGGCGTGTGAGGATATGGTCTGTCTTGACTTGATAAATGACACCTTTGACAGCAAAACGCAGAGCATGGGTGAGTTTTCCCCCGGAGACATAAAAAGCGTACTTAAGCTTATATGTGATGACTGCACTATTATGCCCGATGCGGAAATGGGGCGCACGCTGCTAATAAATATGATCTATTCCACTCGCCGCCTCGATCTTTACCGCCAAAGCAAAATACCGGGTCGGGCAGCAGATATACTGCTCGGCACTCTCGAAAAGCACGAGCGCAAGATCATTGAAGAGCTTTACGGCTTGAATGACGGTGTTAGAAAAAGCGCAGAACGGGTGGCGGCTGAAATGTGCTTGCCCACAGATGCGGTGAAGTATTACAAAGCTGCCGCAATTTGCAAGCTGCGCCACCCCTCAAGAACGAGAATTCTTGAAAAGCAGCTCACCTGCGAGCTGCACGGCTGACCGCTTGATAAAGCAAGAGCCGTTATATAGAGAGACCTGGGCTGATGAGAATCACATCAGCCTTTTTCTGTTGGGGCGGGCCTGCGGGGAGGGTATGCTGTAAATATTATCCGTTTTTTATCAGTTTTTACCACAAAGGACTTGACAAATTTTGCAAATAGTGGTAAAATACGAAATGGTTAGCGATTGCTAACCTTTATTATGATTTGCGGGTTAGCTAAAGCTAATAGCAAAAACTGTAATTTGCGGAGGAAGTAAATGATAAAAAGGATAATAATTGCCCTTACGGCGGCCGTTATGGCGCTTGCATTTTGCGCCTGCGGGGATAATGGAAAGGGCAGCTCGTCGCTTACATCTGAGGGCGGCGGTCTTGATGCGGCGGGGGATTACTACATTGACCTGACCGAGCTGGGAATGAAGCTTACGATATACCTTAGGATAAATGCTGACGGCAGCTTTATGTTTTCAAACACCACGGCCTTTGAGGTCGATAAAAGCTCGGGAACTGTTGAGAAGAGCAAGGATGAGTATATAATGGTCTACACCTCGGTCGGCGGCAAGGAGAAGAGCATTTCCGACAACCTGAACAGCAAGTTTATAAGAGCCGAAAACGGCGACCTTGACTTTACCGTTTGTGAGAGGATCTATTACGGCAGCGCAGGGGCGACAACGACCTCGGAGGAGAACAAGGACGCAAGGCTCATAGCAAAGCCCTTGACCTCTGACTACAAGGCGCCCGAAACAGATTCAAGCTTCAGGACGGGCAGCTACATAGGCGATAACGGCATGGCCGCAAGCTTTTTTGAGGACGGCAGCTATCTGCTCTTTAGCTATGGCGAGGGCGGCTTTTTATGCGAGGCGGGCGAGTACGGCGTCAGCACCACGCAGCTTGCGCTTACACCGCACAGCGGCGAGAGGATATCCTGCACGGTAGTGAGCGAGAGCGAGCTTTCGCTGAGCGTTCCGAGCGCCGCAGGCGAGAGAGAAACGCTCACCTTCAAAAAGACCGACGCTGCCGCTGAGGCCCTTATGACCTTCTCGGGCGAGGGCAAGACGGCGGGAACTGATGAGAGCTTCGATGTAGCTATGGTGCTTTATACAGACGGCTCTGCCTTGATAAATGCCGGCGGCTATGAGGAGGGCGGGCTGATAGTGCCCGATACGGCTGCGGGCAGCTTTAAGCTATACCCCGACAACCCGAATGACAAAGCAAGAGGGCTCAAGCAGGTCGAGAACGTGCCTGCGGGGGAGATGACATTTGACGAAAACGGCGCAGCTGTACTTACAGACTTACGGGTAAGGACATCTGACAGCCTTAACAGAGACAAAGCGACAGTAACGGAGGAGAGGTAATATGGCAACGGCAAAGAAATTTTTTGACTGGGCATTTGATTCGAGAGCCAAGACGGTAATGAAAATATATAACGGCGAGCAGATGAGCATGGAGAAGATGTTCATATCCTTCTGCTCGCACGAGCCCGCATTTGTTTCCTACGGGCCTGCGGGGCTGAATGCAAGCGTAAAGGGAGTAGGCTTTCTGCCAAAGGACGAATATCTTGAGCAAACGCTTGAGATCTATCTAAAGCACATAGCAACCTTTGACCCCGAGGACAAGACCTACAGCCAAAGGGGGCTAGGCATACTGATAGAGCAGATGTACAGCGATGAAGCAAGAAAGAGGATAGACTTTACCAAGCTGGGCAGCCTGGAGCTTGCCAAAAAGCAAAGCTATATAAACTATCAGCAGAACAAGGAGGCGGCACTCATATTCCACCAGCCGCCGATGATCTCATTCAAGCTTAAGGGCGAGGTGGAGATATATGATGAAAAGACCTCGGGCAAGCGGGAGATATATCAGCAGTTCATAAACGCCCAGCACGATATGTACCACACACCGAGCGGCGGGCGTGAGCTTTGGCTCGAGCAGCCTGCGTATATTTTCAGGATACGTGAGATCTATGACAACTCCGCCACGAAGGACGGCTTCGGCGCAAGGCTCGACTACCCCTGCGAGCTATGATAAAAAGGCTTTTCAAGCTGCTGCTCGCCTGCATTTTATCGGTGCAGGCGTCAGCACTTTGCGGCTGCTCTACATCAATAGCCGCAAGGAATAATGATGACAGTATGACGCTTTATGTCGGCTGTGTCGGCACGAGCTTTCCTACATCGTTTATGCCGTGGCTCTCACGTGACGGGATAGCGCCGACTGTCGCAAGTATGCTGTATAATACGCTGTTTACCTATGATGATGAAAACGGCGAGTTTGAGCCGCTCATCGCAAGGCGCTGGTGCTATGTCGACCTTGAGGGCGAGCCGCTAACGGATGACGGCACCTATGACGGGGCGATAGACTATAAAAGGGTAGAGCAGTATTACAGCGGCCGCCCCGAGGAGTATATGGCGGTAAGGGTCGAGCTTTTTGATAATGTTCTCTGGTCTGACGGCGAGCGGCTCACGGTAGATGATGTTTACTATTCCTTTGATATAGCCACAGACAATGCACTTAGCAACCACGCAGGGGCGCTTGCGTGGACGGCCGACCTTTTTCACGAGTCAAAAAACGGCGAGCTTGTCAGACAGGGAATGTTCACGGCAAAGCACCCCGACCTAAGCGGCACCTACCCCATTCGTGAGGGCGAGGAGGATACGGTCATGTATCTTCACGTAAACAAGGTGTTCGGTGCTGTGACGACGCTGTTTAATACTATACTCATTCTTCCCGAGCATATCTGGAAGCCCCTTGTGAGCGAGACGCAGCAGCTAAACAACAAAAACCCGACGGGCGATTTTCTTTATCAGTACGAGCACCCCGTCGGCAGCGGCGCCTGGACGCTGAATACTGAGGAGACAAATACACAAACTATAGTTTTGGACAGAAACCCAAGCTATCACCTAAAGGCAGAGGACGGAAGTGCACTGTATAAGGCAGAGAAGATACGCCTTATGCTTTACCTCGACCAGAACACGGCTATTTTTGCGCTTAAAAAGGGGTATATAGATATTCTCGACTCGGCGATAAGCGCAAATTATGCAGGCCTTATGGAAAAGGAGGAGGATATGCTCATATCCCGCTCTCAGGGGGCGGGGGTGAGCTGTCTTGTGCTGAATGTGAACCCCTCGCCGCCGTATGACACGGGAATGAAAACGCTTTTTGCAGACATTGACTTTCGCCGTGCTGTCGCCCTTGCGGTCGATGGGGAGGAGCTTGTCGATAAGATACTTGGCGGCGCAGGCAGCACAGCCCCCGCAGGGCTGATAATGCCGACAAACGAGCTTTTGTATGAGCCGGACTCTGACATTCTCTCATCAGATATAAATGAGCGCTTAGAGGAGGCAAACGCCATACTTGACAGGCTTTGCCCCGATAAGGACAAGGAGGGCTACCGCCTTAAGGACGGTGAGAGGATAAGCTTTGAGCTGCTGACCTCGGCAGGGGCGCAGGATACCGTTTCATACCTGCAAAGGCAGCTGCAAAAAATAGGCATAGAGATAACCTTCAAGGCATCGGGCTCGTCACCCGAGACAACGTACCTTTATCAGAGCGATTTTGATATGACGATACAGTCGGTGATCCTTTCTATGGCGAATGCCGATATTATGTACAGGGCGCACTTTGTAACTACAGAGCGCTCATCAAACTACGGCAAGCTTGCCGATATAAGGATCTCGCAGCTTATAGAAAAAATGCGCCTGACCTTAGACAGGAATGAGAAGATAAGGCTAATAAAGGAACTTGAAGTGATGACGGCGCAGGAGTATTACAAGATACCCCTGTACTGTGCAGACGTTATCTCGGCGGCAAGGACAGACCGCTTCACGGGCTACGTATGCCCGCAGGGCGGGACGGCCTTCAATAACGAAACACTTAAAAATCTAAAAAGGGCAGATTAAGACGAAAATGAAAAAGGGCTATGTTTTAAAAAGGATAATATATACCGTTTTCGTGTTCGGCGTTGTGGTGACGCTGTGCTTTTTCATACCCCGAATAGGTGTTGATGACCCGTGTGCGAGGTATTACCCCGCACAGGGCAATATGGATGATGAGAGCTATGAGGTGATAAAGGAGCTGACAAGAAAGCAGTACGGGCTTGACGGCTCTTACCTTTCGCAGTATCTGCGCTACCTAAAGGGGCTGCTGCACGGCGACCTCGGAAATTCCTACAGAGCGGGCTCGCCGAAGGTGTGGGCGCTTATCTGTGACAGGCTGCCCTGGACGCTCGTGCTTTCTGTTTCGAGTATGCTGATATGCTTTTTCTGCGGCGTTGTGATAGGCACACGCTGCGCTATGAAGCGTGGGCGCTGGCAGGACAAGGCGCTTATGAACGCCTCGACGGTAACAACGGCTATACCCTCGTTTTTTATAGCGCTTATGCTTACATACTTTTTGGGCTTTGAGCTTGAGATATTCCCCGCCTACACCGACCAAAACCTTGTTTCCTCATTTGACTGGAGCTTAAGGAGCATTTGCGCCGTTGCGTACAATGCGGCACTTCCCGTGCTTAGCACGATGCTGGGCGGCATAATCTCAAACGCACAGGGCGTAAGAAACAGCGTTATCTCGGTAACGGGCGAGCCGTTTATAGTAACTGCCAGGGCAAAGGGCCTCAGCCGCAGGAACGTTCTTTACAAGCACGTTTTGCGAAATGCGCTCTTGCCGATAGTTACGGGGCTTGGCATGAGCCTTTCGGGGCTTATAGGCGGCTCTGTGGTAATAGAGCAGATATTCAACTGGCACGGTATGGGAACGCTCTATTTAGAAGCCAACAACACAAACGATTACCCGCTTATGATGGGTATAATGATATTTATCTCGGGCTTTGCGCTTGCGGCAAACCTTATAACTGACCTTTGCTACAGCCTTCTCGACCCGAGAGTTACGCTGGGGGAGGAAGGATAATGGCAGTTATCAAAAACGCCGCCCTCGGCATAGCCGTGTTTTTCAAAAAGCTCTGGGCAGACAAGCAGGGGCGGGTAGGGCTGATAATAGTAGGGCTGCTATCGGTATGCGCAGTATTTGCGCCGCTTATCGCCCCTTATGACCCGTATGACGTTACTATGCGTGATGACAAGGGGCTTTCCCCGAGCCTTTCACATCTGCTCGGCACATCTATCACAACGGGGCAGGATATTTTCAGTATGCTCATCTACGGCACAAGGGTATCTCTAAGCGTCGGGCTGATAACGGGCGTGGCTATTGCGTTTTTGGGTTCAATGCTCGGCGTTTGTGCAGGGTATATCGGCGGGCTTTGTGATTTTCTGCTGATGAGGGTAGTTGACATTATGATAGTTATCCCCACGCTGCCGCTGACGATACTTATAACGAATGTTTTCGGCAAAAGCTATGTTGTCATAGTGCTCGTGTTCGTGCTCTTCGGCTGGACGGGGCTTGCAAGGACTGTGCGCTCACAGGTCCTGCAGATCAAAAATGCCGACTATGTCAAGGCGGCGGAGCTGAGCGGCGCTTCACGCTTCTTTATTATGATACATCATATCCTGCCCGCTGTTTCAAACCTTGTTGTTATGAGCACGGCGCTTACCTGTGCCGGTATAATGATAGCCGAGGCGGGTCTCAGCTTTTTAGGCCTTGGCAACCCTACCGCTATAAGCTGGGGCAAGATGCTTGCCGATGCACAAAGCGGCGGCGGGGTGCTTTTCGGGCAGTGGTGGACGATCCTGGCACCGGGGATAGGTATATTCCTTTCGGTATTCTCGTTTATGAGGATAGGCCTGGCAATCGAGGGCATCATCGACCCCCGCATGAAAAAGGGGAGCGGTATGAAGACCCTTATCAGACATATGCAGGGCAGGGAGCTTGACGAGCTTCTTGCGTCAATGGAGGACGGCTATGAGCAAAGCACTTGAGATCGAGAACCTTAAGGTCGCCTTTCCTACCCACAGAGGGGTGATCAGAGCTGTCGAGGGGGTAAGCCTTAACATTGACAAGGGCGAGTGCTTAGCACTCGTAGGCGAGTCGGGCTGCGGAAAAAGTGTTACCAGCCTTACTGCTATGAAGCTGCTTGATGACACGGCGATCGTGCGGGCAGATAAGCACATTATCTGCGGCGAGGACGTATTGGGCTTTTCCGATAAGCAAATGGAGGCTCTTCGTGGCAGGCGTGTGTCTATGATATTTCAGGACGCACTTTCGGCCCTCGATCCTGTTATGACGGTAGGCAGGCAGCTTGATGAGGTGTTTATACGTCATCTGCGCCTTTCAAAAAAGGAGGCGAGGGAGCGCTCGGTCGCAGCCCTTGCGGCGGTCGGCATACCCGAGCCGGGGGCAAGATACCGCTCATTCCCGCACGAGCTTTCGGGAGGTATGCGGCAGCGTGTGCTGATCGCTATGGCATTTGCCTGCGAGCCCGAGCTTATCATAGCTGACGAGCCGACCACGGCGCTCGATGTCACGATACAGGCGCAGATACTTGAGCTGTTAAAGAAAATGCAGCAGCAGTCCGGCACGGCGCTTTTGTTCATATCGCACGACCTTAGCGTTGTTTCAAATATGGCGGACAGGATAGCTGTAATGTACAGCGGCAAGATAGCAGAGCAGGCGCAGCGTGATGAGCTGATAGCAAGGCCGCTGCACCCCTACACAAGGGGGCTGCTTTCGGCAGTTATCGGAATAAACGATAAAAAGGACAGCTTTATTCACATAAAGGGAACGCTCCCCGACCCGGCGGATAAGCCCCACGGCTGCTATTTCTGCCCCAGGTGCAGCGAGGCGGGGGAGGTCTGCTTTGTAAGGCAGCCGCTGCTAAAGGAAAGGGTCAGCGGGCATTATGTGCGCTGCCATTATTTGCGTTGCCACAGATCTGAGCGGGGTGAGGAAAATGAATGATAAAGAGATCCTTGTCAGCACAAGGGGGCTGAGCGTTCATTTCCCCGTGAAAAAGGAAAGCACCTTTGCAAGGCGCAGATACATACACGCAGTAGAGGGCGTTTCCATTGATATTTGCAAGGGCGAGGCCTTCGGGCTCGTGGGCGAATCGGGCTGCGGAAAATCGACCCTTGCAAACGCAACGCTCGGCTTTGTAAGACCCACCTCGGGCGAGGTGTTCTTTGACGGGGCAGAGATAGGCAGCGGAAAAAAAGCCGCACTTAAAAGTGCACGGCTCAAAATGCAGAAGATATTTCAAAACCCCGCCGCCTCGCTCGACCCCAGGTATTCGGTATTCAAGGCAGTTTCCGAGCCGCTGCGAATCAGGGGCGGCTATACGGCTAAGGAGCTTGAAAATGAGGTGTCGGCGGTGCTTGAAAGGGTCGGCCTGACTGTTTCTGACATGAGCAGGGGCGTTACCGAGTTTTCGGGCGGCCAGCAGCAGAGGATAGCTATTGCGAGGGCGCTTATCGTAAAGCCCGAATACCTGGTGTGTGATGAGCCTGTTTCGGCGCTTGATGTGTCAGTTCATGCACAGATACTCGATCTGCTCGTCTCACTGCAGGAGCAGCTGGGTATCACCTACCTGTTCATATCCCACGACCTTGCGGCGGTTAGAAAGCTTTGCGGCACTATTGCGATAATGTATCTCGGGCAGATAGTTGAATATGGCTCGGCAGAGCGGATATTTTTAAGCCCTGCACACCCGTATACAAGGGCGCTCATATCGGCTGTGCTATCGCTTGACGGGGCAAGGGAGCGGATAGTTTTAAAGGGCGATGCCGCAAGCCCCATAGACCTGCCTTCGGGCTGCGCTTTTGCGCCGAGGTGCCAGTGCGCCCATGAGAAATGCAAAAGCACAGAATGCAGGCTTACAAGGATAGCTGATGACCATTTTTGCGCCTGCCCGTATATATAGGCAACACCACACAAAGACCGCCTGAGGGCTTTGCGGCACATCTACTTGCATATTTTCCGTCATATTACCCAAATTTACCTTGAAATACGTAAGTATTCCTGCGGCAAATTTAGGCAATCTGACGAAAAATCTGACTGCGTATCTGTACCGCAATCTTTGTGCGGTGTTGCCTATAAGAAAGGAAAATAAAATGAAAAGCAAGACGATATATGCCGCAGTATTGGCGGCGGTGATGTGTATGAGTCTTTGCGCCTGCGGGGCGGGCGACAGCTCCTCCAAGGCGGCAAGCAAGGCGGAGAGTACGGCTTCGGCGGCCGCTGTGACAAGCTTGACACAAAGCGACGCTGACAGCAGCAAAGCAGCGGTATCAGAGACAGATCAGACGCAGCAGACCACAACGACCACCACTACAACAACATCACAGCGGCAAACCTCTGCCGAGAAAAAGGAGAGCGCTTCAAGGGAAACGAAAAAGACCACCAAAAAGCAGACCGAAAGCGCCGAGACCAAGACCACGACAAAGGCGCCCGAGAAGACCACGGCAGCCCCGCAGACCAAGGCGCAGACAGCACCTGCTAAAAAGCAGACCGAGACAGCCGCCGAAAGGGTGACAACAAAAGCAACGACAAAAGCCGCAGCTAAGACAACCGCTAAAGCCACGGCCAAGGTGACAACAAAGGCGACATCAAAAGCCGAAGCAAAGCAGGGCTTCAGCGAGGGAACGTATAAGGGCGTTTACAGCAAGTTTGTCGATATGATGAGCAGCGATGTGACCTATGACATCACGATAGACTTTAAGGGCGGAAAATACACCTATGATGTTGTGATAACCCTTACGGGGGGAATGGAGCACGAAAGCTCCGAGCACTATGAGGGCGAATACACCCTGAGCGGCGATACGCTCACCCTTACAGGGCAGCTAAAAAGCGGCACTGTGAGCGGGAATGATATACTTATCACCGGCACGCTTTCAAGCTTTGCCGCAGATGATGAGATAGTTAAGGTAACAAAGTGAATCAACACTTGTTATACAAAATCCAAATCATAGAAGGAGAAAAGATCATGACAAAAGCGATCAACAAAAAAGTGCTTTCTGCTGTTTTGTTTTTGGCGATGGTGCTCAACATTTTCAGCGGCCTTGCGCTGCCTGCAAGTGCTGAAGACACCGTTGCGGGAAAATGGAGCGGCAGCACTACCGCTGCAAACGGAACTGTTTACAGCTATGACCTTACCCTTGAGGCAAACGGCGATTATACGCTTGTCAACACCTACAAGCTCGGTGAGGACACCTACAAGGAGACCGAAAACGGCACCT
This sequence comes from Ruminococcus sp., assembly GCA_017442845.1. Classification (GTDB taxonomy): domain Bacteria; phylum Bacillota; class Clostridia; order Oscillospirales; family Ruminococcaceae; genus NK3A76. The sequence continues at coordinate 15,873 of JAFRYW010000176.1, forward strand.
ATGCGGCAGCCGGCGGCAAGATAGACTTTACGGGTGATAAGCTTATCGTAGAGGCTATGGAGGCGACCTATTCGGCAGACAAAACAAGCGGAACTGTCAGCGGCGACACTATGACAGTCACAAGGCACGCATCATTTATGGCAAAGAGCATGGGAAAGGCTGCGGTGGAGATCACCTTCAAGCAGACCGAGAAGGCTGTTACATATGAGGACAACCTCAAAGCGGGCAAGTATGAGCTTACCGAGGAAAGCTATGATGCGTCGGCATTTATGAAGCTGCCTATGCTCATAACTATCGACACCGAGAAAAAGACCTTTAACACTCAGGACGCACGTGAGGGCAAGGACCTTGCAAACAAGGGCTTCGGTAGCTACACCTTTGACGAAAAAACCGGCATTTACACCGTTACCTACACTGCCGACACGGCAGAGGGGGCAACGACCTCGTTTACCTATGCAGATGACGCTATAACCTTTGTAACGCCTGCATATTTCGGCAAGGCTTCAATGAACATCACAGACGAAAATGACAACTTTATACCCTACACAGCTAAGCTTGCGGAGGATAAGGATACCGAAAGCACTGATGATAAAACAGAAGAGCCCGAAAAGCAGCCCGAGAGCGATGCGGCCTTCAAGGAGGGCAAATATACAGGCACCTATAACAAGACTGCTATGAGCGGCGTAGACATAAACTACGAGATCTCGGCAGTGTTTGCTGACGGCAAGTACAGCTATGATGTCAAGGTAGCACTTTCAAACGGCGAGTATGACGGGCAGGACGCTACAAAGGCAGGCACATATACCGTAAACGGCAGCAAGCTCACCTTTGATGAGGAGGGCCCCCTTGAAAGCGCAGAGATAACAGGTGAAGGCAAGCTCAAGATCTACGGCACGCTTTCCTCATTTGCATTTGCGCCCGACTATGCGGATATAGTATGGACTGAGGACGCAGCACCCGCAGAGGCTGATGACAGCACAGGCTCAAAGCTTTATAAGATCCTTGACGGAAACGATCAGACATATCAGTCGGGCTCTGATGAGGATATAACTATCAGATGCGAGGGCGAGCTTCAGGACTTTACAGCTATCAGATTTGACGGCGTAAAGATGTCAGATGACAGCTCCTCTGTAAGCGAGGGCTCGACAGTTGCAGTTATAAAGGCGACATTCCTAAAAACAGTTTCGGACGGAACTCACAGGGTGGTTTTTGAATACACAGACGGTGTCAGCGAGACAGTAAAGCTTAGGGTCGCAAGCGCTGAGGGCACATATCCCGATGACCTTGTAAGTGGAGACTATGAGCTTAAGCTTGAAGACTTTGACGACAGAGCAGGCGTTCATAAGCACCCCTGTATAATAACAATTGACAAAGAGGCAGGAACATTTATTATCCACGATACCGATGACCCGGAGACTGACAAGGGCTCGGGCACTGTAAGCTTTGACTCTGCAACGGGTGAATACACCTTCACCTACACCGCAGGCGGCCCCGAGACGCAGGAGGATAACACTACAACGTTCAAGTTTGCAGATAACGGCCTTGTTTTCACAAGCCCCTTAAAGCTTGGCAGAAGCATGATGAACGTCACAGCAGAGGACGGAAGCTTTATCCCCTACACCGCAAAGCTTATCACGGCTGAGGATAATAATGACAGCGAGGGTGATGCTGATGATACAAACACCCCTGCCGATAACGATGATAATGACGATGATGATGCAAATGCCCCTGTTGATGATAACAAAAACACTCAGAGCGGCAGCGCCACCTCGAACCCCAAAACGGGCACAATGGCAGGCGGCGTGATGCTTACCCTTTCGCTTGCGGGTGTAATGGCACTTGCTGTATCAAAAAAGAAAAAGTGATATACAAATGACCACCTTATAAAAAAGGGCTGCTCCGATAAATGCACGGAGCAGCCTTTTTGCTGTTATAGGTTGACAATACAAGTAAAAATATGGTATAATTATTAGCGAAAGCTAACTTGATCCGGGAGAGATGATAATGATAAAAAAACGCCTTATTCAGCTTATGGGTGACAGTAAAAAATATATAATCGGCAACGTAGTTTGCCAGTGGATAAGCCTTTGCTCAAATATAGTTATGATATTTGCTATTGCAAGGCTTGCCGAGGCGCTGATAGACAAAAGCGCAAGGAAGAGCGATATAAGCTTTGCCATAGCCTCGGCCGCCTGCTCGCTTGTTGTGAGGGTGATATGCTCGTATTTGCAGGAAAGGTGCAGCTACCTTTCCTCACGCTCGGTCAAGAAAAAGCTTCGTGAGGCGATCTTTGAAAAGCTTCTGCGCCTTGGCAGCTCTTATAAGGAGCAGGTGCCGACGAGCGAGATAGTTCAGCTCTCTGTCGAGGGCGTAGACCAGCTCGAGACCTATTACGGGCAGTTCCTCTCGCAGTTTTTTTATGCGTTTTTAGCGCCGCTCACACTTTTTGCGGTCACTGGGTTTGTAAGCATGAGGGCGGCTGTGGTGCTGCTTATTTGCGTGCCGCTTATCCCCGGGGCGATAATGGGCGTTCAGAAGATAGCAAAGCGCCTGTTAAAAAACTACTGGTCACGCTATGCAAACCTTGGCGATACCTTCCTTGAGAGCCTACAGGGGCTTACAACGCTCAAGATCTATCAGGCGGACGAGTTTACCGCAAAGAAAATGGCTGACGAGAGCGAGGAGTTTCGCAGGGTGACTATGAAGGTGCTGACTATGCAGCTAAATTCCGTTACCATAATGGACCTTATCGCCTACGGCGGGGCTGCCCTCGGCGTAGTGCTCTCGGCAAGCGAGTTCTATAAGGGCAATATCGGCTTTGCGGGCTGCTTTGCAATAATAATGCTGTCGGCAGATTTCTTTATACCTATGCGCAAGCTTGGCAGCTTTTTCCACGTTGCTATGAACGGTATGGCGGCAAGCGACAGGCTTTTTAAGATCCTTGACCTTCCCGAGCCGCCGCAGCCCGAGGGGGAGATAGACCCGTCAAGCTGCGATATAAGCCTTAAGGACGTTTGCTTTTCCTATGAAGAGGACAGGGAGGTGCTGCATAGCATAACGCTTGATATCAAAAAGGGCACTATCACCTCGCTGTGCGGTGAGTCGGGAAGCGGCAAATCGACTGTTGCTGCTATACTTATGGGCAGGAACAAGGGCTATAAGGGCTCTGTGACCATAGGCGGGAGGGAGCTTTCGGATATCAGCGAAAAAAGCCTTATGCAGACCTTCACCTACATTTCCCATAACGCATACCTTTTTAGCGGAACTGTCAGAGATAATCTTTTAATGGGCAATTTTAACTCTACCGATGACGAGATGAACGAGGCGCTAAAGAAAACAAGGCTCTATGACTTCCTTGCATCAAAGCAGGGGCTTGATACCGAGCTTACCGAGAATGCCTCGAACCTCTCGGGCGGGCAGCGGCAAAGGCTTGCCCTTGCAAGGGCGCTTTTGCACGATACGCCTGTGTATATTTTTGACGAGGCGACAAGTGCTGTGGACCCCGACAGCGAGGCGGACATTATCTCGCTGATCTACGACCTTGCAAGGACTAAAACAGTGATACTCACCACCCACCGTCTTGCAAACTGCAAAAATGCCGACAGCATATGCGTGCTCGAAGGCGGCAGCCTTGCGGGGCAGGGAACGCACGATGAGCTGCTCTCGGCGGGCGGCAGCTATTATGATATGTGGACTGCACAGCAGGCACTTGAAAGCATAGGAAGGGGTGAGGCTTGATATGAAAAAACGTTCTGCTTTTAGTATAATGTCAAGAATGATAGGCCTTGTTTCCCCTCTCAGGGGCTTTATGTGCCTGGCGGTAGTATTAGGTGTGGGTGGTTTTTTGTGCGCCCAGTTTATCACTATCCTGGGCGGCTATGCGCTGCTCGATGTGCTAAAATTTGAAACGCCGCTTTCCCTTAAGGGCGTGTTTACGGCGGTGATACTGCTTGCGGTCTTTCGTGCGGCGTTTCGCTGCTCTGAGCAGTATCTTAATCACTATATCGCCTTTAATGTTTTGGCGCTTATACGCAACAGGGTCTTTGCAGCACTTCGCAGGCTGTGCCCCGCAAAGCTCGAGGGGCGTGACAAGGGCGACCTGATCTCCGTGATAACCTCGGATATTGAGCTGCTCGAGGTGTTTTATGCACACACTGTTTCACCCGTCATCATAGCGGCTGTTATGACGGCTATTATGACTGTGTTTATAGCCTTGCAAAATGTTCTGCTTGGGGCTGTCGCCCTTGCAGGGTATCTGACGGTGGGTATAGCCGTTCCTGTTATGATCTATAAGCTGAGCGGCGATACGGCTGACAGGTTCAGGGCGCAGTCGGGGCAGCTTTCGGCATTCACGCTTGAAAACCTGCGTGGGCTTGATGAGACCATTCAGTACGGCGCAGGCAGCAGAAGGCTTTCAGAGCTTAGGCTAAGGGCTGATAATATCGCAGGAACTCAGGAAAAAATGAGCCGGAACATCGGCATCAATACCGCCATTACAAGCGGCGTGATACTTATTTTTGACATTATAATGCTGCTTGCGGCGGTGTCGCTTTACAACAAGGGGAGCATAGGCTTTGACGGTATGCTCATATCTGTCATAGCGATGATGTCAAGCTTCGGCCCCTGCACAGCGCTTGCAAACCTCGGCAGCGTTTTGCAAAACACCCTTGCAGCGGGCGGGCGTGTGCTTGATATACTTGATGAAGAGCCCGTGACAGATGAGGTAAAGGACAGCCTAGATATAGCCTTTGACGGCGCCGAGGTGAAAAACGTCACCTTCAGCTACGGCGGCGAAAGGGTGCTTGACGATCTGTCACTAAGCATTGATAACGGCAGCATAACCGGTATCTCGGGGCGCTCGGGCAGCGGAAAATCCACCCTGCTGAAGCTTCTTATGCGCTTTTGGGAGACTGATAAGGGTAAGATACTTTTAAATGATACCGACATAGACCTTATCAATACAGCCTCGCTCAGAAGCAACGAGTGCTATGTGACGCAGGACACACAGCTTTTCCACGAAACTATCGAGTATAACGTGAAAATAGGCGACCTCTCTGCGACCCGTGAGGAGGTCGAGCAGGCGTGCAAAAAGGCGTCTATCCACGACTTTATCATGACCCTGCCGAACGGCTACGATACCCGTGTCGGCGAGCTTGGCGAGACGCTTTCGGGCGGCGAGCGGCAGCGTCTTGGCCTTGCAAGGGCATTTCTGCACGGCGCCCCGCTTATGCTGCTTGACGAGCCTACAAGCAACCTTGACAGCCTCAACGAGGCCGTGATACTCCGCTCGCTCAAGGAGGAAAAGGGCGATGACAAGACGGTCGTTTTGGTTTCTCACCGCCTTTCAACTATGCGTATATGCAATAAAGTCTACAGCATAGACAGCGGGCGTATGAGCTGACAGACAGGAGCTAAAATGAAGAAAATAATACTTATAGCCGTCGGCTCGCTTTGCCTGGCTCTCGGCACGGTCGGGGTGGTGCTGCCGATATTGCCGACGGTACCGTTTTATATGGCGGCGGCATTCTGCTATGCCAAAAGCTCAAGGCGGCTGCACTCGTGGTTTACAGGCACGGGGCTTTACAAAAAGCACCTGCGCTCCTTCGTCGAGCACAAGGGAATGCTTTTAAAAACTAAGGTGAGCGTTATCTTATCGGTCACGCTGCTTATGGGCTTTGGCTTTTTTATGATGTGGAGAAAGGGGATATGGGTGCCCTGCATTATCCTTGCTGTCGTGTGGGTGTGCCACATCGTTTACTTTGTGTTTGGGGTCAAGACGATAAGGAAATAGCAAAACAGTACCGTGAGCAAATATGAGCCCTTAGCGGGCATAAGAAAAGGCTGCGCAGAAACGCTCTGTGCAGCCTTTTAAAGTATTACTTATTATGGTCATATACTTGAAACACCAATTAAAATGCCTTAGATAATGGGGCTCGGGGCGAAGCCCTCCCCATACTCTCCCGAGCCCGCTGTGAGCGAATGCTCACAGTTAAGTGAGGGTTTGGGGGCAAAACTGTGGTGTGTCAAAGGGATAGCCATATTACTTATTTCAGAGAACACCTGCCTGAGGGGCGTTATTGCTTAGCTTGTTATTTTTTTCGTTTCTTACAGCGGCCTCGTTTTTGATATTTTCCTCTGCCGAAACTATCTTTGTGAACTTGGAAAGCTCGTCGATAAGCCCGCCGCCGCCATTGTTGAGAGCTAAGCCCTTCATACGGTCAAGATCCTCCCATTTTTTTATGCTGTCAAACATTCTCAGGAAGGCGGGGTTCTTTCTTATGCTATATGCTGTATCTGCGATAAACTGCTCACTGATCACATCATCGACAGCCTTCCTCGTATTGTTATTATCATCGATCTTAACATTGTCAAAGAACCCGTTATTGTTGCTGATAGATCTTGTTATTGTTTTAAGAGCCAGGATATTTGACGCCTGCTTTTTAAGAGCGGCCGTCTGATCCTCAAGATATCTGTCAAGACCTTCTTGGTCATCAATATCGGGCTTGCCTGTTACATTCTCGTTTATAACGCCCGCAAACCTATTGCTCATCTCATTTAGCTTGTTGATAGCTGCCTCCTTATGCTTGTTATTTTGCATACTCGTCTGAGTTCTCTTTATCAGGGTATCAAGACTGCTATCGGCAACACCCAGCATACACTCTTTTTCTAAGATGCTTTCACGCTTGATCTCCAGGGCTTCGCTTCTGATCGAGAGGTCATCGGGCAAATTAGAACGCAGATCACTCAGCTTTTCAAGCTTAGCGCCAAGCTTTTTGCTGAGGGTGTCTGAATAGTTGTACCTGTCTCTGCCCCTGCCGATAACGCCCTTGCTTATGCCCTTATGGTCTTTATGGTAATCATCGGCAGCTTTTATAACACGGCATATTGCATCAAATGCCCTCTTCGGGTATATTTTCTTTGTGTTTTCTATCTCGCCCGTCGTAGAATCTGTGCCCGTTGCCTTGTAGAGTTCTTTGATCTCCCTTATAAGTTTTTTGTAGCTGTCGGATTTGCCATCCTTACCTCTTACCAGGTCATCACGCATGAAGAAGATAGTCTCATTCACGGTGTCTTCTATGATCTCCTTTACAAGGTCGCCGTATTCGTTGAGGGTGTTCTTGTCTGCTGCGTAGCCCTCAAGCTTGATATCCTCCTCGGTCTTTATCGTTTCGTTGTAGGCCTCACGCTCCTCAATTTTTGAGAGAACGTCAAGGTTGTGCTTGTCAGCAAGCTGGTTTGCACAGACCTTGAGCACCTCCTCGGAGAGGGGGTGGTTCTTGTGCCGGCTTGCATATTCCTTAAGATCCAGTATAGCCTTTACCCTGTTCTCATCGCTCATAGGTGTGATAACGCTTGTCAGACCCTTAAATTCATACATAAGCTGCGGCAGCAGGTTGTCTATCTTATCGGCAAACTCATCGCCGGGCTCGGTTTTTACGCTTTCCCTTAGGTTTGTAAGCTCTGCCGCAAAGATCTGGTTCTGTGCATTCCTGCGGAAGTCTGTTACCTTTCCCTCTGCCCAAAGCCTGTTTATGCTTCTGTTTTTGTCGCCTATAAAGTCGCCTTTCTCTACATCTTCATCATGCCCGATATTGTAAAACTGCCTCTGCTCCTTGGGCAGCTTCATATCCTCATTGAACTTCTTCTCAAAATCCCCGATAGACGCACTCATTGACGCATAATCCTGCTCGTAGAGCTTGAATATCTCTCTTAGCCTTGCGGGGTCGGGCTTTTTCTTGTTGAGCTCATCGCTCCATTCCAGGCTGTGCCGGTTTATAGTGTTGTAATCGGAATAAAGCTTTACAAGGCCGAAATCCTTGCAGGCCTTCTCATATACCTCGGGGGCGTTGTAATCGAGCGTTGTCCAATTATCTCTTGATTTCTTATCGCTAAGAACGACGTCGATCATCTTTCTCTGGTTGGTTATAAGATTTTCGCCGGGGGTGTTCTCAAAGCCTCTGTGCTTGCCCATAACGGAATTTATGTTCAGCTCGAGCATATCAAGGAAGGTGTAGAGCATACCGTGTGACTTGGGGTCGGGGTATTTCTCCTTTATCCTTTTGATAAGGTCAAGCCCCTTGTTCTGAAAGTCAACAAAGCCGGGGTCGTCATTGTAGAGGGCGTGTGTATCTTTTTTTTCAAGATCTATAGCGTCCATTTCGCCGCCGTTTGTATAAATGTTGGCGTTGGATATATTTTTATGCTTTTCACCGTTTATGTCGATAACATCGTGGCTGCCCGTAAAGATCTTCTCTGCGACCTCATCGTTCTCAATATTCATACAGGTCTCATAACGCTCTGCTATCTCCTGACGCAGCGGGTCGTTCTTATCTATAAGCTTAAAGACGTGCTGCCACATCTCCTGACCCTCGACCTGATGCTTATACTCGTGATATTTTAACTTAGGCATAATCAATTCCTCCATTTTTTGTCTTTTGCCTTTTCTGTAATATATACCCCCCAAAAAAGAAAATGGGTGCAAAAACTTGATCTGTTTTTTGCACCCGTTATTATATGGTTATCCCTTTGACACACCACGGTTTTGCCCCCAGACCCTCGCTTAACTGTGAGCATTCGCTCACAGCGAGCTTGGGAGAGTATGGGGGAGGGCTTCGCCCCGAGTCCCATTATCTAAGGCATTTTAATTGGTGTGTCAAGTATATAACCATATATTTATATGATCGGCGGCAGTTTTTTATTTCATTTCAAGCGACTCGATCTGCTACCGGTATGCGCCGCCGAATACGGGCTCGATGAACAGTGCAAATTTGTCATACTTGGGCTTTGCCTGCCTTCGCAGTAGGCAAGTGCCCCCCGTACCCCCTTAGCCAAATTCCTATTTATACCGGCAGCAATACAAAAATGCTCTGACTGATAACGCTGCTTTACTGTACGGCTTCCTTTAGCTTTCTCAAAACCTTTACCATAGCGTAGGTGTCAAGGCCGCAGTATTTTAGCAGGTTTGCTCTTATCACGGCGATCTCCTCGGGGGTGTGAGAGGTCATCTCGGCAAAGGCGGCCGAGGCCTCACCGCCATTATGTACGCCCTCGAGATTGTGATAGTCAAGCTCGGGGTCGTCGGGGTAAAGTGCGGGCAAAACATACTTTATCGAGTACGAGCCCTGCATAGCTGCGCTGTAGTAATCCTGCTCTCTGAAGGGTATCATCAGGTCGTGCATATTTTCGTATATATCCATAAGCCCATTCGCCAGGTCGGGGAAGGTCTCGGCAAGGCACTTGATTACCTTTTTCTCAAAGCTCATATTAAAGGCAAGCGAGCATACCCCCTTGGGGATATCCTTTACAAGCTGCTCTGCAAGGGCACGCCTTGGGTCGGTGCCTTCCTTGGCTAAGAATTCCTTGTGCTCAAGAGTTCCGTCCGCCTGCTCGATGTGAAGCGAATACTGGAAGGGTATCTGCTGATAGGGGCTTACCCCGTCAAACTCCGGCACAGCCTGCTGAAAGGTCTCAAAGTCAAGGTGATAAAGCGGATATGTCAAGGTGTCAAGAAACTCGTTTATCTTTGGTTTATCGACCTCATCGGGCGAATTGTTGAGGGTGGCTTCTATCTGCCTGCGGTGCTTGTCGCTAAGCTTTATCTTCTTGGCGTTTGCAAGCAGGTCTTCATAGGAAACTATCCCGTTGTGATAGTGCTTGTAGGCGGTGCGTGCCTGTATTCCCGCAAGGTCAAAGACATTGTGATCGGGCAGGTGTCTGCCGCAGTATTTTTTGTAGGCGCACTCATAGGGTTTCTCGCAGTAGGTGTCAATATCACGTTCGGGCTCCTCGGTCACGGAGATATATTTTCTGATAGCTGCGACCCTCTCGGCTACGGAAGCAAGCTTTTCCTTCGCTGTGTCGGTGCAGTCCTCTATGGTGAAAAGCCCCTTCAGGTCAAGCTCCCCTTTGCGGACATAGCTGCTGTTGATGTGCATATTGAAAACACGCTTTACATTTACGCCGCAGCTTGTGAGAACATAATACTGGAACGACATATCCTCGATGTAGATATCGGTCAGGTGGGTCGAGCTTTTCACCTCAACAATGTCCCAGCCGTCACCGTTTTTATGGAGGATATCGACAGCGCAGTATAGCCCGTCGGTCATAAAAGCAGCCTCGGCTATATTCTCGGCACCAGCGTCGATGAACTCCTGCGTTTTAGCGGTCATCTCCGATTTGTCAAAGGAAAACTCCACAAGGGAGTATTCTCCGAAATAGCTTCTTGCAAGGTCGCCCACGAGGTTGCCGTTTTCCATAACGGTCTCGGAGAGGTTGTTTTCCGCCTCCTCGGGCTTGTAGTGGTCGAGCCACAGTATCTTCGGGCACTGAAAGCCCTTGCAGTAGCGTGATTTGCTAAGGTCGGTGATGAGTGACATAGTAAAGCCTCCTGTTATTACAATTTTTTCATATTGTCATTATAGCACGGCGGTCTTAACTTGTAAAGAGATTTTTGCATTTTTTTACAGGCCGGGTACAGGCTGCGTGGGGCTTTGCGGCACGGGGTTGTTCTTGACAGTTTTTAATATTTATGCTATAATAATGTAAGATTTATACTATGGAGGTCTAAAAATGGGATTGTTTGAAAAAGATATAAAAATACCAACACTTTATCCTGATGATAAGTATAATACGGCAGGTGAAGAATACATAAATAAATTACGTAGTTTTATAGATACAGCACCCGACTACCTTATAGATGAGATCAATGAAGCAATAAACAATGCAGGAAAAGGAAAATACGGTGAAGATACCGTTAGAAGAAAAATCGTTACTGCAAATGTCCCTATGTATGTACTGCACGATCTTTACATTCCGTTAGCAGGCGGCGGCACCGCACAGATCGATTACGTTCTTATTACCGATAAACTGATAATCGTAGTAGAAGTTAAAAACTTTTCTTCACCGGTGAAGGTAGTTAAAAACGGAAGATTTTTAGCTAAGTTTAAAGACGCAGATAAATATGAAACTATAAACAGCCCTATCGACCAGAATAAAGACCATATTGGCGCATTACGAAATGCACTGATAGGTAAATACCCTAAAATCCAAAAGCAAATAGATAATAGGCTGGTTTCTCTTGTTATAAATGCAAATGAACATAATAATTGGTTTATAGATTATAAAGAAGTAAGCAAAGACATCAGAGAACAAATCTGCAACCTTGGCAATACGGAAGTGACCGATTCTATCAAAAACTTTTTAAACAAAAACGCTGTATTGAAGCCATTAAATAAAAAGGAACTCGCTGAAAAGGTCTTCTCCTGTTCCGATCCCGGCCTTGCGGTAGATTATTTTAAAAGGTTTTATGATAAAATGTCTTTGTATGAAAAGGTATTTAAAGACCTTGTAGAATATAGGGATATGAAACTCAAAGAATTAAAATACTCAGACCCCAAATATATCCTTTCCGACGATTCTGCAAAGAAAATCGCTGAAGTATTTGTTAACGATAAAAGCAAGCTTCAAGGACGTGAGGATCTTAAAGACATAAGTGGTATCGGCGATAAAATATCTAAAAAATTCGGTGATGATATAATCAATATACTAAAAAGAAACAAATTCTGATTTTTCAAAAAGAGTAATATGGCAGCTTCTGCCAACAAAAAAGCCGAGGAATAACTCCTCGGCATTATTATTGGGGTGATACAAGCTATCTAATGACGAGCTCAGAGATCCCTTCATTCAGAAAAATGGTGATAAAAGTATGTCATTGACTAATCACAGTCAAGGGGCTGAACGCTTGTATCAAATAAAGCAAGCGATACGGTGACGGACTTCCCCTAAGCGTGTAAAGGGAGACTGTCAGCGGCATAGGTGCCGCCCGTCATTCCCTCTTAATAAATTCCATTTAAAAGTATGTCACCTTTTTGCCCGGCCGCAGCTGCTTAAGGGGAAACGCTTGCGTTTTGTAAATTTACCGAGCTATCTTGCAGCTAACAGGGGGCTGCGCAAAGGTCAATCGTCCATAGATCAAAAGTATGCTGCAAAAGCGCAGTCTGCGCCCGGTAAATGATATTTGCAGCAGCAGACAGCCTGCCTGCCGCTGTAATTATTTTAGCATTTTTAATGCCGCTTGTCAAGCTTCCATAAAGAAGTTGTTGTCTATCAGGCTTATCTCCTTAGGTGTCGTGGGCTTGCCCATAACAAGGGTGATATCAGCCTTTTCGGGGTCATCGACCGCTACCGCCTTCTGAGATCTTAAGAGTATCTCAAGATAGCTCCTTAGTGAGAAGCCGTTGTCTCTCGGCATTACGTTATAGTAGCCTCTGCCGCTCTCGTTGCCGTCAAAAATGATAGCACGGTTTTGTATATCTACATAGCCGTAGTTCATTTGGCGGCACTTGCTTGTGAGGAAGTGTGTGAAGAAGCAGTTCTTCGGGTCGTAGAGCTTTATTTCCTTGTTCATCGTGCCTACGGCCATAGCCCCGACAAAGCACTCGCCTATCTCCTTAAAGGTGGGGCGGCCGTAGTAGATGTTTATGTTGACGCCTACAGTGTCAACGAGCCCGCCTGCCTTTTCAAGGTCGATGTCGATGTACTCGGCTGCGTCTGAATGTGTGATATCGCCGCTGAATACGAGCGTGTCGCTTTTAAAGCCTGCGTTCCAGCCGATATGGTCATAGCTGCCGTCTAAGCGCCTTGCTGCGCCGTGAAGATCTATATCGACCTGCTCCTTGTCGTTCCAGTAGACAAAGAAGCGAAGCCTGTTTACCCCCTCGGGTATCTTATATGCAAGACCCGGGCGAATGTAGCCGCCCTCGTTTGACTTGTTGCTTATTCTGATAGTTGACAGGTCAAGGTCAAACTGCGGCATTTTTATGCAGACAAACTTGCCGGCAAGCTTTGTCTTGTTTGCTTCAAGGCGCTTTTCAAGAAGCGAGTTCACCATTCTGCTGATGATGACCGCCTCCCTGAACTTCGCATCGTCAAGGTCGTTTAACCCCGGGCGGTTGAAGAAGCTCATCAGGCTGACAAGGCTCTGCGTTTTGAGCGAGGCTGCATTTGGCAAGAGGGTGTTGAAGATATCCTCAGACCTGTAGCCGTTTCTCAAAAGGTAGGTCATAGACCTCAGCATCATGCCGGGGCGTGCACCAAAGAAGCTTAGTGCCTCAGGGTTTTTGTGCGCTGCAAGGAACTTTGCCCTCGACTCCCACGACCTTAGCTTCCCGCTCCTGAGCTCTGCAACGGCCTGCTTGTACTCCTCCTTGCGGCTGTAGGTGTTAAAGTCGAGAAACCTCAGCATAAGCTCGGTGCGCTCGCCCTTTTTGTTTGAGAGGATCAGGTTTGCCTTGAAATCCTCTATGGGGAAGCTCTCAAGAAGCTTTACCAGCAGGCGCTTTTGCGAGGTCTTTAGGTGGAAGCGTGCCCTTGTCAGCGAATAGTCCACACACTTGTAGACATCGCCCGTGTGCTGGCAGATCGTGTGCAGCAGCACAAGCTTTGCTTCTCTGCCGAGCTTTTCGGAGGTGAAAACTGCGTTAAACACATCAAGCAGGTTCTGCTTGAAGGTGACGGCCACGCTCGCTATCTGCTCGGGCGTGAGGTTCTCGGCACACTCCTTGACGATCATGCGCTGCTTGTCGTCCATACGCTCGGTGCGGGTCATTATTTTTTTGTAGGGGGTGATGTATTTTTCGTTTTCGCCTATCAGCTCGATGACCTTGGCCTCGAGCAGCTTGTCATCAGATTTGATTTTCTCGGTCTTGTGCACCTCGGGCAGCCAGCCCCTTTTTACCTTAGTGCCGGTAAATAGCGTCACCCCGTAGGTCGAGAGGTAGTGGAGCATCTGGTGGAAGCGGAACACCGCCTCGTCCATTTCCATTACCCGGCTCGGGAAGTCGGGGTACATAGGGTCTGCCTTTACGTCGCCTATGTATTCCCTTACACAGCTCACAAAGCCGTCAAGGTCGGGCGTTACCGAGAGAGGTATAATATCCTTAGGGGAAAGCGTGTACCCTAAGTTTATAAGCTCCTCATTGGCTGTTACAGCCTTTGCGAGCATCGCATCATCAGGCTCTGCCGAGCCGTATCTGACAGGAACTACCCTAAGCTCTGATAAGAGCAGCTGTTCGTATTTCATATTGCTATCCCCTCCGTTTTCTTTCTTCCGGTGCGGTATCCCGTGGTCTGCGCCAATGCCGCACCTGTCATTGGCGTAGTACATCAATATAACATATTTTCCCACCGATGTCAATGCTGTTAACAAAACGTTTACAATTGCCGTGCTGTTGACCAAAACATAGGTTTATGCTATAATGAAAAAAACACTATGAGGAGGATAAAATGTTTAGGATATTATATGGTACAGATATACTTGCTGCCAAAGCGCAGGCGATAGTGCTGCCCGCAAACCCAAAGCCTAAAGCAGGCAACGGGCTCGATAAATACATATACAGCAAAGCGGGCTTTAAAAAGCTGCTAAATGCAAGGAAGCAGATAGGTGAGCTGGGCATCGCCGAGTGCGGCATTACCGAGGGGTTTGATATAGGCAAAAAAATAATCCACGTGGTCACTCCGTATTATTATCACCGTGACAGTGAGATGCAGCTTTATAACTGCTATAAAAATGCGCTGGAGACAGCAAGAGATAACGGCATAAGAACTGTCGCCTTCCCGCTGCTCTCGGCGGGGAGAATGGGCTTTCCCGCAGAAGAGGCTTTGTATATAGCGCAGGATGCACTCGATACATCGGAATATGAAGGCATATTTGATGAGCTGCTGCTTGTGGTAAGGGAGAGTATAGGCGATGATGACGATGATGATAACTACTGCAATTACTCACCCGAGCAGCTGGAGGAAATGAAGGTGACAGCGCCCTTTGAGGCAAAGGAAAGGGAAGAGGCTATCAATAAAATGTATCAGCAGATGAAAAACGACTTTGCTGTGAAGAAAGAGTATGACAAGCTCAAAAAGGAATACATCAAGCGCCAGGCGGCAGATGAGTATTCGTATAACAGAGACTTTGTCAAGGGCATTATTGACAGCCGTATCGGCGAGGGCAAGCTATATAAGTCGCTCAGCGAGCTGGCAAAAGACTGCTGCGACCTTAGCACGATGCATAAGATGTATGACGGGGATAGGGGCTGCTCGCCAATCGTCGCAAGAAAGCTTGCGCTGCATTTGCATCTTAACAGGCGTGATACTCTTATGCTTATGCAGGCGTTCGGTATCGAGTTCCCTGCAAGGAATTACAGGAGCATACATAATGACGAAACAAATTACATCATCTATGACAAGGCGCTTCTTGACTGCATAGAAAAGCGCATTTACGATGAAGCTAAGGTCTCGGAATTATACAATAGGAGAAAAGAAAAGAGCCGTGAAAAATAGGCAGCGGCATAAATAATAAGTTACCGCAAGAGGACAGAGCTTTCTGTCCTCTTTTTGTTTATGCGGCACAAATCGCACGCTGATAAGTACAAAAAACCGTGCAAAATCAACAAATGGCAAAAATGTCAATGATTATGCCCCCTGCGATATGGTATGATTAGAACACCGCAAGGGGAACAGCCCCTTAAACATAAACCTAAGGAGGAATAGTAATGAACACACATTTTTCACAGGTAAGCGCTTTGCAGGAGGGCGGCGGCTATTTGTCGCTGCCGGCAGACACCTTGGTCGAGAGTGCAAGAGGTATCCAGACGGTGCCGCTTTCATCACAGGCCTTTGAAAACGGGATCATCGAGATCACGGGGCCGATAGATGAAATGCTCTCGGGGGCGTTCGTATTGCTTATGCACCTTGCAAAAAAGGAGCACAAGGATCTTAAGATCTATGTCAACTCGCCGGGCGGCTCGGTGTCGGCAGGGCTTGCGATGTATGATGTAATAAAGGCTTACCCGCATGGTATAGACTTCTACGTCTCGGGGCTTGCGGCGTCAATGGCGGCGGTGCTCGTAGCAGGCGGCAGAAAGGGCAGGCGCTTTATAATGCCGCACTCAAAAATGATGATCCACGAGCCCCTGATCTCGGGCGGAATGGGCGGCTCGGCCACATCTATACAGCGCACGGCAGAGTCGATAATGGACACAAAGAAGGTCATCAACTCGCTTCTTGCAGAGTTTACCGGAAAGAGCGTTGAGGATATCGACAGGAACACGGCGTTCGATAACTTTTTTAACGCAGAGCAGGCAGTAGCCTTCGGGCTTTGTGACGCTATAGCAACAGGCTTTGAAGAAGTATGATACATTTTAAGGAGGAAATAACAATGAAAGCTAATGTAAACCCAAACTTACTTAAGGCACGTAAAAACGGTGACTACCTCGACCCCGACGGGAGCATTACGGAAAACACAGGCCGCCACGGCAGGCACAACAACAACACCCTGGTCGTCGGCTCTGCGGGAAGCGGAAAGACTAACGGCAAATGTATCGAGGAGATCCTCTCCGGTGCGGGGGGAGGCAGTATGGTAATATCCGATGCAAAGGGCGAGCTGTATGAAAGGTGCGCCCCGATACTTGAAAAAAACGGCTACAATACAATGCTGCTCGACACTATCAATCAAAAGAGGGGCATACACTATAACTCCATTCTCGGGCTTGACACTCCAAACGATGTTCAGAAGATGTCACACATATTAGTCTATCTGGGGCTTGACCGGTCACGTATTCGTGACCCGTTCTGGCCGCAGGCGGAGGAGATGCAGGCCAACTGCGCTTTAGGATATTTTATGGAAGGGGGGAGGGGCTTTGAGAAGAGCTTCTATGGTCTCAACAGGCTGCTTGCCACGTTTGATGCAGACGCACTTGCGAACGGCAAGCCCTGTGACGCTGCGAAGGTGTTCGAGGCGCACAGGGCAGAGTACAAAAAGCGCACAGGTCAGGAAAGCTGGGCTTACGAGCAGTTCAAGAAGTTCGCAGGGCTCTCGGAAAGGACGTTCAGCACAGTTCAGGTAAGCCTTTACGGCGACCTAATGCCGTTCGACACCCCCGAGATGCGTGAGATGACAAGGTACAGCGACTTTGACATAAAGAGCCTTGCTGAAGAAAAGACGGCGCTTTTCATAAATATATCCGACACCGACCGTTCAAAGGACAAATTCATAAACATATTCTACACTCAGGTAATGGACACGCTCTGCCGCTATGCTGACAGCCTGCCCGATAAATACCTCCCCGTACCCGTAAGATTCATACTTGATGACTTCGGCTCCTCGGCCAAGATCGAGGGGTTTGAAAATATGATCTCCAATATCCGCTCGAGAGGCATCTCGGTGCTTCTCCTGCTGCAGTCTATCGCACAGCTTGAGCAGAGCTACGGCATAGGCGCAAAGACGATACTTGCTAACTGTAACACTAAGATATATATGGGCGGCAGCGACCTTGACACGGCCGACTACTTCTCCAAGCTTACGAACAAGCCCATTGAGAAGATCATCAATATGCCCATGATGACCCACTGGCTCGTGCGGCAGGGCGAGCAGCCGAGGTTCGGTAAAACGCTCCTGCTTGACAGCTACGAGCTTGATAATGACTACCCTAATGACAGGGAGATCTGATGATCTCCCTCCCCCCCTGCCCGGCTATATGTCGGGCATAGGGGTCATTATTCGGGATAAGGCGTAAAGCACACACTTTACGCCCTATCCGAGGTAATGATCCTTGATAATATATTTTTTAGGAGGAATGAATCATGTTAAACGACAAAGCAACCACAAACAATTTCAAAAAGGAGATCTACAAAACACTTGTTGAGGTGAAAAGCATCACCCGTGCGCAGGGCGGCTGCGCTGATGGCTGGGACTGGCGCTTAAAGAACGTCGGCAAGCTTGGGCTTATGGCGATATTCACCTTTATTGACGGCAAGCACGAGGGCGAGAGCGTCATAAGTATGGTGGGTGAAGCGAACCTGCAAACAAGCCCCGGAAGGCTCACTGTAGAGGGCGACATCATCACGCTTGAAACTAAGCAGACGGTATACGTATTTGAGGACACCCACCTTCTTCCCGCAGAGTTTGCGGGGATAGATGATATGAGCTCGTGATAAAAGGGAGGAATGAAAAATGGATTACTTGATCAATCTTGCAGAGTATGAGTGCTGCAGCTGCGGGTTGCCGCTTACAAAGGAGACAACAGTAATAAACGTCGGCGGGGACAGCTATATGTGCGAATCGTGCGCCGAATACTATCAGCCGACAGATACTGTCACCTACGTTAACCTCGGTACTGATTTAGCTGTGCCCGTGCTCGACCCAAACTCGCTTAAAACGATCAAAAAGCAGGTAGAGGAGAAGGGCTGTGAAACGATAAAGGAGATCGACAGCCCGCTCGACTGCGTCAGCATTGAGAACGATGCTATCGTAGTGATAGAGCTGCCCGATAAGGACAAGCGCCCCTCGCCGCAGCAGCGCCTGATCGATGAGGACGATGAGCTTTACAGGCATACGAAGCTTGTTTTGGGCAGTAATGTGCAGGTGATGCCAAGAAACTCACGCAGAACGCATAGGATATATATCTTTTTCAAGACAGATTCGCCCGCCCAGACCCACCGGAACCTTTCCTTAGTCGCCAAAAAGCTCAGAGAGGTAAACCCCGGCGGCAAGAGAAGGGTGTATATGCAAAGCTGCTCGACCGATGAGAACGGCTTAGCAAGAATGATACTATCGCAGACGGGCTTTCAGTGCGTCTACTGCCTTGGCGGCAAGGAAAATGATAAGCCTTCGGGCGATAGGCTGTTTTCCATAGGCTTTTCCTTTGAGGAGCTCTATGACTACCTCAGAGGGCGTATAGTCGGGCAGGATAGGGAGCTTCGCAAGGCGGCTTTTCTGGTTTACGACTATGTGGACAAGGTCTCAAAGGGGCTTGGGGCGCCCGCACTTAACTGGCTTCTGACAGCGCCCAGCGGAATGGGCAAGACCGAGCTTTTCAGGGCGGTGAAGTACTTCTTTAAGGAAAAGAGCGTGCCTATCCCCGTGGTGCGTGTGGATATGAGCACGATAACCGAAACGGGCTTCAAGGGAAAGAATGCCGATACTATCCTCAAGAAGATCGGCGATGCGACACCCGGCGGCTGCAAAAAGCTCCCCTCCGGCACGGCGATATGCTTTCTTGACGAGGCCGACAAAAAGATCAAGCCCTCGTATGATGCCAAGGAGGTAAACATAAACGGTGCGGTGCAGGAGGCCTTTCTGACTATCATAGAGGGCAGCGAGTGCGATGTGAGCGATTCTGATGCGACTATGGATACGTCTAACACGATGTTCGTTTTCATGGGTTCGTTCCAGGAGATCAGAGATGCTAAGCAGAAGGACAGCAAGGGCTTGAATGAGATCTATATGCTGCCCTCTGACACCGACACCCCAGAGGAGAGCTTCTATGCAGACCTGAGTATCGAGGATATGATAAGGTACGGTATGCTCGAGGAGCTTGCGGGAAGGCTCACCATGGTAATAAATTTCCATAAGCTGTCGCAGGAGGATATGCGCAGCATCATCTCAAAAAAGGCGGCGATGATCGGCACAGAGCGTGGCATTAAGCTTGAGCTTACAGAGCGTGCGGAGGATGAGCTTATGGATATAGCCTACACGAACCTTGGTGTAAGAACGCCTATGAATGTCATCACAAGCCTTGTTTTTGAAGCGCTCGCCGACAGGGGCAGCAGCTTCGATGCAGACCGTGAGGTGATAGTGATAGACGGCACCGAAAGGGTAAGCATAAAGGCAAGGGAAAAATATCATGTTCCGGAGGCTGTCTGACAGCCCCGCCCGGTATCGCTTTGAAGCGGTATCGGGCACTTTTTTGCCCATAAAGCTACGCTCTCAAAAAAATATTTTACTGTCCAAAAAAAGATACATACTTTTTAGGGAAAGTATGCTATAATATAAGAGACGACATATTGCCGTGTGGGTAAACTATTAAAAGAAACACCCTTTTTACAGAAGTGTTCGCAGGATAAATGAGAATTTATCTTATTAGGTAATAGGTAATAGGGAATAGGTAATAGGTGAGGTGCACCTGCGAAGGGGTTCGGGGGCACTTGCCTACTGCGAAGGCAGGCAAAGCCCCCAATAAGCCGCCAAAGGCGGCTGCCCGAATGGGCATCTGTCGGCGAAGCCGACACCATACTTATTACCTATTACCTATTAACTATTACCTAGCGGAGCGAAGCTCCGCTAAATTCCAATTTATCGAAGCTACAACACAAAAGTAAAAGGGAAAAAAGAAAGGAGAATGGTTATGCAACAGTTTATAAAGCCGCCCGTGGAGGTAAGATATAAGGAGGAGCTTGATGCCTTAAAAAATGCAGATGACGGCAGAAAGCCGCAAAACTGGGTGCTCTCGCCGAAGGCGGTGCGTACCTTTATATTGGGCGGGGAGGCGCATACAAGCGACGGCGTAAGGGCTATCTCACGCAAATTCTACGGAAACGATGCACTGGTCGAGCGTGCCGTCATCACCCTTGCGGGCAGCCGTGGCCTTATGCTCGTCGGTGAGCCGGGCACTGCAAAAACGATGCTCTCCGAGCTTTTGTGCGCTGCAATATGCGGCAACTCAACGAATACCGTTCAGGGCACGGCCGGCATTACCGAGGATATGATCAAGTACAGCTGGAACTATGCGCTGCTGCTCGCAAAGGGACCTTGCCGTGAGGCACTTGTTCCTTCGCCACTGCTTATCGGTATGGAAAAGGGCATCATCGCCCGCTTTGAGGAGATAACCCGTACCCCCGCCGAGATACAGGACAGCCTTATCTCGGTAATGAGCGACCAGATCCTCAATATCCCCGAGCTCGGCGATGAGGGGCTTGTGCTCGCACGCCCGGGCTTTAACATAATCGGCACGGCAAACACCCGTGACAAGGGCGTTAACGAAATGTCGGGCGCACTCAAAAGAAGGTTCAATTTCGAGACTGTCGAGCCTGTCAAGGACGTAAGGCTCGAAAAGGAGATCATAGTGCGTGAGGCGCAGGATCTTGCAAGGGCAGGGCAGATAGATGCGCCGATAGATACAAACGTAGCAGAGCTCCTCGCCGTTACATATCACGAGCTTCGTGAGGGAATGACAGCTGCGGGAACGGTAGTGCAGAAGCCTAATGCCGTTATGAGCACGGCGGAGGCAGTGTCTGTCTATTTCCAGACGATAAGCCACGCCTGGTACCTGGGCGGCGGCAGGGTGGATCTCAGCGTGCTTACCGAGAGCCTGCTCGGCGCTGTGTGCAAGGAGAATAAGGACGACCTTGATAAGCTCAAAAGCTATTTCAGGGTCGCAGTAAAGGAAAAGAGCAGGGAGGGCGGCTTATGGAAGGAATATCTGAACACGGCATCGCTGCTAAGGTGATACCCTTCGACCTTGATGCGCCGTTTTTGCTTTTCCCCGTAAGGCACCACAGCCCCGCCTGCTCGTATCACCTGCTTAAGGCTATCGAGCTGTATTCACCCGATGTCGTACTGATAGAGGGTCCCGAGAACGCCAATGAGCTTATCCCCGTGCTTACCGACGGGCGTACCGTGCTGCCCGCAGCCTTCTATTATTATTACAAGGATAAGAAAAAGTATATCAGCGAGGCTGCCGAGGACTATAAATGCTACTACCCCTTTTTATATTCCTCGCCCGAGTATAACGCTCTAAAGGCGGCAGCGGCAAGGGGCATACCCGCCCGCTTTATCGACCTGCCCTACAGCGAGATACTTATAAACACTACCAAGAGCAAGGGGCTGCTAAAGAACGATAAGCAAAGCTATGCCGATGACAGCAGGCTGGTCAGGGGGCAGTTTTACAAGCGCCTTTGTGAGAAAACGGGCATACGCAGCTTTGAGGAGTTTTGGGAAAAATACTTTGAGATAGAGGGGCTGTATAAGTCCACCGAGGAATTTGTGAGGGCTATGCACACCTACTGCGCCCTTACCCGTTCAGGCACTAAGCGTGAGGAGCTTACAGCCGACGCCACACTTGTCAGAGAGCAGCACATGGCGTATAATATCACAGAGGCTATGAAGACATACAAAAAGACCCTCATCGTCACGGGCGGCTTTCACAGCCCGGGGCTATATGAGCTTTTGCAGCAGGGCGGCATAAAGCCTGTTAAGCTTCATTCCGTTCCTGCCGGCTGCACGGGCTGCTTTCCTGCGGCGTATTCCTATGAGGCGGCAGATGCGCTGCACGGCTATGCATCGGGAATGAGCTTTCCCTTCTTTTATGACAGCATTTTTAAGCTCATCCGTGAGCAGCAGACGCCTAAGGGCGCATATAACAGCGTAACGCTCGATATGCTTGCACGCTGCGCTAAGGAGTGCAAGAGCAAGGAGCTGCCCGTTGCGATATCGGATGTTACGGCGGCGCTGTCGCTCATGCAAGGGCTTGCCCCTATGCGAAATGTCCACGAGTGCGGCTTTTATGAGCTTTATGACGGCGTGCTCTCCTGCTTTATAAAGGGCGAGCGCTCGCTCTCTTCGTCTATACCGCTTGATATTTTAAAGCGTATCGCCACGGGCGACGGTGTGGGGCATATCGGCGATACAGCACATACCCCGCCGCTGATAGCGGACTTTGAGGAGAAGTGCGAGGGCTTTAAGCTAAAGTACCACAGCGCAGTGCCGCAGGAAAAGGATATTGCCCTTTTCAAGTCGCCCCGTGAGCTTGAGATAAGCCGCTTTATGCACAGAATGGATCTCCTTGACACGGGCTTTGCACAAAGGCTCAAGGGTGCTGACCTTCATTCGGGCAGGGACAAGAGCCGTGTTCACGAGCTTTGGAGCTACAGGCGCTCGCCGCAGGTCGATTCACTGCTTATCGACCACACGGCAGACGGCTTCACGATAGAGGAGGCGTGTGCAAACATCGCCGCAGGCCGATTGAGGGCGGAGCGGAGATGTGAGGGCGCTGCAAAAACGGCAGTTGACTGCTTTCTCTGCGGCATTGAGCTGCCGGAGGTAAGCTCCTCGATAAACCGTGTGCTCTCTGGCGACGGCGACCTGCTCTCGATCGGCAAGGGGCTTTACTATTTTGATATGCTCTATAATTTGAGCAGGCTTTACGGCTATGACAGCAGTGCATCATTCTCGTATCTGGAGAGCTGCTTCGATAGGCTCTCAGACTCGCTCACAGAGCTTATAAATGTTCCCGACGAGCAGGCGGGCGAGTGCATAGATATACTAAAGCGCCTTTACGGGCTTTGCGACACGCTTTTCTCCGACAGGCGTGATACACTTTACGCCGCACTTTGCGAGATGTCGCAGGCGAGGGATAAAAACCCCGCAGTGCTTGGTGCTGTAATGGGGCTGATGTATGCCTTTGAAAGCAAAAACCAATACATAGCCGAGGACGCTATGAGGGGGTATCTCGGCGGCTCGGTCGAGGTCAAAAAGCAGGGGGCGCAGTATCTGCGTGGGCTGTTTTCAACTGCGAGGGATATCGTCTTTGCAGACAATGACTTTCTTAGAATGACCGATAAGCTGATAGTCTCTATGGGGCATGAGGATTTTATGGAGATACTCCCCGGTATGCGCCTTGCATTTTCGGGCTTTACCCCGCAGGAGATACATCGTGCTGCGGGTGCTGTGGCTTCAATGTACGGCACGGGCGGCGACAGCCTGCTCTACAAAAAGGCGATAGACGAGGGGCTGTTCGGATTTGGCAGCAGGCTTGATAAGGAGCTTGCCGCCTGCCTTGAAAGGAAAAAACAATGAGTATAGATATGGATGAGCTAAAGCTTAAAAAAGACCTGTCGGTAAACCGCTGGCGGCTGGTGCTGGGAAAGCCGTCAAGCGCAAGCCTTGATTTTTCGGGCGATGCAAAGCAGCTTATGGGTCTTGGTGAAATGGAGGAGCTGCTTGACTACCTCTACAGCCACGGCGACAGCGATGATATAAGGCACGAGCGCAGCGGCGGCAGCGGCCGGTCGCAGCTGACTGCTGCAAGGTGGATACAAAAGGTGCGTGAGCTTTTCCCGAAAAAGACTGCCGAGGTGCTTGAAAAGCAAGCACTTGAGGAGTTCCGCCTGACCGAGCTTATCACCGATAAGCAGGTGCTTGAGAGCCTGGAGCCCGATATGGGGCTTTTGAGTGCGATATTGCAGCTAAAGCACCTGATGAAGGGCGAGGTGCTCGAGGCGGCAAAGCAGATAGCAAGGCGTGTCGCTGAGGATATAGCAAAGCGGCTCGAGCAAAGCATAAAGCGCTCGGCACTCGGCAGGCTCGACAGAAACGAGCGCAGCCCTGTGCGAACGGCGAGAAACCTTGATATCAAAAAGACAGTCAGCCGCAACCTCAAAAACTTTGACCCCGACAGGGGCGAGCTGGTGCTGAAGGATATCTACTTCAGTTCAAGGGTGAAAAAATACAACAAAAAGACAGTGATCATAGCGATAGACGAGTCGGGCTCGATGCTGGGGTCTGTGATCTACAGCGCTGTAATGGCGCAGATCATTTCGCAGCTGCCGTTTGCACAGGTAAGGCTTGTGATATTTGATACTAATATCGTAGATCTTTCGGGGCGGGTAGATGACCCCGCCGAGGTGCTTATGAGCGTTCAGTTAGGCGGCGGAACAGATATAGCAAGGGCGCTGGGCTATTGTGAGAGCCTTATCGAGACGCCCGCAGACACCTGCGTATTGTGTGTTACCGACCTCTACGAGGGCGGCAGCGTATCAAGGCTTCTAAACACCTCGAGGAATATGATCCAAAGCGGCGCTAAGCTCAGCTTTTTGACGGCGCTCGATGAGGAGGCATCGCCTGCTTATGACAAGATACTGGGGCAGCAGCTTGCAAACCTCGGCGCATTTGTCGGGGCGCTGACGCCCGACGAGCTTGGTGATTATGTGGGCAAGCTGTTTAATTGACGGAGGCGGCAAAAATGATAAAAAACAACACCATAGCCGCCGAGCTTGCACGGGCGGACGAGGGATACCTTACCGCCCTTGCGAACAAGGGGCTTTATAAGCGTGCACTCAAGGACGCAGAGGGCGGCACGCCGATCTTTTTTGAATATGATGACAGGATAGAAATGAGCATAGGGCAGGAAAGCTGTGTCATAAAAGCGCCGCTCGATAGCAGCGAGTGCACCTGCCCCGCAAGGGGAGTGTGCAGGCATATTTTGGCGGCAGCGCTGCTGCTGAAAATGCAGATCGACCCGAACACGGTGCCTGCTGCCGATGAAGCACCAATGGAGCAAAAGGAGCAGCCGAGGAACGAGCCTGCCGGTGAGCAGCCGCAGCCTGACAAGCCTATTTCAAAAAAGGAGCTTGCTAAGGTGAGAGAGACCGCAAGCATTTGCCTGAGCCAAATGGCGGGGCTTTTAAAGCAGGGGCTCGTGCGTGCATCAGACAGCGCAGATGACGGCTTTGAGATAGCTGCGGTTCGCTGCCACGCTGCAAAAATGGCAAATGCCGAGCGAGCTGTGCGTGAGCTGGGCTCACGCCTTAATGACTTTACCCGCAGAAGGGCGGCATTTGACGAGCGGGTATTTATGCACAGGCTTTGCGAAGCTGCGGCACAGCTTTCCTCGCTTTGCGAGGGCGAGCCTTCCCCCTCACAGCTTGGCAGCTTTAAAAAGACCTATGAGGACTATAAGGGAACGCTCGACATTCTCCCGATAGGCACAAGGAGCATTACCGAGGGCGACTACAAGGGCGCTGTTTACTACTTTTTGAACCTTGATGAATCAAAGGAGCAGCGTTTTTTGAGCTATGCAGACCTCCGCCCCGATTTTTATGACAGCGTGGGCGGCTTTAAGCGTGGCTCGCCCGAGATCTGGGGTGCGGGGGTGCATTTAAAGAGGCTTATGAAGTCGAGAATGAGCCTTGTGAACGCAAAGCTCTCGGGCGGGAGCCTGTCGTCCTCTTCAAAGACGGTGATAGCCGCACAGTCAAAGGCAAACCTGAACTGCTCTGAATTCAGAAAGCTGATATATAACGACCTTCGTGAGATCGCGATCGACCTGTCAAAGCGCAAAACGCACGATGAGACCTCGCAGCTTTTCCTCTTTCACCCCGAGTCGCTGCTGTGCTGGGAGTTTGATGATAACACGCAAAGCTTTGAAGCGCAGCTTCGTGACGAGGGCGGCAATATCGCAAGGCTGCTTGCAAAATACACCGCCAACACCCGTGAGCTGATCGAGCAGCTAGAGGCGCACGCAAGGCACATGACCGACCACCCCGACGGGCACTTTGTATGGCTTGTCAGCGCATATTTTGAGGACGGCGAGCTGATACTCTTCCCGATAGAGATGTATGACTTTATCATACCGCTCGAGCAGCGTGACTTTACCCTGCCGCCCGAGTATGAGGGGATAGACAGGCAGGCGATATACGCAGACAGGCTGGGCGAGCTGTTTGACGAGGTAGAAGCCAAGCTCTGCGACGCCGTGAGAAGCGGCATAGGTGCGTCGCTTACCGATACCGATAAGCTTTTGCAGCTTACAAGGGACTATGGGCTCGCATCACTTTATACGTTTTTGGAGGGCTTTTTCAGGGCTGTCGAGAGCCACCGCCACAGTATGCAGGATAAAAGCCTTGAAGCGCTGCGGTCGATGTCAAGGGTCTATGCCTACATAAGCCTTGCAAGAGAGCGCCTTGCACTTATCTTAGCACTTTACAATATGCGTGGGTAAGAAATCAGGGCTATTGTGCTTTGCGGAATCTTGTGCTATAATAAGATCATAAAAATCATAAGGGAGGAAAAAATATGCTCTACGCAAATTCGTCTACAGACTGCCCCGAGCTGACAGCGGCACTTGCAGAATTTGATATCGGCGAGAAAAACCTCGATATCTTTGTGAG
Source organism: Ruminococcus sp. (assembly GCA_017442845.1). Taxonomy (GTDB): domain Bacteria; phylum Bacillota; class Clostridia; order Oscillospirales; family Ruminococcaceae; genus NK3A76. The sequence goes on from JAFRYW010000176.1 coordinate 42,585, forward strand.
GTTTATGGGTCATTCAGGCAAAATGGATCTGTCACTTTTGGAGGGGGCAGAGAAGCTGAACCTAAGGGTAGCCTTTGAGTGGAAGTACCTTGACAAGATCGAAAAGGCGCTTAACAGAGAGCTGCTAAAGCCCGGGCAGGAGGAGCTTTTATACAGATACATAGTCTTTATCTACGCAATAGGCGGGGCTATGTGCTGGCGGCTGTTGTACCTTACCGGCAGCAGGAGCTCAAAGAAGGACACCTACCTTTACCGTGCGCTGGTGGAGGCCTACGGCGACAAGGGCAAGGATATATGCTATATGATAAGGGCGACCTATGCGTCTATACAGACCTACTATAACCGTGAGTTTGAAAAGGCAGAGGCGGCTGACTGCATAGCGGCGGCAGAGCTTGCAGATGATAGCCTGCGTGCAAGGTGCCTGCTCGTTATGTTCGCACTCGACCAGCTTGAGCGGGGCGATAAGCTTGTAGGAAAAGCCCTGCGCCTTGCAGATAAGGCGGGTGACTATGTCGACCATACAGGCCTTGAGCAGAAGGAGGTCGAGTATTACTTCACTCTGCTTTTGGAGTGCGGGTATTTCGATAAAAAATATATCACCAGACTAAAGGATCGGATGAAGCGGCTCGGGGGCGTTTACTTTAATGCGACAGTGCCTATGGCGTGCGGGCTGAAGATCGATGAAAAGCGTATCTACGAGGTCATAGAAAACGACCCCGAGCTTGTAACGCCCGATTATATCCTCTGCATAAGGGGCAATCCATTACATAAGCAGAAGCTTGCTAAGGAATATACCGATGTCTATATAGAGGCTATAAGAGCCTGCAAGGATCTGATACACGCCGCAGAGCTTGAAGCGGCGATCATCGAGAGCGGGGCATCCTATGACCCTAAGCAGACCGACATCAAGGGCAGGGCAAGGGCAAGGGTGAGCGATGCGCTTGCAAGCTGCTATGCAAAGCGTGATATTATAATAGAATACCTCTGCGGCGAGAGGGCGCTTGCAGACACTATGGCGGCTATCGCTGACGGAAAGCTTGCCCCCTACAGGGTAAGAACGGTTGCAAACGAGCTTAACTACTATACGGCATTTGGCTGTGACGAGTTTATTGCACGTGCCGTGACGGCTGCTATGCTTACCGATACCGGCTACGGAAAGGGCTACAGAGTGTGCGAATACACGGGCTTTGATATTGACAGGGAGGAAGGCATAAGGCCTGCATTTGAGATGCTGCGGCAGGGCGGCGCAGACCTTACGCAGACGATTGAGGCGATAGCGCTGTGCATTGATGATATGTATTCGAGCAAGGAAAAATGCACCCTTGCCGCAGTCGATACGCTGGAGGAGCATAAGCAGGAGCTAAAGACGGTAGATGTAAAGAAGCTCGGCGCTACCGCAAGGGTGATTTTCGCAAAGGCGCTCGGCAGGCACCCGAATGAGTTCAAAACAGAGCTGCTTGCCCTTTGTGATGACGGCAGCAAGGCGGTCAAGGCAGAGATCATTGATATCCTGAGCGGGCAAAAGGGCTGGGCTGAGGATATAAAGGCGCTGCTTAGAGAAAAGAAGGCGGCAAAGCGTGAGCTTGCACTTGACATCATCTCAAAGCAGGGCAGCGAGGGCTACGCCGAAGCCCTAAAGGCTGCATTTGATACTGAAAAGAGCGATAAGCTGAGGCTGAAGATCGGCGCTATGATAGGCGCTGCGGTCACAGTGCCCGAAAGGGCTGCGCCAAGCCTTGACAAGCAGCTTGAAAAGCTTGTAAAGGCAAGCGGCGGTACTAAGTACAGCTTCCTGTTCGAGCGCCCGTTTAAGCCCGTGCATAAAAAGAACGGCGGCGAAGCGTCGGAGGATACGCTAAGGGCGCTTGTTATGTGCTACAGCTCGTTCACCTCGGCACAGAGAAGCCGGCTTGCTGACGACCTTGCAGCAGAGCTCGATGAAAAGGATCTTGAGGAGTTTTCCGCCGAGGTCTTCGGGCGCTGGTATGACGGCGGCGCACAGGCAAAGCAGAAGTTTTTGCTCTATTTCTGCGCCTGCCACGGCGGTATACCAATGGTGAGGACGTATATGTCATATATTAAGAGCTGGGCTGAGAGTATGAGAGGGGCTATCGCTGCCGAGGCGGTGAAGGCTATGGCTCTTGGCGGCAGCAGCGAGGCGCTTATGAATATCGAAAATATGTCGAGAAAATTCAAAAACAAGCAGGTGCGTGCAGCGGCGGGCGAGTCGCTCGCAAACGCCGCAGAGGCGCTGGGTATCACTACCGAGGAGCTTGCTGACAGGATAGTTCCCGACCTGGGGTTTGACAAAAACCTTTGCCGTGTATTTGACTACGGCACACGGCAGTTCAGGGTGTATATCACCCCCTCGCTGGAGCTTGAGATATTCAGCGGCGATAAAAGGATCAAGGCGCTGCCAAAGCCCGGCGCAAGTGATGACGCCGAAAAGGCGGCCGCCGCCGCAAATGCCTTCAAGGAGATGAAAAAGCTTCTCAAGGCCACCGTTACGGCGCAGCGCCAGCGCCTTGAATATGTGCTTATGTGCGACAGAAGGTGGACGGCTGACAAGTGGAACGCTCTGTTTGTCGGCAACGCCGTTATGCACTGCTTTGCAATAGGGCTTATCTGGGGCGTGTATGAAAACGGCGGGCTTAAAGAGACCTTCCGCTATATGGACGACGGCAGCTTCACAACTGCTTCCGGTGATGAATACACCCTTCCCGAGGGGGCGCAGATAGGGCTTGTCCACCCGATAGAGCTTACAAAGGAGCAGATAGACGAGTGGGTGCAGCAGCTTGAGGACTTTGAGATAGCCCAGCCCTTTGAGCAGCTCAAAAGACCCGTTTACCTGCCGACAGCTGACGAGAAAAATGCAAACAAGATCACCCGCTTTAAGGACGTTTCTCTCAACAGCCTCACCCTCGTTAACAAGATGACAAAGCTTAACTGGTACAAGGGCTATGCGGAGGATGCAGGGTATTTCTACTACTTCTACCGTGATGACTTTAACAGCAGAAACAAAAACCCCGACGGCACGCTGAGTGCAGAGGGGTACGGCGTGCTGCTCACCTTCTCGGGGGCATCTGTTGTGGTGTACGATTTTGAGGGGGAGGAGACAGAGATAGAAAACCTTATCTTCTACAAGGCGGGCGAGCAGCCAAGCTATTTTAACAAGGAGGAAAAGGGCTTCCTTAAGATAGCCGATGTCAGCCCCCGCTATTTCAGCGAGATCGTGATGCAGCTAAGCCGGGTGCTTTTACCAAAAACAGAAGAGCAGTAAAAAAACACCCACAGGACTTAAGACAGAAAATTTGCCCCAAAGCATTTCATAGTGCTTTGGGGCATTCTTGCGTGTTAGGATAAATTGGAGTTTGGCAAAGGGATTCCTCCGCAACTTTCACAACTGAGCAAAATCTGATTCGTCGGCGTGAGCCGACACATCAATTGTGAATTGTGAATTGTGCATTGAATTTCCAAGCTCCCAAAACGCCACGGCTGATGCCGCCGCAACGTTTAGAGAATCGACACCGTGCGCCATCGGTATCTTGATAGTGTAGTCGCTGCTGCTTATAGTCTGCTTCTTTAGCCCCTCGCCCTCGGTGCCGAGAATGATCGCAAGGCGCTGCTCGCCCCTTACACGGGGGTCGTCAATGCTCACGGTGTCATAGCGCAGCGCCATAGCCGCTGTCTTAAAGCCTTGCGCCTGCAAAAAGCCCACATACTCGGGCGCAGGCTCGTCCATATACCCCCACGGGACCTGAAATACCGTTCCCATACTTACCCTTACCGAGCGGCGGTAGAGCGGGTCGCTGCACGCCTTGGTGAGAAGCACAGCATCTATCCCCAGCGCCGCTGCCGAGCGGAAGATAGCGCCGACGTTCGTTTGGTTCATAATGTCCTCAAGCACAGCCACACGTGAAGCCCCCTGCAAAAGCTGTGCAGGGGCGGGCGTCTGCCTTCTTCGCATAGCGCAAAGCACGCCCTGTGTAAGCTTAAAGCCCGTAAGCGTGCAAAGCGTATCTTCATCGGCGGCGTATATAGGTACATTCCCCACACGCTCGACAATGTCGGCGGCCTGCCCCGTGATGTATTTTTTGTTTATGAGCAGCGACTGCGGCTCATACCCCGCACCCAGCGCCCGCCTTATCACCTTCGGGCTTTCTGCGATAAACAGCCCCGCCCCCGGCTCGTAATAGCGCATAAGCTGCACCTCAGAGGTTATTCGGTAGGGGGTGAGGGCGTCTGATGAAAGGTCGGTTATGTAGTTTATGTTAGGCATAATATCTCCTCCGTTGGTATTATAGCATTTTCGGGCGCAAAAATCAAGGTAATGCCCGATATATCAAAAGCATAGACCTTATTTCGTGAAAAATGTGTATTGAAAATGTTTCCAAAGTGTGGTATAATGACTGTGTATAAATTATAATGAAAGAGGCGATGCTAATGACACAAACAATAAGAAAACCAAAGCTTATGCGTTTTGCAACGTTTATAACAGCGCTGGCGCTCATGTTTACCTTTTTCGGGGTAATGCCCGAGGGGGCGCTCAGGGTGTCGGCGGTGGAGGAATTTACCTATACCGATGATAATGGTACATGGAGCTATTATTTACTTGCTGACGATAACGCAGTTTTGACAGAATTTGAAAAAAGTGACAGTTTATCGGAGAATCTGGAAATACCCTCGACTGTAAACGGTCATACAGTCGTTCGATCGAATGTTTATTTTGATGGTAATACCACCATTAAAAGTGTTGTTATCCCTGATACGATTAAAACAGTATGGTCAACATTCGAGAGGTGTACTAATCTTACAACAGTAACATTTTCAAAGAACCAAAATAGTATTCCGTCAAGAATGTTTATGGATTGTAAATCGCTAACAACTCTGAATAATTTTTCGGATAATGGCAGCATTACCGAAATAGGTAGTTATGCTTTTTATAATTGTTCAAGTCTTGAAAAGGTAACACTTCCTTGCAATCTTACTTCGTTTTCGGGTGAACAAGTGTTTATGTTATGCAAAAATCTTGAAAATATCATTTTCCCCGAAGGTATAACAAGTATCCCCAGTTATACTGCACGTTTCTGCAATAGCCTTGAATATGTGTATATTCCTTCTTCTGTTACGAGTATTAGTTCCAATGCGTTTTATCTTGATTCGTTTTACGTTCCCAAGATATACGGCTATTCGGGCACGGCTGCCGAGGAATATGCAACAGAACACAGCATAGAGTTTGTTTCGCTTGACAGCTATGTAAGCGCTATGAA
>JAFRYW010000177.1 GCA_017442845.1 Ruminococcus sp.
ACCTGATGCGAGCTTTGCTATGTCCTGTGATATTTTAAGGTAATCCATTGGGTTGTAGCCGTCCGACATATCGGGGTGGATGAAATCTATATGCCTTATCTTGTAGCCCTTGTCAACAAGGTACTTGCCCCACACCTTGTACAGCTGCCCCTTAGGGTCGCAGATAAAGTATGAACCCACCGCCTCTTTTATGTTCGGCGTGACTATTTTCCTCGTCTTTCCCGTACCGCTTCCGCCGACGATAAGCACGTTGTTGTTGAGCTTGGTGTCAAAGTCATCTAAGCTGTATTCACAGCCCTCGGCGGCTCTGAAAACTCCGCTTCTGAACTCGCTTTGTGCAAATATGTTGCTTGCAAGCTTCTTTAATTCTTTTCCGTCCATTGTTATACCTCCTCAAAAATGTTTGTTATTATCCTATCGCATATGCCAAACTCTACTGCCTGCTCTGCGGTCATGTAGTTGTCAAATGAGGTAGCTTCGTTGATTTCCTCGATCGTCTTGCCTGTGTGCTTGGCAAGGATACCGTTCATGACATCACGGGTCTTGTTGATCGACTCGGAGATCTTGGATATGCTTGTTGCCGAGCCTCCCACGCCTCCACCGATAAGGACCTCGTGGATCATGACCTCTGAGTGCGGCAGAATGTACCTGTGTCCTTTCGTTCCTGCGGCAAGCAGTACCGCTGCCATACTCGCAGATCTCCCGAGGCAGTATGTATGCACCTCGTTCTTAATGCCCTGCATGATGTCGTATATCGCCTGTCCTGCGATGACCTCACCTCCGCCCGAGTTTATTACTATTTTTATAGGCTCGGGCGATTGCGTGAGATAGCCAAAGCTCATAAACGCATTCACAGCCGTTTCGTCGTTTATCTCGCCGGTAATAAGTATTATCCGCTTTGATAAAAGCTCGTCTTTCAGCGAGATAGATGAGGTCGAGTTTGCGCCCTTGTGGATATAGGCAGGGGCGCTCATTTTGATGTTTTCCATGTTTGCACGTCCTTTCAAGGCTGAAATTGTTGTTATTGTTGTTGCTGTGATCATATTGTAGCATATTATCTGAAGACTTTGCTTTTCCTTCAGAAACAAAATGTTTGCATAAAAAAAGCGCCGCAGGTGCGACGCTGTCTGGTAGCTGCTAAAAACTGTCGATCATTTCTATTTACCAAAAATGAGAAATACTACCTCAGCGACCATTCATTCCGCTATGCAAAGCTCGGCACTAAGAATATGGACTACGGCAGAGTGCTTGAAAACATCGTAGCTATCGAGTTACTCCGCCGTGGATATGAGGTATATGTCGGCGTCCTCTATAAAAAAGAGGTCGATTTTGTAGCGATAAAGCGAGATGAGAAGCTGTATATACAGGTTTCGGATAACATCAATGATGATAAGGCCTTCCAACGAGAAGTATCGCCGCTACTGTCTATCAAAGATGCTTATCCGAAAATGCTTATTGCAAGGACTCGGCATGATGTCTATCAATATGAGGGCATAAAGATCGTAGATTTTTCAGACTGGCTCATTAATGATTAGTTTTGCTCTATTTCCCAACAACAAAATATTTGTGGCTTTAGAAAATAGTCTTTAGGCTTTAACAAATAGAGAATATCTTTATTTTAAACAACGGCTGTTGTATCAAACGATGCAGCAGCCGCTATTTTATTATAAACTTAATGGCATCAATAAAAACCCATTTGGTCAAAGAAAAAACAGATAGGTGCGGCAGATGCAAGGAGACCCCTCGCAGCAGTGTTGACGCACTACAAGAGGGTTCGACACAGCATATGCCGTGCATAGCTGTTTTTTCTCAAAAGGGGTTTTTAGAGATGCCCTTAAATACCCGAAAAAAGTCCGTAGTCCACAAATAGTCCACAAAACCGCTTTTTGAGAAAAAATAACGCCGCTTGGATCTCTCAAACGGCGTTTTGTGTTTGGTTGCGGGAGCAGGATTTGAACCTACGACCTTCGGGTTATGAGCCCGACGAGCTACCGAACTGCTCCATCCCGCGATATTTCCTTTTTGGTACTAATATATTATATCACTTATAGGCCGTCTTGTCAATAGGAAAATGAAAACTTTTTATGTATTGATATTGTTGATGTTGAATATTGTTCTTTTCCGTCAAGAGATAGCAATATTCCAAAATATGGTTATCCCTTTGACACACTACAGTTTTGCCCCAAACCCGCTCTCGTCTGTGAGCATTCGCTCACAGTGAGCTCGGGAGAGTATGGGGGAGGGCTTCGCCCCGAACCCCAATATATAAGGCATTTTAATTGGTGTGTCAAGTATATAACCATATTCCATAAAAGTCGTGTTTATGTGAAGAAAGGGCGTTTTTTTCGGAAAATATTGAAAAAAATATGCAAATATGCTATAATGATAAAAGCCCTTAAGGGTCTGACTAAGAAAAAAGGGGGGCTTTGCTTGACAAAGGCTTCAAAGGAGAGAAATGAGATAAAAAGCTTTTCTGAGCTGTTTGAGAGGATAACGTGGGGGCGGCTTGAAAAGGCTGCGTTTTTGATGACGGCGTTGCTCATGGTGATGCCGATGGTGGCACTTGTGCAGATACTTATCAAGCCCTCGTGGATGCCGGGTGTGAGTATGCAAAGGCTCACATATGTCGAGCGGATCGCAGGCTGTGCGTTAATGGCAGTGTCCTTCATCAAGCTGCTTATGCAAAAGCCCTCGTTCAAAAAAACAATTGCTGATAACTTGACGCTTTGTGTTTTTTTAGGAGTATCGCTGCTTGTGTTTGCTTCTACTGTAAAAAACGGCTTTACCCCCACTGCCTTAGATGGCGATGATTACCGTGACGAGTCAATGTTTGATTATATGACCTACCTTTGCATTTATTTTGGCTCGGCAGCGCTTATAAGAAGTGAAAAGCTTAAATGCATTCTTTTTAGGCTATATCTTTTGAGCGGTGCCGTCATAGGTGCCCTGGCACTGGCGGATAGGTATAAGCTTTTCCGTATAGAGGGCTTCCACTTCAGGCAGGGTGAAGAACAGTTTACTGCTATATTCTCGCAATACAATCATTACGGCTATTATCTTATGCTTGCCGTTATGCTCTCGGCGGGGCTGTTTATATATAGTAAGAGCGCAGCGGGGAAGGCAGTATATATGCTGAGCCTTTTGTTTGGCTCTGTGCTCCTCGGGATCAATGCCACCCGTGGGTGTGAGCTTGCGTGCGCAGCGGGGTTTGTGTTCTTGCTCATAGTTTTCATAGTTACTGACAGAAAGCGCCTGCTTTGGCTTGCAGCGGCAGGGGCAGCATACGTCGGGGCGATAGGGGTCTCGTACCTTATATCCCCCGAGAGCCTTGAGCGAATGACTGTGTTGAAGCAGGAGGTCGAGAGTGCCGCCGAGACCAAGGAGGTAAGCGACGGCATCGGCAGCGGGCGTGGCTTGCTCTGGAAGCACACTATCCGCTACATATCCGAGCGGCCGATATTGGGCTTTGGCGTAGAGGGCATAGCCGAGAGGCTGGCAAAGGATTCAAACGGCCTTAACTCCCGCCCGCATAACGAATATCTCCAGTGGGCAGCGTTTTTCGGGATCCCGGCGGCTTTGCTGTACTTGTCGGGTGTTATCAGCGTGTATGTCAGGGCGGTAAAGCAGCGCATAGATCTGTCGCCTATGCGTGTAGTTGCGCTGACGGCTGCTTTCAGCTATGCAGCCTCTGCGGTTTTCGGAAATACGATGTCATACACTGCACCGTTTTTCTTTGCATTGCTGGGTCTTGGTTATCGCTCTGCGAAGAATGAAGAATGATCATTACAGAAAAAAGCCCCCGGTCTCGGGGGCTTGCAATGCATTGATATTTACTCTTTTTTACAAAAGTGCTCCTAGGATAAATGAGAATTTAGCGGAGCGAAGATGTGCACTGCGAAGGGGGTCTGGGGGGCGACCGCAAAGCCCCCCGATATGCCCCCGAAGCGATGAACTAAATCTTAGCTCAATGCTTCGGGAGGCGTTTTCCCCCACCCCCAACCCCCTCCCCAAAGGGGAGGGGGCTAAGCGAACTGCTCCGCTAAATTCCAATCTATCTCATCAGCAACACAAAAGCAAAAAGGAAGTTGAATTAAGGAACTATAGTATCTGCGGCATACCCTCCCAGCAGGTATGCCGCTCTTTTATTCTTTATTTCATCTTCCTGCGGAAAAAGCTCTGGGGCTCGACTGCATCTCCGAGAGCCGCTGCTTTATCCATAAGCTTGCCGCTTTCCTCCTCGAGCTTCTTTTTCTCTTCCTCGAGCTTTTTGTTCTCTTCCTTGAGCTTTCTTTTTTCCTCCTTGATCTGATCTGATGTGTGGCTGTAGTTTGAGAAGAGGTTCTGCCCCTTATCATACGTTGCCTGCTCTATCAGGTCTTCTCTTTTTGTCTGTTTAAGCATCCTTTCAAAGGTGGGGGTTTGTGCGGTCGAGCTTTGATCGATATTGTCAAACTCCTCGCCCGTCACCGTCTCAAAGGCATTTGCGTTCTTGCGATACTTAAGGATCTTTATGCAGGTAACTATCGTAGAAAGGTGCTTGTCATATTTGGGGCTGTTGATATCCTCTCCTTCATTCTTGAGCTTGCTGATAGCGTCCTGTGCGCTCTTAAGCTCTTTATCGATATCAACAGGGTTCTTGGCTCTTTCTTCTCTTTCCTGCTGCTCCTTGAGTGCCTTTTGTGCGGCCTCCTTGCGAGCCTGCTCCTGCTTTTCAACAAAGTTATCAAGTCTGCTCCGATCGGCCTTTTCGGAGATCGTTTCACGGTGCTCGGGGGCTATGTCAAGCTTTTCAAACTTTTCCTGCCGATCCTCGTTCGGGGCTTGCTCCTGTGCGATCTGCTCAGCGTCATCCTCATCAAGATCTCCGTATATAAAATGCATCGCCTCTTTATTCTCGAATACGGGCGGAACATAATCATCATCCTCGGGGTGAACATTGTTTTCGTTCACGGGCGGAATGTTATTATGCTTTTGCTCAAAACTCTCACGCACATACTCAGGCTCATCGTAAGAAAGCAAGGCTGTCCTGTCATCTATAAACTCATCACACGCATCAAGTATCTTTTCTGTTTCACGCATAATGTCGATACGGCGCTGTGTCTTAAGGTCGGCACCGCCGTTCATAAGGCCCTGCCTTTCTTTACGGGTAAAATAGCTGTTGACGTTAGCCCTTGTCCGCTGTATGATATCCCTGATCGTTTCAAGCTGGTTGGCTTGAAGCGCCTTTAACAGCGGAGGCACATTTTTATACTTCTTAAGCGCCCTGTCAAGCTCTATGAGCGAGCGGTTTGCGCTCTTGTACTCGGTGCTGCTTCTCCATACAGCAGCCTCGGCATTGTTTACCGCTTCAAGGATATCCTCTACCTGCTTGCCGGGGTTCGGTACAAAGCCTATCTTCTTATTGGGTGCGGGGTGAGCATTCTTCAGCTCAAGCTGCTTATCTATCCTGCGGATAGTTTCCTTGTGGTTTGAGATATCACGGTCGATAAAGCTTTTGCCCTGTGCCTGATCGCTGATCCCTGCAAAGCCTGCGTAGGCTCTCTCGGCTGCGTTATATATCTTTGTAACAAGGTCGCTTCTCTTGCCGCCGTCATTTAATATATCGCCGCCGTAGTTTTCCTTGTAGGCTTTTGCGGCGTCTTTAAGGTCGTTAAGAGATTCGATTATTGAATGGATCGATGAGCCCTGATCTGCATTTTTAAGGGATCTCACAAGATTTATAACGGGCTTGCACTTATTGTATGCCGGGTGATTTTCATTCACAAGGCTGTTAAGTTCATTATAAAGTTTATCAAACTCAACACCGATAGCGATTGCCCTCTCTCTGCACTTTTCATTTGCAGCGATGAGCCCCTGCAGCTTTTCTCTGTACTCATAAAGCTTGTGCGTTTTCATCGCCTTTATATTCTTTATATCATCGGGGAGCGAGGTTATCCGGGGCTTGCCTTCCTTGCTTTTTCCGAGTGATATATTATATCTGTCCTTAGCATAATCCTGTAAGAGGAGCTTTTCTTTTAAATATTTTTGCTTCTTTTCATCATCAAGCTCGTTATGCGACATGATAACGTCATGCGCTATTTTCGTTTTATACTCATCAAAATGCGGGCGGTTTTTAAATGCCTTATGTTCGGGAGTCGGCACATAGTCAACACCTGTAAGATCGACAGGGCGCTTGCTAAGGTCAAGGTTTTCGTTTATGACATTACCATGGAACATCTGGTTTGCAATACCAACATTTGAGTTGAACTCGATTGCAATATCATGGTTTGAATGCTTAAGGATATACTCCTTAGCCATTGCATTTACGACCTTTGGGTTATCAACAAGCAGCTCGGCATCCTTAGGCGGGTTTTCCTTTATATTATTCTCCGTCTCCTCAATAAGCTGACAGACCTTTATCTTAGCCTCATCAGTGCGCCTTTGCACCTCACCGTAAAGGTCATACATAAATAGCTGGCACTCCTCGACTATCTCATCGTTCTTTGCCATTTCAAACTGATCCTCTATCCAGTCATCGATAACGTCACGCTCTCTTTTGAGCTCGGCGTCATTTACTTTCTCAACGTAGTTTTTATAGTAGCGCTTGTTTACATCAAGAATATAATCGGCAGCACCCTTGACATCGCCCTTTACCATAAACTCCTCGAGCTTGTTTGTTATCTGCGCATTTTTATAGGCAAGCTCCGCCTCGGGCATTTTCTGAGAAGCCTTCTCGTAATCATCTTCATCAAGCAGGATCAGCTTATCATGCTTCTCAAGCTCCTTTTCGAGCGCCTCGAGAGTGTTTGAGTGCTCTTCCTTTTCATACTCTCTGATATCATAATTTATATAGCTTACGACCTTTTTCAAAAGGCTGCGGCGGGATTCTACGCTGTTGCCGCTTGAAGCTAAGCAGATATTCTCTCGGAAGCTCTCTGTGATAGACCCGGCAAGGAAATTATTCGGCAGCGCATAGAGCATATCTATTATCTTGTCATCGCCCTCGTGCGTCCAGCCCTTTTTACGCATCTGCACTACAAAGTCAAGATGCTTGCTCTCAAGCTCAAGGAGATGCGCCCCCTTGATAAGCTCTTTGTTATTACTGTCTGTAAAGAGATTTCTGCAGCGGTCTATCGTCTGCTTACGGCTTTCGGGGTCGCTGCCGTTTGACTTTTCAAGCTCAACAAACACAAGGCTGTCTATCGGCTTAGTCTGATCCTCTCTTTCAAAATGCAGCGCTGTCCTAAGATACATCGCCACGATAAGGTCATCATCGCCCGGCTTGTTCCAGCCGTTTGCGACCATTTTATCATAGAATTCCTCTCTTGTTGTGCCGTCGGAAGCTTTTTCCGGGCCGTAAACCTCCTCGATATATCCGGGGTAAAGCTCCTTAACGTTTTCCCAAGGTCTTGGCATAATAAACTCCTCCTAAAATTTTTTCGGTTTCATTAGTAATACCCGAAAACTGCCCGATCGGGTGCGCTGGTTTTTCGGGTCAAGGATTTTTTTATATGGTTATCCCTTTGACACATCACAGTTTTGCCTCCAAACCCTCGCTTAACTGTGAGCATTCGCTCACAGCGAGCTCGGGAGAGTATGGGGGAGGGCTTCGCCCTCGTTACCGACCCATCGGGGCTTCGCCCCGAACCCCATTATCTAAGGCATTTTAATTGGTGTGTCAAGTATATAACCATATTTTTTATTTTCCGCCCCCAGATCAAATCTTTGGGGGTGTTATTTATGAAACCGAAAGGGAAAGCAAAAAAGCTTATTTAGGAGGAATCTATTATGCCATTTGATTTTAGGAAATTCAGAGAAAACAACAAGCAGGAGCTGAGTGATGAACACAAGCAGCTTTTTGAAAGCCTGCGTGGGGGTATGAACAGGACAGCGATAAACGCATATTTTGCAGGAAACAAAGAAATGAGCGATAAGGTCATGAACCTTGTTTACGGCATAAACAAGGCGGAGATCAAAGACGACCAATTTGAAAAGGCAAGGAAGTACATCGGCTCATCATATGAATTTAACGATATATTGATGAAGGGCGATGCGAACGAGCTTTATCAGAAGGCGACTCGTGATAAGGGGCAGGATCTTTGGAGTCACTTTGACGGGATAAGACAAAAGACCAAGGCACTTAAGGAAAGTGTAAAGAGCGATAATAAAACTCTCGGCACCGAGCTTGGCAAAGCTGCAACTGTATTAGGCAATAACGGCAAGTGATACAAAGGGCACCCGACAGGCAGAAAAGCCTGCCGGGTGCTTTGCGCCTTGCTGATAAAAAGATAAACACACAATAGAATAAGCTATTGCCTAGGCTGCGTGTTTTATGGTAAAATAGAAAAAACAGCAGTTAGGGGAGGGTCTGAAAATGCTTAAAAAGGATAAATTCTATGAGAGGGCAGCAGAGCTTACGGCAAAGCTTACCGAGGAGGAAAAGCTCGGGCTGCTGACAACACACCACGAGGCGGTAGAGCGGCTCGGGCTTAGTGAGTTTTATATAGGCACAGAGGTCGCAAGGGGCTATGTCGGGCGTGAGAGGGAGAGGGTATCAACCGTTTTTCCTCAGCCTGTAGGGCTTGCATCGACCTTTGACAGGGGGCTTATGCTCCTGCTCGGCGAGATAGCGGGGAACGAAGCCCGTGCATATTACAATAAGGATAAAAAGGGCGGGCTATGCCTTTGGGGGCCTACTGTCGATATGGTAAGAAACCCCCTCTGGGGTAGGACAGAGGAGGCATACGGCGAGGACGTTTGCTTAACAGGTGAGCTGACTGCCGCCTACACAAAGGGTATGGCGGGAGAAAACGATCGGGGGTATTACAAAACAATACCTACGCTCAAGCACTTTTGTGCTAACAACAACGAAGCGCACAGGGGCGACTGCTCGGCGTTTCTGACCCCGAGGCAAAAGCACGAATACTACTACGCCGCCTTTGAAAACGCTATCCGCAACGGCGGCGCTAAAAGCATAATGGCAGCCTACAATGAGCTCAACGGCGTGCCTGCGATAATGAATACCGATATTCGTGATATACTTAAGGACGAGTGGGGGCTGTGGTTCGTTGTGAGCGACGGCGGCGATTTCTCGCAAAACGTGATCTCCCACAAATACACCGTTACCCACAGCGAGGCGTACAAGCTATGCTTAGGGGCGGGCAGCGACACTATGACAGATGAGGACAGCACTGTAAAGGCTGCCGCCAAAAAAGCCCTTGCCGAGGGGCTTATCACATGGGCGGATATTGACCGAAGCATCACGAACACCCTATATGCCCGCATACGCTTAGGGCAGCTCGATGAGACGGAGTTTGATAAGATAGGCTCTTATATCATCGACTCTGAAAGCAGCCGTGAGATAAACCTGCGTGCAGCGTGCGAGCAGGTGACGCTTTTGAAAAACAACGGGCTGCTGCCGCTTAAGAAGGGGGCAGCGCCCCTTGCGGTGCTGGGGCCTTTGGCTGACGATATGCTTATGGACTGGTACACAGGCTACACCTCCTATGAGCACACGATCCTTGACGGGGTGAGGGAGGAGCTTGGCGGCGAGGTGCTGCATGACAGGCTTTGGGATATTGTGGCTGTAAAAGCACCCAACGGCAAATACCTTTGCGCCTATGAGGACGGCAGCGTAAGGGCAGATGCCGACACCCCCACGGGCGGGGCACTCTTTGAGCTTCAGGACTGGGGCGAGAACTGGAAAAACCTCTTTTCCTGCAAGTATGAGCGCTATGTAAGGCTTTTTGACGACGGCAGCTTGAGGCTCCACAACAGGCGCATATACGATTGGTTTACGAGGGAGACATTTAACCTTTTTGACTATCACGGCACGGTGCTTTTTGAGGAGTTTTTGCACCACAGGCGGCTTTGTGCAGACGAGCTCGGGGCACTGAGCTTTACAAAGCAGCGGGGCGTTACAGATAATATGCGCTTTAGCATTGAAACGGTGAGCCGTGGCGCTGACAGGGCACAGGGGCTTGCTAAAAAGGTGCAGGCAGTCATCTACTGTGTCGGCAACTACCCCGTACAGACAGCTAAGGAGTGCTACGACAGAAAAACGCTTGCTTTAAACATTCAAGAGGGTATGACGCAGACACTCTGCAAGGCTAATAAAAACACGGTGCTGACTTTGGTGTCAAGCTACCCCTATTCGATAGTTGATGAGAGCGAGGCAGCTGCGGCGGTCTTGTATACCTCGCACGCAGGGGCAGAGCTTGGGCGGGCGGTCGCTTACACGCTTAGCGGCAAAAACAACCCCGCCGGCAGAACACCGCTCACATGGTATAAGTCAGAGCTTGACCTTCCCGACATAATGGACTATGACATTGAGACTACGGGCGCTACTTATATGTATTTTAAGGGCACGCCGCTCTACCCGTTCGGGCACGGGCTCAGCTACTCGAAGTTTGAGTACAGTGATATGTCGGCAGAAGGGCTTGAAAGCGGGCTTGAGGCGAGGGTGAGTGTCAAGAACACCTCCGACCGTGCGGGCGATGAGGTCGTGCAGGTGTACTTTACGGTCAGGGGCAGTGCCGTTTCACGCCCCGAAAAAAAGCTCTGCGGCTTTGAGAGGGTACATCTTGAGGCGGGCGAGAGCAGGACTGTGACAGCTAAGATACCGCTTGACATCTTAAAAATATTTGACGTAAGGCAGCAAAGAATGATCCTGGAGAGCGGGCGCTATACCTTTATGGCAGGGGCTTCCTCGGGCGATATAAGGCTTGAGTGTGAGCTTGACATAAGCGGCGAGAGCATCGCAAAAAGACTCGACAGCTTTGATGCGAATATGTATGACAGCATAAACGATGCAAGGCTATTCTACAGCAAGAGCAGAGGGTGCGAATACGTCCGTGCGACGGGCTGGGAGGGGGCAGTCTCCTATTCGGGGCTCGACCTAAACGGTGCAAGGGCGGTGAGCGTGCTTGCATCAAGCGTTATAGGTCAGCGGCCGATCACGCTAAAGGCAGGGGAAAAGGTGTATGAAGCCGTTATCCCCGCCTGTGACAGCTTTGATGATTTTAAAGAGATAACTATCCCTACCGAGGGGATAGAGGGCGAGAGCATAGAGCTTTCTCTTCGAGAGTATACGGCGGTTTTGAGTGTTAGGGTCATAAGATAAATGAGAATTTGATCCAATGCACAATTCACAATGCACAATGCACAATGAAGGTATCGCCTTCGGCGATGTTATGGCCATTCGGCCGTTCACCCTAACGATAATGCCTAAAATAAGCGTATTCGCTTCCCTAACAAGCCCGAATGGG
>JAFRYW010000178.1 GCA_017442845.1 Ruminococcus sp.
AGGGCATCTCTAAAAACCCCTTTTGAGAAAAAACAGCTATGCACGGCATATGCTGTGTCGAACCCTCTTGTAGTGCGTCAGCACTGCTGCGAGGGTTCTCCTTGCATCTGCCGCACCTATCTGTTTTTTCTTTGACCAAATGGGTTTTTAGAGCTGCCCTTAACTGTGAGCATTCGCTCACAGCAAGCTCGGGAGAGTATGGGGAGGGCTTCGCCCTCGTTACCGACCCATCGGGGCTTCGCCCCTAACCCCATTATCTAAGGCATTTTAATTGGTGTGTCAAGTATATAACTATATTTTCTAATAAATATACCCCCGCCTAAACGGAGGTATATTACATTTCTTAGTATCCGAGGCCGCAATAATCGGGCAGGGCACTTTCCTTATAGTAGCCCGTCTGGGTATCCTTACAGCTGCTTGTTGCAAGCAGACCCGAATGTGTGCAGTATTTTGCTTCGACTACCCCTTCGGGGATCTCAAAGGTCTTGTGCGGCTCGTTCTCGGCTATATCGCCGAAGATATTCTTCCATATCCTCGAAGAATCCTGATATTCGCTTGTGGGTATCGTCTCAAGCTCCTCCATACCTATCCAAACGCCTGATACATAATCGGGCGTACAGCCTACAAAGAGAAGGTCTGTCCAGTCCTCGGCAGTACCCGTCTTAGCGACGAGGTCGGTATTCTCAAGCTTTGCTGCTGTACCTGTACCGCTCTGAACTACCTTCTGCATCATTCTGTTCATAACATATGCGCTTGAGGGGTCAATTGCCTGAGTGTAGGAGTCGGAGTGCTCGTAGATTATAGTTCCGTCCTTATCCTCGATAAGCGAGATATAGGTCATATCATACTTCTTGCCTCCGTTTCCGAATATCTGGTAAGCCTCTACGAGCTCGGAGAGGTGAAGCCCCTTACTCATAGCGCCGATAGACATAGGCGCATAGTCGGCGTCATCAAGCGTAAGCGTTGTGATACCGAGCTTTTGCTGCAGGAAATTATACGAATAGGTCGGGGTGAGCATTTTTACAAGCTGCGCCGAGGCGGTATTCGTTGAGTTTTGCAGCATCGTCCACAGCGGGTAGTTATTATACGTCCAGTTCTCCGCCTTAGTTTCCGAATAGTTTACAGGCCATTTTTTAGTGGTCTCATCATCAAGCTTGATCTCGATAGGCTCGTCCTTCAGTATGGTCGAATAGGTGACCAAGCCCTGATCTATCGCAGGGCCGTAGGCCGCTATCGGCTTGATAGTCGAGCCCGGCGACCTTGCCGAGTCTGTTGCATACGACCAAACAGCTGATGCCTTTTTCTTCTTGCGGCTTCCGACAACAGCCTTTACCTGGCCGTAGTAGTCACAGCAGAAGAACGCCGCACAAAGCTTATCCTTTTCAAGCTCATACGCCTGGAAATTGGTCTTGTCACGCATTTTCTTCTCTACCTCGGTCTGAATATCCATATCGACCGTGGTATAGATCGTATATCCGCCCGAGTAGAGCTTATCGAGCGCATCGCCCGAGGAGATGCCGTAGTAATCCTCCAAAATATGTGTAGCCTGCTGAATAGCATCGTCCATAAACCACGAGGTCGGCCCCTGATCCTTAGTTTCGTCCTCATACTGGGTAACTGACGAATACTCGATATCGCCTGTTGTTTCGAGCTCGTCGAGCTGCTTTTTGCCCTTCTCCCAGTCATCTGACGAGATCATACCGATATCGTTCATCTTTCTGAGGGTATATTGTGCCCTTTCCTTATTTTCCTGCCTGTCCTCTATGGGGTTTAGCTCTGCGGGCGCCTTGATCATCGCCGCAAGCGATGCACACTCGCCAAGGTTTAGCTGAGAAACGTCCTTACCGAAGTAATAGTTAGCCGCCGCCTGAACGCCTCTTATATCATAATCCCACGTTGCGAAGGAGATGATGTTGAGGTAGCATTCAAGGATATCCTCCTTACTGTAGCTTCGCTCAACGTTGATAGCACGGAAGATCTCTCGTATCTTTCTCTCGGCACCCTCGGTACCGTCTCTTGCGTCATCTCCGGTAACGTTCTTGATAGTCTGCTGGGTTATGGTAGAACCGCCCTGCCTATCGTCATACAGCGGGATAAAGATATTCACAAACGATGCGAGAGTACGCTTAAAGTCAACGCCGTCATGCGAGAGGAACCTCTCGTCCTCGGTAGCAACGACTGCGTTTGAAAGGTTCAGCGGTATACTCTGATAATCCGTCCAGACTGCGTGCTGGTTGGTATTTTTAAGTGCGTAGTAGAGCAGGTACTCCTCGTCCTTCGGGTTATCCTCGTCATAGTCGGGGTTTTCGTAAAGGAAGCGGGAGGTATAGTTTGCGGTTATATTTTCAAGGCTTACGGTAGTTGTTGTATCAGCATAATTGAGCACGTAGATAGTCAGAGCCGTAGCAAAGATCGACCCCGTTATAACGAGCACAAGTACGACCGACAGCAAAAACGTCCCCAGCACCTTAAAGAAGCCCGCAAAGACCTTTGCCGCAGTACTTCTGCGCTTTTTTGTCTTACGCTTTTTCTTTTTTGATGTACTTACTTTCGTTCTGTTATCACTCATGATTTTTAGTCCTTTATAAAACCAAAATTTGCGTTTTTTCTCTTTAGAATATAAACGGGGACGATCTCTCGCCCCCGAAAAATCATACTAATCTATGATCGGTCAACTGCCGAGATCAGTAATATGCTATTATTCCTCGTCAGAGATATACTCTTCCTCAGCACCCTCGTCCTCTTCCTCGGGGAGAAGTGCACGGATAGAAAGGCTGATCCTCTTCTGCTCATCATTGATCTCGATGATCTTAGCCTCTACCTCATCGCCGACCTTAAGTATATCGCCGACGCTGTTGACTCTCTTATTTGCGATCTGCGAGATATGGATAAGGCCGTCAACGCCGTCGATGATCTGTGCAAATGCGCCGAAGGAGGTGATAGAAACTATCTTAGCGCTGATAGTCTGACCCTCTTCATAGTTTGCCTTGAACACGTTCCAGGGGTTCTCGCTCTCCTTCTTCATTGTGAGCGACACCTTGCCTGTTTCCTTATCTATATTCTGGATAGTTACCTCGACCTTATCGCCTACCTTAACAACATCGGAGGGGTGCTTGATCCTCTTCCAGGTAAGGTCTGCTCTTCTTACGAGGCCGTCAACGCCGCCGAGATCTACGAATGCGCCGTAGTCTGTTATGCTCTTGACCTCGCCTGTGATAGTCTGGCCTACCTCTGCATTCTCAAAGAATGTAGCCTGAGCGGCAGCCCTCTGCTCTCTTGCAACAGCTCTGATAGAGCCTACTGCCCTGCCCTTAGCCTCGTTTACCTCAAGTATCTTAAAGTCAACTGTCTTCTTAAGAAGTGTATTAAGGTCATCATCTCTTCTTGCAGCAGCCTGCGAAGCGGGAACGAACACCTTAACGCCGCCCGATGATACGAGCACGCCGCCCTTGATAACGTTTGTAACAACGCCTGAAAGAACAGCATCATTCTCCTTAGCCTCAACTATCTTCTCAAAGCCCTTCTGAGCGTCTACCTTCTTCTTGGAAAGTGTAACGATACCGTCTGTATCGCTCGTTGTAAGAACTACGAGCTCAACTGTATCGCCGGGCTTTACTACATCCTCGGGCTTCTGTGTGGGATCGTCCGTAAGCTCGTTTGCAGGGATATAGCCTGTATGCTTTGTGCCTATATCTACCTTGACTTCACCGTTATTGTCGATACCGATGATATAGCCCTCGACCCTTTGCCCTCTATGTATTTTTTTGAGAGTTTTCTCTAACTCCTCCTCAAAGTTAAATACTTCCTCTTCAGTAGCTTTTGTCATTTCACTCATGGTTTGTTGTACCTCCTTGATTATATAAGCAGGAGTCGATGCCCCTGCGGAAATCCCGATAAATTTTGCGCCCTCAAAGTCCCTCTCCTCAAGCTCGGCCGCCGTCTCCACAAGCACTGTTTTACAGTACTGCGAGCAAACGTCTCTGAGCTTCAGGGTGTTTGAGCTGTGCCTGCCGCCGACTATTATCATAACATCGGCTTTTTTTGCAAGCCCCCTCGCCTCGCTCTGCCGCTCGGCCGTGGCATTACATATAGTATCAATGATCTTAGCCTTAGGCATTAGCCTTGCCGCTGTCTCCTTACACCCCGCAAAGACCTCTTTATTAAAAGTAGTCTGCGACAGCACGAGCACATTTTCCTCATCAGCTAAGCTGTACCCCCTGATGATCTGCTCAAGCTCATCGGCCGTCTTAAAGGTGTAGGCCTTGCCGGTGCAGTGCCCCAAAATACCCTCGACCTCGGGGTGTACCGGGTCACCCGCCACAAGCACGGTGCCTTTATTCTCGGTTGCAAGCTTATGTATACGGGAAACGAACGGGCAGGTAGCATCAACTATCTCGACGCCCCTTGCCGCAAGCTCATCATAGACAGCCCTGCCGACACCGTGAGAGCGTATAACGACAGTCTGCCCCTCTTTTGCCTCATTGATATCTATAGCCTTAACGCCCTTTGTCTCAAGATCGGCAACGACACTGCGGTTATGGATTATAGGCCCCAAGGTCGCAACATTATGTCGGCTATTTAATTTATTATACACTATTTTGACCGCATTGTCTACACCAAAACAAAAACCTGCGGTTTTTGCAACGAAAATTTTACAGTTTGTTAACATCTTTCTCTACCAAATTAGTAATATCTTCCATTATTTTAAGCTTAAGCTTCTTGAGCGAGCGTGGGTCGGTCCCCGTAACGCCTATCTCGGCGGGGGTGAGCGGTGTGCCGTAGCGCACAGTTACCCGGCGTCTGAATTTAAGGCTGCCCTCAAAAACTATCCCCACGGGAACTATCCTTGTCTGTGCAACAGCCGCAACAAGTGCAACGCCCGTCTTGCCTGCGCCGACCTTGCCGTCCTTAGAGCGTGTGCCCTCGGGGAAGATAACGAGGTTTCTGCCCATTTCGAGCTTTTCGATAGAGGTATCTATAACAGCCGTATCGCCCTTGCCCCTTGACACGGGGAATGCGCCGAAGAACTTGATAAGCGCCGTAAAGAGCACATTCTGCTTAAAAAGCTCCTCCTTAGCCATATAGGAAAGGGGCGTGCGGGTATGTATAGCTATGAACACGGGGTCCTGATAGCTGCGGTGGTTAGATGCAAAGACGTTGCCGCCGTCCTTAGGCACATTTTCGGTTCCCTCAAAATGTATATCGTAATAAATATGGTAGAGTCCCATAACGATATAGCGAAGTATCGTATAGAACACAAGCTTTACGGGGTTATAGCGCCTGCTCTTGCTTATCGGGCGGACGGGCATCAGCTCCCTTACCTTACGCTCTTTTTTTTTAGCTGTTTTTTCGTTTATTATCCGCATTATCTCCTCGGCAGTCTGTTCAAGTGTGAGGGAAGACGAGTCAACGAGCACAGCGTCCTCCGCCTGTCTGAGCGGTGCTATATCACGGTGGATATCGTTATAGTCACGCTGATTTATATCGGCAAGCACCTCCTCATAGGTCGAGGGGTCGCCCTTCTCCTGAAGCTCCTTAAATCTCCTGTTAGCCCTCTCCTCCGCCGAGGCGGTGAGGAAGATCTTGACCTGTGCATCGGGCAAAACTACCGTGCCGATATCACGCCCGTCCATAATTATATCGTTATTGGCTGCTATATCCTTTTGCAGATCCAGCAGGAAAGCCCTTACCTCGGGGATAGCCGACACCTTGGAGGCGCCCATTGAGATCTCGGGCGTTCTGATAAGGTCTGAAACATTCTCACCGTTTAGGAACACCTGCTGTGTGCCCTCATTTTTAAGGGAGATGTCGATATTCGCAAGGGCGGCCTTAACAGCCTGTGCGTCTGATACATCTGCCCCCTCCTTAATGCAGTAGTAGGCGATAGTCCTATACATCGCCCCGGTATCGACATAGACAAAGCCGAGCCCTGCCGCAGCCATTTTGGCGATAGTTGATTTTCCTGCCCCGGAGGGGCCGTCAAGTGCTACATTTATGCTCATAATATTTCCTCCCAAAAACCAATTATTCCTTATACGCTTCCTCAAGCCTTTTCTTATCGCCGATAGGCATTATCATAGCGGCGCTTATAGACATAGCGGCAGAGCGGGTCTTGACCTTGTTAATCACCTTATCGGTAAGCTCCTTCTGCTTTTTATCGGGCTCGACTATGCTCTTGATCTGGTCACGCTTGACTATAACATCATAGCTTTTGCCCTCACGGAATTTTTTATACATCGAAAGCGAGCAGTAGAGGCTTCTGAGGCTCTTTTTCCTGCCCATACGCACATCTACGATATATTCCTTCACGCTCGTTGACTCGGGGCGGGTATTGTTCTTGCCCGCACGGTGTTTAAGGCGCTTATTGACAATAGTTATCCTACGCTTTCCGTCAACGAAGAAAAGCAGGATAAAGTTTATAAACATCCCACCCGGGAGCCAGAATACCACGAAGGTACGCACTGCCTTGACTTTGTTCATAAAAACACCTCGAAGCTGTATTTTAGACAAGATTTTCGGTTATATATTTTGCGCAGGAATTTGCACAGGCGAATGCGAGCTGCAAATTGAACCCGCCCGTATATGCATCGATATCGAGCACCTCGCCTATAAAAAATAACGCCTCACGCTTTTTTGAGCGCATAGACCTCGGGTCTATCTCCCTGACATCTACACCGCCTCTGGTGATTATCGCCTCATCTATCGGGCGAAGGGCGGATATATCGAGCCTAAAGCCCTTGAGCTGACTCACAAGGCGCTCACGCTCGGCTCTTGTGATCTGGTTTATCTTTTTAGCGGGGTCTATCCCCGTGCGCTTAATTATAACGGGGATAAGCTTTGCAGGCAGAAGCCTGCCTAAGGAATTTGAAAAGTCACGGTTCTTTGACGCCTCAAAATCCCTAAGTATCCTTGCATCGAGCTTATCGCCGGCAAGTGCGGGCTTTAGGTCGATAAGAACGTGATATCTGCCGTTTTTCATATCCTTTATATGTGCCGAGGCGGACAGAACGAGCGGCCCCGAAATCCCGAAATGAGTAAACAGCATCTCCCCAAGCTCGGAATACACTGCTCTCTCACTGCCCTTCTCATAGAGCGATAGGGTGACATTTTTAAGACTTAGCCCCATCATCTCGGCGCACTCTGCCTTCTGTGCCGTCACCATAGGCACGAGCGAGGGGGTTATCTCGGTAACGCTATGCCCTGCCGCCCTTGCAAAGGCGTAGCCGTCACCTGTCGAGCCTGTTTTCGGGTAGCTCCTGCCGCCCGTGGCGACTATTACATTGCTGCCGAAAAAGCTGTCACCCTCACACCTGACGCCCACGGCCCTTTCGCCATCATAGATAATCTCACGGGCGCTCTCACGTACAAAGCTGACGCCCGCTTGCCTTGCTGTGTTTATAAGGCAGTCGGCAATATCGCCCGCATTATCCGACACGGGGAAAACACGGTTCCCACGCTCGGTCTTGAGCGGCACGCCCAGCATCTCAAAAAACGCCATAGTATCCTCCGGCGCAAAGGCGCTCAGGGCGGAATACATAAACCTTGGGTTTGAAACTGTGTTTGCAAGGACTGTCTGCGTATCGCAGTTATTTGTGACGTTGCACCTGCCCTTGCCCGTGATCCTCAGCTTTTTGCCGATCACACGCTCATGCTCTATAACGAGCACCGAGGCACCGCCCCAGGCAAGCTGCACCGCACACATTAGCCCCGCAGCACCGCCGCCTATTATAACGGCATCATACGCCGCCATTGTTCTCGTCCTCGCCCTTTTCGTAAACGTCGTAGTCAGACCAGATCTTTTCGAGCCTCTCAAAGCTCTTTGAAACGGTCTCCTTATTATTGACAGACACCGCAACTATCAGCGCATTTATCAGGCTCAAGGGTGCAACGAGCGAGTCAACGAAGGACGCCATATCGCTCCTGGCGCACAGAAGATCGTCTGAATACTGCGCTATCGGGGATTTTGCCGAGTCGGTTATCGCAATAACGTGTGCCCCGCTCTCGTGGGCATATTTGAGTGCCTTGACGGTCTGCTTTGAATAGCGGGGGAAGGATATGCCTATCATAACATCATTTTCATCTATACGCAGTATCTGCTCGAACATCTCGCTGGTCGTGGTCGAGCGCACAAGCTTTACCTGCGGGTAGATAAGGTTAAGGTAGTAATTGAGGAATGATGCGAGCGAGGCAGCACTTCTCGTACCCAAAATATATATCGTCTTAGCGTCGATAATGCTTTGCACAGCGCTCGAGAACGCCTCACGGGAGGTCTGCTCGAGGGTGCGGCGAAGCTTATCTATATCAAGGTTTATCACCCTGTCAAGGATATCCGTATCGCCTATACGGTCTGAGGTGACCTCTATTCGCTGAACGGCTGTAAGGCGGTTTCTCATAAGCTCCTGAAGGCTCCTTTGCAGGTCGGGGTAGCCCTCAAAGCCGAGGTCTGAAGCAAACCTTACCACAGTGCTCTCCGACACGCCCACAGCAGCGCCGAGCTTTTGCGCCGTCATAAAAGCAGCCTTGTCATAATGCTCAAGAATATATGCCGCTATCGCCTTATGCCCCTTTGACATTTTCGGGGCTCTTTCACGAAGCTGTGAAAAAAGATCGTTTTCCATTTTCTTTGCACTTCCTTTTATTTAAAGAGCTCTTTTTCAAGCGCCCTGATACGCTCCCTGCGGGCGGCTGTTTCCTGCCCGTCATATATGAATTTTCCCTGCTCGAAGCGGTAGACCTGCCCGGGGCTTACCCTGCCCTCAAAGTGAAAGCACCTTATCTCCTTAGTCTCGCCGTCATCATCGCAGAGCGTTACATAGTCATCATCGACCCTGTCAACAGAATAAAACATCCCTAGCTCCCCCTCTGCACCTGCACCGACAGCCCCTCGCCGTCGGAAACAAATACTATATTACCGTTTTGGTCGGTGCGGTATATCTTATCGGCATACTTTCCAAGGCGTGACAGCGTTACATCATGCGGGTGCCCGTAGCTGTTATCCCGCCCGCAGGAGATCACCGCATACCTCGGCAGCACCGCATCAAGCATATCCGCAGAGGAAGCCGTAGCGCTCCCGTGGTGTGCGACCTTTAAAACCTTTGCGCTAAGATCGACGCCCTTTTTGAGCAGGATCTGCTCCTCCTCATTCTCGCAGTCGCCTGTGATAAGAAAGCTGTTGCTGCCGTTTACCGCACGCACGATCACGGAATTATTGTTAAGGTTCTCGCCCTTATAGTCAGATGATATTATCTCGATCTCCGTCTTGCCGAGCGTGAAGGCCTCGTCCCTCGCAGCCTCGATAGAGAGCCCCTTATCCCCCACTGCCCTCAGCAGCCGCTCATAGCTGCTTGTCGTCGGGGTGAACTCGGGGTCTGTCTCAGGCATTATCAGATGCTCTGTACCGACCTTTTTTATTATATCCGCCATACCGCCGAAATGGTCGGTATGCGGGTGAGTTATCACGATAAAGTCAAGCCTTTTGATGCCCTTGCGCCTAAGATATTTTATTACCTTGGCGCTGTATTCGGCCTCGCCGCTGTCGATAAGCATACTTTTGCCGTCAGAGAGCAGCAGCGTACAGTCGCCCTGCCCCACGTCGATAAAGTGGACGGAAAGCTCCTCCCCCTCGGCGGGCTTATCACGCAGGCCGAGCTTGACTAAAAGATCTATCCTGCCCGTATATTCCAAAAAGCCGACTGCAAAGCAGATAACAAGCCCCAGCAAAAGTGTTATATACTTTATAATGCTGCCTATCTGCCGGCGTGTCAGCCTCTTTTTCTTTTTTGAGGCCTTCCTCTTTTGGGGGCGGCGTTTTGCTTTTGCCATTTATCCCTTCCCTTTGCGTTTTTTGCGCCCTCTCTGCTTTGGCCTTGGCGCTTATATTCAACATATTCCCTGTCGGGCGAAACGAGCTTATCCTTGCCCTGCCCGATAAGGTCCTCTCTTTTTGCCTTTATGAGCGCTTCGATTATCATTCGCCTGTTTTCGGGGCGGTAGTATTGCAGCAGCGCCCTCTGCGCCGCTTTATCCTCACGCTTTTTTGCTACGAACACAGGCTCCAGCGTATACGGGTCGAGCTCGGAATAGAACATCGCCGTCGAGATAGTGCCGGGGGTCGGGTAATAATCCTGCACCTGCTCGGGGTGTATGCCGTTTTCCTTTAAAAACATCGCAAGCTCGATAGCGTCCTTTATAGTAGAGCCGGGGTGTGAGGACATAAGGTAGGGTATAAGATACTGCTGCTTGCCCTTCTTGCCCGTGATCTGGTAGAATTTCTTTTGAAAGCGCTTATACGCCTCAATATGCGGCTTGCCCATCTTATCAAGCACCGCCGCAGAACAATGCTCGGGCGCTACCTTGAGCTGCCCGCTGATATGGTGCTCGATAAGCTCGTCCATAAACTCATCGTTTTTATCCTCGATAAGGTAATCATACCTTATCCCCGAGCGGATAAACACCTTCTTGACCTTTGGTATATCACGAAGCCTCCTGAGAAGTGCGAGATACTCTGTATGGTCAACATCTAAGTTTTTACACGGGGCGGGTGCTAGGCACTTTTTGCCCTTGCAAAGCCCGTGCAGAAGCTGCTTTTTACAGCTTGGTATCCTGAAATTTGCGGTAGGGCCGCCGACATCGTGTATATAGCCCTTGAAATCGGGGAGCGTGGTGAGATACCTTGCTTCATTTATAACGCTCTCCTCACTTCTGACGCTTATCCGCCGCCCTTGGTGCAAAGCGATAGAGCAGAAGTTGCAAAACCCAAAGCACCCCCTGTTATGCGTGATAGAGAACCTGACCTCCAAAATAGAGGGCACGCCGCCCTCGCTCTCATACATAGGGTGGTAGGTGCGCTCGTAGGGCAGCGAATATACCCAGTCCATTTCCTCTGTGGTAAGGCTTTTTGCAGGCGGGTTTTGAACGAGCATTTTATCGCCCTGCCGCTGAATTATCATTCTGCCGTAGACCTCGTCCTGCTCGTCATACTGCTGCCTTGTCGCCTTGGCGTAGAGCCTTTTATCCCTTTTCACCTCGTCAAAGGACGGGCACTGCACCGCCCCGAAGGGCGTCTCAGCTGGGTCGCAGAGATAGCAGGTGCCCCTGACATCACGGATAGACGAAACGTCCTCGCCCTTATCAAGTCTATCGGCCAGCTCGAGCATTGCGTGCTCGCCCATGCCGAACATCAAAATATCTGCCCCGCAGTCAACAAGCACCGAGGGCATAACAGTGTCCTTCCAGTAATCATAGTGTGCAAAGCGCCTGAGCGACGCTTCAAGCCCGCCGCAGAGTATAGGCTTATCGGGGCAGGCCTTTTTTATCATCTGGCAGTAAACGGTAAGTGCCCTGTCGGGACGCTTGCCGCCTATGCCGCCTGCGGAATATAGGTCGTCCTTCCTCGGCTTTTTGGCAACGGTGTAGTGCGACACCATAGAGTCGATATTGCCCGCCGTGACCAAAAAAGCGAGCCTCGGCACGCCGAGCGCCAAAACGCTCTTAGCGTTCTTACAGTCGGGCTGGGCGATAATACCGACGGTATAGCCCTTTGCCTCCAAAATGCGTGAGATTATAGCCACACCAAAGCTCGGGTGATCGACATAGGCATCACCCGTGATATAAACAAAGTCGAGCGTGTCAATACCACGCTGCGCCATATCCTCTTTTGATACAGG
>JAFRYW010000017.1 GCA_017442845.1 Ruminococcus sp.
AGAATGTGCCGCGACTTCGGGGACAGAGCGTTTATGATAATGGAGGGGCATATCTACACCCCCGAGGACGCTGTTAAATGTTTGTATCTGGGCGCTGATGCGGTAGTTGTTGGGAGTGCTATCACACGCCCTCACCTTATCGCCAAACGGTTTACAGACCTTATATCGGGGCTGCAGGATGACTGGAGAGTTGCAGAACGGAGCAAGCACTGACGGAGGTGCAGTTATGGTAAAATTCGATGTTGAGGGCGGACAGAACGTTGAGGTCAGCCGCAAGATAAAATGCGAAAAGCCATTAGTCACCCAGCTTGAAATAATGGAGCGCTACACCGAGACGCACAGGCGTTTTGCAAATGCTTCAAAGGAGCGCCGAGAGGTCGAGTGTTTAAAGGTTATCTACCCTGTGATGTTTCGCAGGAATGAGGACAGTGACCTTATCTCGGGCAGGCTGGATTTTCTGCCTATCGGATTTGGTACAGTTACCTCTGTGGGTGGCGTTGGGCATTATTGCGTGTTCGCAAAGCTCAGGGCTTTTCAGCGTGAGATTGCAGTTCTCGGTGAGGATTACTCCGAGCGTGTGGAACGGCTGTATGAATACTGGCTCAAAAATGACTTAAAGACCGAATACTGCCGCCGCACCCTTGCCGAAACGACCATAGGCAGGTTTATCGACACAAGCTACCCGCTTATCGCAACGGCAAGGCTTTCGGGAATGATGCTCGATTACCCCAAGCTGCTTGACAACGGCATTTCAGGGCTGAAAGCGATGATAGAGCTAAAGCTTTCTAAAGACCCCGAGAACGAGTTTTACATAACGAGCCTTGAATGTCTTGACCTGTTTACACACTGTGCAGAATACCTTGCAGAGCAGGCGCTTGAGGAAATGAACAGTCTGCCAAAAGAGACCACAAAGCGCCGCACACAGCTTGAACATATGGCTATGGCGCTTAAAAAGATAAGCACCGATAAGCCGGAGACCTTCCACGAAGCCTTGCAGCTTTTATGGCTGTATGCTATGCTTTCGGGGGTGATAAATTACGGCAGGCTTGATGATTTTCTCGGGGTATATCTTTCCGATGATCTGGACAGCGGCAGGCTCACCGAGGAGGAGGCATACGAATATATCAAGTCACTTTGGACGATGATAGAAAACCGCCGCACTACTGTCAACGGCAGAGTGATAGTCGGCGGACGGGGCAGAAAGCACCCAAAGGAAGCTGATCGTTTTCTGCACATTGCTATGAAGGTGTGCCGTGACTGCCGATATGTTGAACCGCAGTTCACTTTACGGCTTGACGAGGAAACAGACGAGCAGACCTGGCAGGAAGCTCTTGACGCTATCGGTGGGGGGGCGACATACCCCACATTTTACAATGACACCGTGAATGTGCCGGCAGTGGCTTACGGAATGAGAGTTGACGAGGAGACCGCTGCAAGATATGTGCCCTTCGGCTGCACAGAGTTTGTTCTCTGGGGGCAGAGTACGGGTACGCCCAACATCTGCATAAATCTCCTCAAATTACTCAACATCTATATGAACGACGGCATCGACCCCTTTGACGGCGTGAACAGGCTCGGAGAAGCTGATGTGCCGAAAATGGCGGATATACACAGCTTTGATGATTTCTATAACGGCTATAAAATACTGCTCGACTACTATATGGATCTGTCTATTGACGCACAGTATTCTTCATATGGAATAATGAACGAGAAAGTCGGCTTTCTCTTTAACAGCATTCTTATGGACGACTGCATAGAACGAGGGAAAGTGCTGCTTGACGGCGGTGTGCGCTATCTGGGCGGTACCTGCGAGACTTACGGCAACATAAACACCTCCGACAGCTTGTATGCGGTAAAAAAGCTGGTGTTTGATGACAGGCGGATTACACTTCCCGAGCTTTGCGAGGCTTTAAGAAACGGCTTTAATGGATATGAGCATATACGCAGGCAGTGCCTTGACTGCGACAAATACGGCAATGATCTCGATACAGCCGACAGTATGGCAAACGAGCTGTACGAGTATGTCGCAAAGGGCATAAGACAGCGCGGCATAGACAAGGGTATGCAGTATTATCTTATCGTTATCAGCAACAATTCGCTGAATACCGAATGGGGTCTCACGACCTCAGCTTCTGCTGACGGCAGGCTTTCGGGAATGTATATGAATCCTGCAAACAACCCCCAGGGCGGCGCGGACAAAAACGGACCTACTGCCATGCTCAACTCCCTCACCCGCTTTGACCCGAAATATCACGCGGGCTCGGTGCAGAACATCAAGTTCTCGAAAGGAATGTTTGCCCGTCACCGTGATATAATTGAAGCGCTTTTCAAAGCGTATTTCAAAAAGGGCGGGTGTCATCTTATGGTGACGGCAGTTGACAGAGG
>JAFRYW010000179.1 GCA_017442845.1 Ruminococcus sp.
ACCGTTCGGGCCCTGATCGGCGCCCCATGTATCATCCCAAAGAGATGTCTTGTTGTTGTAGCCCTTATCTGTGTAGTCCTTAGTCTGGTCAACCCACTTCATGAGCATATCGTCAACCTGGATCGTGTCGCCGTCTACCCAAGGCTTAGAAACGTTTTTGGAGAATACACGGTAGCTGTCATCAAAGCCGGAGAGCATCTTGTATCCCTTTTCAGACATCTTAGCAGCTACTGCATCGAACTTATCCCAATCAGCGAGCTCAGCCTGAACCTGCTCAGGATCGTCTGTGCCGAGAACTTCCTTAGCGATGTCTCTTCTGTAAGCGAACAGACCGGGAGTTGCCTGCCAGGAAACAGCACGGAGAGAGCCGTCTGTAGCTGTAGCAACCTGCTTTGTGTAGTCATACATCTCAGCTGTATCGGAATCAGAAATGCCGATGTCAGCAAGAGGTGTTGTGAACTGAGAGTTTACATACTTAAGAGCGTAGTCAGCCTCGATAAGGAACATATCGATCTTATCATCGGACTCAGACTGTGCCTTAAGAGCTGTATCGAGCTTATCCTGATAGTTGTTGCCCTTGTTCTCGTTAACTACCCAAACGACCTTCTTACCATCCTTTAAGAAGTCATCGCCTGTGCCTGTCTTCTCGTGCTTTGTTGTGTCATAGCCGGACTTCTCAGCGTCATACTCAGGATAGTATCTTCTGAAGAGGCCCTGGAACTCCTGGTTCCAAACGTAGATCTTGATAGTGTTCTTGGAATCAGCAGAACCCTCTGTCTTCTGAGCCTGAGGTGTTACGTCAGCTGTACCCGAAGAACTGCTGTCATCGCCGCAAGCGGTGAGCATGGAACCTGCCATTGCCAAACACATTGTGCCGCAAAGCACTCTTTTAAGCTTTGTCATAATAAATTTCCTCCTTAAAATTGCATTTTTTTAATAATTTCTGGGTGTTTCCCAAAAACCTAATGCCTTAATTTATCTTCCCGACCGACTCGCCCTTTACAAGGGTTCCGCCGATCGTTATGACCTCATGGAATGTTGTCTGCGGTTCTTCTATAAGAGCCACAAGCTTTTTAGCTGCCGCAATACCAATCTTTTCGGTATCCTGTGCATAGGTCGTGAGCTTAGGTGAAACGAGCGTCGCATAAGCTATGCCGTCATACCCGACGACCGAGATATCCTTCCCGATCTTGAGCCCCATATCCTTTATCGCATTATACCCGCCTATCGCCGAGTAATCGTCCGGCATGAATATGCAGGTCGGCTTATCGTTCATTTCAAGCAGCTTTCTTGTGAGCTTATATGTAAGCTCGGGGTTGTGGTAGTCAGCAGTCATTATCCAATCGCTCTTTATCTCAAGCCCCTTACTGCTCATCGACTTCAAAAAGCCCTTTAATCTTTTTTCTGCGACGGCCGACTTATTGCCCTGAATATAGGCTATCCTTTTATGCCCCATCGAGCTTGCGTAATCTACCAGCTCCTCGATCCCCTGTTCATTATTAGAAAGAACAGATGAATGACATTCAAAGGTATGGTCGATAGTCACAACAGGTATGTCGCCGTTTACGACCTCATAAACATCAGGCGAGGTGAAATCCGTACAGGCGATTATCACGCCGTCAACGTTACGGTATTTGCAGTGCTCGTATGTGGTCATCTTCCTTGACCCCATATCCCTGTTTATAAAGGTTATATCGTAGCCCGCAGACTCAGCCTCGGTCTTGAAGCTGTTGAGTAGCCTCGCAAAAAACTCGTGAGTCAGACCGCTGCCCGCCTCGTCAAGGAACATAACGCCAAGATTATACGTCCTGTTCGTTTTAAGCGCCCTTGCCTGAGAGTTTGGAAAGTAGCCCATTTCTCTAGCAGCCTTTATGAGCCGTTCCTTGGTAGCCTCGCTCACGTCCTTATGACCGTTGAGAGCTTTACTTACCGTTGCCACCGATACGCCGCAGCGAAGCGATATATCTTTAAGAGAAACCATTCTATCGTTCGCCCCTTACAATTTTAAGTTAACGTTTTCGACAGCGCCCGGACACATTTTCTGCTTGCCTTCCGCTACATAAAAATATACAATATTCCGAGAAATAATGCAAGTCTTTTATGCGTTTTTTTTGCGCTGTGTAATAAAATATGGATAATTTCACAACTTTTCAGCCATCTTTTTGGTTACTTTGCCTAGGTTATTTTGTTAAACGTAACCGAATTGTAACGGCAGCGAATTATTACCATTATTTAACGAAATCATAACGAAAAGCATTTAACTAATTAGTTAGCAAAACCGCCTTACCAAATCAGCCATATGTTAATATTGACTATAAATTCGTAAAATGTAATCATTTTCGTTGTAACTTCTTTAGTATTATAGCAGAAAAAATCCGATTTGTCAAGCCTTAAAACGTTTTCGTGTTCTTTTCCCTATTTAGGTCATATTATATTAAGATTTTAATCGTTTTCGATAAAAAATACCGTTCTTTCTTACGAAAAAACGGTATAGTATATAAGAATATTAAACATTAAAAATTTACGCATTTCACACGGTTATGACGATCTGATGTGAAAACATAAGTGCAATTAAAAAAATATTTACAATATCTGCCCCGATAATAACGCCGTAGGTCTTTACCCCCGCCGAAAATGTTTTATTTGCCATTCTTATCATCAAAGCGTCAACGGCAAAATAGACAACCAGAAGGGTAATAAGCACAGCGACGCCCACTTTTTCGATGCCAGTATCCTCCAGAGCATAAAAAATATCAAGCTCGGGGTGGATAAGCCTAGCTGCAAGCCCGCCTGCGCCTATCACCATAAACTGCGTCAGCAGCGATGACAGCGCAGTACGCCACAGCCCCTTTATATCAAACAAATACATAGCTGCCGCCTTTACGAACACGGGGAACAGGCAGTAGAAAAGATACCTGCCGAGTATCATAAAGCTAAGCCCCGAAACGGCGACAAGCTCCTTAAAAAATGATGACATACTATTTCTCCTTTGGCGGCGTCTGCTTTTCGGGCGGCTCGGTGCGCTTTTCCTTCGGCTGGCGCTTTGAGTGCTTTTTCTCACCCACCGTCGGTATTTCAAACCAGAAGGTAGAGCCGACGCCCTCGGTCGAGGTCACGCCGAAAGCAAAATCGTGCTTTTTGAGGATCTCCTTACATATCGAAAGCCCAAGCCCGGTGCCGACTACATCACGCTTATACTTTTCGCCCCTGTAGTAGCGGTCGAACACCTTCGGCAGCAGCTCCTTAGATATGCCCTGCCCGTTATCCGTGACCTCTACACGCACGCAGCCGTGCTTATTTTTCTGCACAAGGCGAATCACCTTCTCATCGCCCGTATAATTTATAGCGTTATTTATAAAGTTGTAGATGACCTGGTCGATCTTCTCCATATCTGCACAGACAGTTCTGTCATCATCGGGGATATAGGCTATATCATACCCCTCCTGCTCGACGAGCAGGTTATAGCGGGTCATACAGTCGGAAAGCTTTTCCCTGATAGAAAACTCGCTCTTGTTAAGCTCCATATTCCCCGACTCCATACGTGAGATAGCAAGCAGGTCGTTTACAAGGTTCGAGAGCCTGTCCGACTCGTCGATTATTACCTTTAAATGCTCCTCACGCTTTACGGGGTTGTCGCCCGAGAGGTCTCTGATCATCTCGGCATATGCCTTGACCATTGTAAGCGGCGTTCTCAGGTCGTGCGACACGTTTGCGATAAGCTCTTTTCTAAGGTCTGTGACCTTTTTGATCTCGTCCTTTGCGTCCTCAAGCACGCTTGAAAGCTCATCCACCTCAGCATAGCCCGAGGCGGTAAAGGATATATCATAATCGCCCGAGCCGAACTGCTTTGCAGTTTCCGTAAGCTCGGTGATAGGCTTTGAGAGCCGCCTTGATATGATGATAGTAACAATAAACGCAAGCTCAAACAGTATTATCGAGATATAAAAAAGCTGCTCACGGATTATTTTTGTGGTAGAGTAGAGCGGTTCGATAGATGCCTCTATAATAAGATATCTGTCGCTTTCGCCCTCATATTTTGTAAGGCGTGTTATGAGCACAAGCTCCTTGATCTGAAATTCAGAGTTGCTGAGCACCTCGCTATAGGTCGCCTTGCCCGAGTCCTCAAGCTTGCCTATAAGCTCAAACTGCTTTGTACCGTAATCGTCCTTAGCAAGCAGCGAAAAGCTTCCCAGGTTATTTACGTTTGTGAGCTGGTTGCCCATTTCGTCAACTACCTTGACATTCATAGCATTTTTAAACGCAGTCTCCTGCAGGAGCGAGTCAAAATCCCCGCTGCCCGCATTTGCCGAGAGCCTTGCAGCGGCAAGGGTCATATCACGCTTTTTGGCAGACTGGTAATAGTTTTGCAAAAAGAAATACTGAAACACCCACAAAAGAGCTAAAATAAGTATAGTGAAGATCATAAAATAGATCCACACATAGTATTTCATTCCACGCTTTTTTGCAGCGCCGCCTACCGTTTTACTGCTCGATCTTTTCAAACTTATACCCCATTCCTCTTAGGGTAACGATAAGGCTGCGATATGGGCCCAGGCTGTTTCTGAGCATTTTTATATGCGTATCGACAGTTCTGTCATCGCCGTAGAAATCAAAGCCCCAGACCTCCTCAAGCAGCTTCTCACGTGAGAGGGCTATGTTCATATTTCTGACAAGGAAGAACAGCAGGTCGTATTCCTTGGGGGTCATCTGCACCTTCTGCCCGTCGATCTTGACCTCACGGGCAGTAAAGTTGATCTCAAGCCCCTTATAGATAAGCACCTCTTCCTCGCTGATGCGTGAGGGCTTAGAGCGGGCGATCACTGCCTTTATCCTCGCCATAAGCTCCT
>JAFRYW010000180.1 GCA_017442845.1 Ruminococcus sp.
GGCTTCGATGTGCTGGTGGAAGCTGGCTATGACCCCAGGAATGCCTATTTTGAGTGCATACACGAGATGAAGCTCATAGTTGACCTTATCTATCAGTCAGGCTTTGAGGGCATGAGATATTCTATCTCCAACACTGCTGAGTACGGCGACTATGTAACAGGCCCGAAGATCATTACAGAGGATACAAAGAAGGCTATGAAGAAGGTTCTTGCAGACATTCAGGACGGCAGCTTTGCTAAGGAATTCCTGCTTGACATGAGCTCGGCAGGCGGTCAGGTACACTTCAAGGCTATGAGAAAGCTCCACGCTGAGCACCCCTCAGAGAAGGTCGGCAAGGAGATCAGAAAGCTCTACAGCTGGAACAACGAAGAGGACAAGCTCGTAAATAACTAATAATCACATTTAAACATTCAAAGCCCGAGGCGTGTTGCCCCGGGCTTTTTTATATCTTTTTTATTACAGCTTGATGTTGTTGGTCTTTACGATCTTATTAGGCTGCTGCACTTCCGGCTTGGGGTTTTCAGATTCAAGTACTGTCTTGGTAGCCTTTGCAAGTCGGTCAATAATGAAATTATTTGCATAGCTTGCCTCGTCCTTCAGGTTCATAAACTCATCCCAGTCATTGACCTCGCTCATCATCTGCTTGAAGTTTGCACTGTTCTTGATCTCATCGATCTGAGACTTTATGCCTTTCTCCTCAAAGACCTTTGTGCCGTCCTTGCCAAAGAAATCCTTTGCAAGCTGATCCTTTTCATTATCCGTCATCGTTTCATCAGCGTGGAGCA
This sequence comes from Ruminococcus sp., assembly GCA_017442845.1. Classification (GTDB taxonomy): domain Bacteria; phylum Bacillota; class Clostridia; order Oscillospirales; family Ruminococcaceae; genus NK3A76. The sequence goes on from JAFRYW010000180.1 coordinate 786, forward strand.
TACTTCTGTATGTACGGCCGAGTGTATGAAGGGCGATGGATTTAGCCGCAAGATCCGCAAGCAAACTCTTCTGCTGCTCAAAATACACCTCTTCGTTGATACCGCCGTTGTTACCGTACTTGCCCGAGATAGTCCTCAGCCCCTCATTCTTCAGCTTGGTATATGCCTTTTTCTCATAAACGGAAAAATTATCATAGTCCTTGTCGATAGCTTCATTCTCTTTTTCGGTCTCGTAGGCAGAAAGCTCCTTGAGATATTCCTCGCTAAGCTCCTTTACGGTTTTCTTGACTTTATTAGCGTCGGGGTCATCGCCAAGGGCGTTTGCCTTTTCGGCTATCTCGTTGAGCAGCTTTATTCTCTCAATATAGATAGCAGCTATCTCAGCCTTTTTCTTTTTCTTTTCTTCATCGAGCTCAAACTCATCATCATAATCTTCTTCATTTACTTCCAGCCCGTTGTCTATATGATCGTATCTGTTACAATGGTATATCAGAACGGTCATTGCCGTTCTGAGATCTAACTGTGCGGTAGTTTTCTCAGCGATACCTTCTTTTAATCCTATAAATAATTCCTTAACTTCTACGGCTGTCTTTGGCATAGTGATTACCTCCATTGTTTTTTTAATTTTACGATACGTTTTTTCATATCTGTAATATATACCCTTCAAAAACAAAAATGGGTGCAGAGATTGGAAAATTTCTGCACCACATAAATTATCGCCTATTATTTAAGTATCTTCTTTAGCCTCTCCATAGCTTCCTTTGTTCTATCCTTATCGCCGAAGCTTGTGAGTCTGAACCAGCCCTCGCCGTTCTTGCCAAAGCCTGCGCCGGGGGTACCTACTACGTTTGCCTTTTCAAGCAGCAGGTCAAAAAACTCCCAACTGCCCATGCCATTCGGGCATTTGAGCCAGATATAGGGGCTGTTCTTGCCGCCGGTATATTTGATACCGAGCTCATCAAGTGCAGCAGCGATCGTCTTTGCATTCTGCTGATAGTAGCTGATGTTTACCTTGATCTGCTCCTGACCCTCGGGGGTGAAAACGGCGGCAGCAGCACACTGAACGGGGTAGCTTACGCCGTTGAACTTACTGCCCTCACGCCTGTTCCAAAGCTGCTTTAGGGAAACAACTGTGCCGTCGCTTGCCTTTGCGGTAAGCTCCTCAGGAACTACGGTATAGCCACAGCGCATACCCGTAAAGCCGGCAGTCTTTGAGAGCGAGCACATCTCGATAGCGCAGGTCTTAGCACCATCGATAAGATAAATGCTCTTCGGGATATCGTCCTCTGTGATAAATGCCTCATACGCTGCATCATAGATGATCACAGAGCCGTTTTTATTAGCATGATCTACCCAAGCCTTAAGTTGATCCTTAGTATAAGCAGAACCTGTGGGGTTGTTGGGCGAGCAAAGGTAGATGATATCAGCCTTTACATTATCATCAGGCATAGCAGCAAAGCCGTTTTCCTCGTTTGAGTCTGCAAAGATGACGTTTCTGCCGCTCATTCTGTTTGAGTCAACATACACGGGGTATGCGGGGTCGGTGATAAGGATCGTATTATCATCGCCGAAAATGTCAACGATATTTCCACAGTCAGCCTTTGCGCCGTCATTGATCCTTATATCATCAGCGGGAACATCGGCACCGAAGCTCTTGTAGTAGTTTGAAACAGCCTCTCTTAAGAAATCGTAGCCTGCGCCCGAATCCTCATAGCCCTTGAAGGTCTCCTTAACGCCCATTTCATCGGCGCCCTTCTTCATAGCGTCAACAGCAGCCTTACAGATAGGCAGCGTAACATCGCCGATACCCATTCTGATTATATCAGCATCGGGGTTAGCCTCCTTGTATGCGTTGACCTTCTTTGCGATGTTGATGAAAAGATAGTTCTTTTCAAGCTTCAAATAGTTTTCATTTACCTTTACCATTTTTAAAACACTTCTTTCTATATTTGATATTTTTAAACAGTGATCTCGCCGCCGAAAACTGTTACGGCGTTGCCTGTCATATAAACAGCATCATCTGTCACCTTGATAACAAGGTCGCCGCCACGAAGGCGAACTGTTATATCGGTATTCTTAGGGCAGTAGCCGTTGAGAACTGCTGCAACAGTTGCCGCACAAGCACCCGTACCGCAAGCCCACGTCTCACCCGAACCACGCTCCCACACACGCATTTTAAGCGTGCGCTCGTCGATCACCTTGATAAACTCGGTATTCACTCTATCGGGGAATACAGGATCAAACTCGAACTTAGGCCCCAGCTTTTCAATATCTATACCGTCGATATTATTCATAAATGTTACACAATGCGGGTTGCCCATAGATACGCAGGTCACGTTATAGGTCTCATCACCTATCTGCAAAGGCCTATCTACAACAAGCCCATTTTCGTCCTCGTCAAGCGTTGTCGGGATAAGCGAGGGCTTTAGTATCGGCTTGCCCATATTGACAGTTGCGCCGTTTACCTGCCCATAGTGGCGGCGAAGAGATATGCTCATAATACCGCTGAGCGTTTCTATCTTCATTTCGTCACGGTCAACAATACCGTTATCACGCATAAACTTTGCAACGCACCTTATACCGTTTCCGCACATCTTAGCTTCAGAGCCGTCAAGGTTGAAAATACGCATCTTTCCGTCGGCTACATCTGACGGGCAGACAAGGATTATACCGTCACCGCCGATACCGAAATGTCTGTCAGACAGCTCGAGTGCCAAGCCCTCGGGGTTGTCAACACGCTGATCGAAGCAGTTGATATAAACATAATCGTTGCCGCAGCCGTGCATTTTCGTAAAGCGGAGCTTATGCTTCTCGGTACGCATATGGTTGATATCAACTATCTCGGTAGTTGACTCGGTAAATTTCGACCTGATAGAGTCGGCAATAGCATTTGCTGTATCAATAGAGGTCAGGCAAGGGATATTCCATTCAACAGTCTTTCTTCTGATCTTAACGCTATCTCTTGTCGGTATCCTGCCCTTTGAGGAGGTGGAGATAACATAGCCGACCTTACCGCTCTCGATAAGTGTAAGGGTATTATGGTCGCTCTCGTGGATCTTAGGAACTACCTCGGCAGGTATGCCATGCTCTTCAAGCACAGCAGCTGTGCCCTTTGTAGCATAGATCTTAAAGCCTAAGTCTAAGAACTTTTTAGCCGTCTGCGGTATCTCACGCTTATCAGAATCTCTTACGGTGATAAACACGCCGCCCTTCTTTCCGAGCTTATAGCCGGCAGCGATGAGCCCCTTATATAGCGACTCTTCAAGTGAGCTTGAAACTGCAAGCACCTCGCCCGTTGATTTCATCTCAGGGCCTAGCTGGTTATCAACGTCGATAAGCTTTTCAAAGCTGAATACGGGCACCTTTACCGCAACATAAGGCGAATTTCTGTAAAGCCCTGTACCAAAGCCCATATCCTCAAGCTTTTCACCGAGCATACAGCGTGTGGCAAGGTCTACCATAGGCACACCCGTCACCTTTGAGATATAGGGTATAGTTCTTGACGAGCGGGGGTTGACTTCAATTATATAAAGCTCATCATTATACGCTATATACTGGATATTTACAAGTCCCTTTGTATTTAGGGCGACTGCAAGCTTTTTGGAGCAGTCAACTATCCTTCTCATAAGGCTGTCAGAAACGTTCCACGCCGGGTAAACCGCTATAGAGTCACCGGAATGGATACCCGTTCTCTCGATATGCTCCATAATTCCGGGGATAAGTATCTCCTCACCGTCGCAGATAGCGTCTATCTCAAGCTCAGTGCCCATGAGGTACTTATCTATCAGCACGGGGTTCTCGATACCCTGATCCAGGATTATCGCCATATACTCCTTGATATCCTCATCATTAAAGGCGATTATCATATTTTGCCCGCCCAAAACATAGGAGGGGCGCATAAGAACAGGGTAGCCGATCTCGTTTGCAGCGGCGAGTGCCTGCTCGCAGGTCATAACAGTATCACCCTTAGGGCGCTTGATCTGCAGGCGCTCGAGCAGTTCGTCAAAGCGCTCCCTGTCCTCCGCAGCGTCGATACTGTCGGGGGGCGTACCTAAGATGTTCACTCCCTTTTCGGAGAGGAATTTTGTTAACTTTATAGCCGTCTGCCCGCCGAAGGCAACTACGACGCCGTAGGGCTTTTCGACCTTGATGATATTGTAAACATCCTCATTTGTAAGCGGCTCAAAATACAGCCTGTCAGCCGTATCGAAGTCTGTAGATACTGTCTCGGGGTTATTATTTACGATAACAACGTCAAAGCCCTTTTCCTTTAACGCCCACACACAGTGAACGGAGGCATAGTCAAACTCTATGCCCTGACCTATCCTGATAGGGCCAGAGCCGAAAACTATGACCGTCTTGTTAGTGCTGCCCTTATTTGCGATAAACTCGGCAGCCTCGTCATCATTATCGTAGGTGGAGTAGAAATAAGGTGTCTGTGCAGAGAACTCGGCAGCGCAGGTATCAACCATTTTATAAACAGCCGAGAGCGGCTTTTCCACCATACAGCCCGAAAGGCGCTCGATAACACTGTCGGGGTAGCCGATCTTCTTAGCCTCGGTATAAAGCTCATAGTTCAGCAAGCCCTTTGACAGCTCACGCTCAACAGCGATAAGCTTTGTAAGCTTATACAAGAACCACTCATCTATCTTTGTGATGCTGTGGATCTCGTCAACAGAGACTCCCCTTCTAAGTGCCTCATATACCAAGAATAAACGCTCATCGTTACAGTCGCTTAGCTTTTGATGCACCTCTTCATCGCTCAAGGCCTCAAACTTAGGCGAGATAAGGCAGTCATGCCCGATCTCTGCGCCCCTTACAGCCTTCATTATAGCCTGCTCAAAGGTAGTGCCGATCGCCATTACCTCACCTGTAGCCTTCATCTGTGTGCCAAGCTCACGCTTAGCATAAACAAATTTATCAAAAGGCCATTTCGGAAGCTTAACTACAACATAGTCGAGAGCAGGCTCAAAGCAAGCATAGGTCTTGCCGGTAACAGCATTCTTTATCTCATCTAAGGTGTAGCCTATAGCTATCTTTGCAGCGACCTTAGCTATCGGGTAGCCGGTAGCCTTAGAGGCGAGCGCTGACGAGCGGGAAACCCTGGGGTTTACCTCAATGACAGCATAGTCAAACGTCTCGGGGTCGAGTGCAAACTGGCAGTTGCAGCCGCCCTCGACCTTTAAGGTGTCGATTATCTTAAGTGCCGCAGAGCGAAGCATCTGGTATTCCTTATCTGCAAGCGTTACACAGGGGGCAATAACGATAGAGTCGCCCGTATGAACGCCGACGGGGTCGAAATTCTCCATAGAGCAGACGGTTATGACGTTGCCCTTTGAGTCACGCATGACCTCAAACTCGATCTCCTTCCAGCCTGCTATACATTTTTCAACAAGCACCTGAGTTATAGGAGAAAGGTAGAGGCCGTTCCGTGTGATCTCACGAAGCTCCTCTTCATTATTAACGATACCGCCGCCTGTACCGCCGAGAGTAAATGCCGGGCGAATGATAAGCGGGTAGCCGATCTCGTTAGCAAACTCGACCGCCGACTCGACATCATTAACAACGAGCGAGGGTATACAGGGCTGGCCGATAGACTCCATAGTATCCTTAAACATCTGCCTGTCCTCAGCCTTGTCGATAGTCTCGGGGTTTGCGCCCAAGAGCTTTACGCCGTATTTATCGAGAAAGCCCTCCTTTGCAAGCTGCATAGAAAGAGTAAGACCTGTCTGCCCACCAAGGGTAGACAGAATAGAATCGGGGCGCTCTTTTTTGATGACACGCTTTACCGTTTCAAGGGTGAGCGGCTCAATATAGATCTTATCAGCCATATGGTTATCGGTCATGATCGTGGCGGGGTTGGAGTTTATGAGAATTACCTCAAGCCCCTCCTCCTTAAGCGCACGGCACGCCTGAGTTCCCGCATAGTCAAACTCGGCAGCCTGCCCTATAACGATAGGCCCCGAGCCGATAACGAGAACGCTTTTGATACTTTTATTTAAAGGCATAGTAAAACCTCCCAAGTTTCAGATAACAGTTAGATCTAACTGCTAAAATTGTTTACCGCTATGCGATAATGCCCGTTAGAGCTTTTATTTATTTCTGTCGATAAGCGTCATAAACTCATCGAACAGGAAGCCCGTATCAAGCGGGCCGCCGCACGCCTCGGGGTGGAACTGCACCGAGAATGCGGGGATATTTTCATATTTCACGCCCTCACAGGTGCCATCGTTTGCATTCACAAACCACACCTTAGCACCCTCCTTAAGGCTATCGTTATTAACAGCGTAGCCATGGTTCTGGCTGGTGATATAAACTCTGCCTGTTTCAACATTTTCGCAGGGCTGGTTAGCACCTCTATGGCCATATTTGAGCTTGCTTGTTTTAGCACCCTGTGAAAGTGCAAGAAGCTGGTGCCCCAAGCATATGCCAAATGTCGGTATCTTCCTTTCCATTACCTTTGCAAGCTCCTCGATTATCCCTTTATTCTCGGCAGGGTCGCCCGGACCGTTTGAAAGCATAAGCCCGTCGGGGGCAAGCTCAAAGATCCGCTCAGCCTTTGTGCCTGCGGGAATGACAGTTACCTCGCAGCCTCTTGCAAGAAGCTCACGCTCAATATTCGCCTTAGCACCGAAATCCCATAGTACAACACGTCTTTTAACTGATACGGGGCTCTCGGTATGCTCCTGCTTGCAGGTAGTGGACTCAACTGCGTCCTTAATAGTATAATTCTTAAGCTCTGAAAGCCCGAAGCCCGAGCCTGCGCCCTCTGTTACCACCTTGCCGTTCATAACACCGTACTCACGCACGATCTTTGTCAGCGCCCTCGTATCGATACCGCATATGCCTACGATACCCTCATTCTTTAAAAAAGTGTCAAGATCACCCTCGCACCTGAAATTGCTGGGCTCTTGACACACATCTCTAACAATATAACCCTTTAAATGAGGGCAGCCGCTCTCAAAATCTGCGGGGATAACGCCGTAATTCCCGATAAGAGGGAATGTCTGAACAACTATCTGCCCGTAATAGCTGGGATCGGTAAGCGTCTCAAGATAGCCTGTCATAGCGGTCGTAAAAACGATCTCACCGACAGCCTCGCCCTGTGCGCCAAAGCTTTTACCCTCAAATATAGTGCCGTTTTCCAAAATAAGGTATGCCTTTTGCACGTTGCTCTCCTCCTTTAGTCACAAAACTTTCAACATATATTATAGCATATTAGAGAGACTTTGTAAATAGTACATTTATGAATTTTTTATCTTTAAATCCTGCAAAATCACAAAGAAACAACTAATGATTTTTGCAATTATTACAAATTGTAACCTCGTGTTTTTAACATATCTGTTAACAAAGTGCTAACCTTACAAAATTTCGTACTCGTTTAGTGAATTTTAGGTGAAAACACTTGACAAAAATTACATATGGGTGTATAATGATTACAATTCGTAAACATTTTTAGGGCATCATAACAGCTGCCCGATTAAATATATGGAGAATGATAAAAATGTACATAAAAGCAAGGATCAAAAAAGCTGCGGCTATCGCTGCGGCATTCATAATAACACTAAGCGTAATGGGCGGGGCTGCAAACAAGGGCGTTGACCTTGTAAGCGCTACACCTGATGAATACAAGGCAAGGCTTGCAAAGCTTGATGAGAAGCAGGAGGAGCTTGACAAGAAAATAAACGCTAAGGCCGAGGATATTGAGGCACAGGTAGAAAAGCTCGATGCTATAAACGAACAGATAAGCACTGTCGAGGAAAAGATTGCACTCGTTGAGAGCAATATAAAGAAGACCGAGGACGAAATGGTAGAGCTTGCAGGTGAGCTTTACGCCACCAAGCACGAGATCGAGGTCAAGGAGACAGAGATCAAGGACGGCGTTGGGGATTTCTGCGGAAGGCTAAGAGCTATGTACGTTGCAGGTACAGAAAGCTATACCGATATGATAATGAACTCTACCGACTTTTACGATGTTCTGATGAGACTGGAGCTTATCAAGAGGGTCGCAAACCATGACAGCAACGCACTTGATGACCTTATCGCACAGAAAAACGACCTCGTGGCAAAGCAAGCCGAGCTTGAAAAGCAGTCTGAAACACTTAAAGCAAAGAGCTTAGAGTTTCAGGAGCAGAATGACGAGCTGACAACGCAGAAGCTTAAGCTTGACTACCTTAAGGAGGAGTCTGACAAGACCCTTCAGGAGCTTACCTCAGACAAGGCGGAGCTTGATGCACAGGCAGACGAGCTAAAGGCAAAGATCTCAAAGGTATCAGAGGAGGCTAAGACAGCTACCACAACCACAACAACTACTACGACAACTACCACCACCCCTGCACCTGTTTACACACAGGGCTGGGACAGCTGGTATGATGATGACGATGACGATGATTATGACTGGGATTGGAGCCCTACTCCTGCAATAGCTACGCAGGCACAGACCCCTGCACCGACAGCGCCGACAACTACTATAACGAATGATGCTTCTCGTCAGGAGAAGATTGACACGGTTCTAAACTATGCGCTCTCGAACGTCGGCGGTGCATATGTCTGGGCAGGGTCGAACTTCAGAGCTACAGACTGCTCGGGGCTTGTAATGCTCTCATATGGGCAGATAGGCATGAGTCTCCCCCACTATGCAGCATCGCAGGCATACTACGGCACAGATGTTTCCTATAACGATATGATCCCGGGTGATGTTATCTTCTTTGGCTACGGCACTATCTCATCGATCTACCATGTCGGCATCTATTTGGGCGACGGCAGAATGGTAGAGGCGCAGTGTGAAGAGACCGGTATAGTTATCTCTAACCTTTCAAATGTTCTTACATACAGCAGGATCGAGTGTATCAAGAGATACATCTGATCTCATACAGAATAGCTTTCCCCGAAGCATTTAGCTTCGGGGATCATTTTTTATCTTATCAGTTTTATCATTTGCAGGTCTGCATCAAGCTCAGCCGTTATCCCGATAGGTATCGTCAGCATCGGTGCACAATGGCTGAAATCAAATTCGGCAAGAACAGGAATACTAAGTCTGCCGATACAGTCATAAATGAGATCAAAATAGGCCATTCCCATTTCGCAGTCATATAGTGACATAAGCAGTGCAGTTACATCTGACATACCTATAATAGGCTTCGGGTTCTTTGCACAAGACTCGTAGTCTATGTATGGAAGCATTCCGTTTGTGACTATACCGCCTACACTCGCCATAAGTATATCCACATCATTGTCATAAAGCAAATAGTAAACATTATAGCATAACACTGTGGAATTGTCAATAAAGAAGCGCCATAGTATCTCTGACCTTACATCAGAAATACTATGGCGAAATGCTTCCCTTTCGGCGCCGCAGATATGATCTGCAAAGTGCCTTATAGAATTGATATTTATGAGGAGTAATTATGCTTATTAGTCAAAAAGAGCAGTTGAGAGGTATCTTTCGCCCGTATCGGGGAGAAGTGCTACGATCGTTTTACCCTTATTCTCTTCACGGTTTGCAAGCTCGACCGCTGCATAAAGTGCAGCACCCGAGGAGATACCAACAAGCACACCCTCTGCTCTTGCAAATGCAGCGCCCTTCTGGAATGCGCCCTCGTTGGGCACCTTGATGACCTCATCATATACCTTGGTATCAAGAGTATCGGGAACAAAGCCTGCGCCAATGCCCTGTATCTTATGAGCACCCGACTTACCCTCGGAAAGCACGGGAGAGGTCTCGGGCTCAACAGCTACGACCTTGACATTCGGGTTTTGCTCCTTTAAGTATCTGCCGACACCGGAAACGGTACCGCCCGTGCCAACACCTGCGATAAAGATATCGACCTTGCCGTCTGTATCAGCCCAGATCTCGGGGCCTGTTGTCTCATAGTGTGCAGTCGGGTTAGCGGGGTTAACGAACTGACCCAAGATGACCGAATTCTCAATTTCCTTTGACAGCTCATCAGCCTTTGCGATAGCGCCCTTCATAC
>JAFRYW010000018.1 GCA_017442845.1 Ruminococcus sp.
ATTGTCTTGGGAAATAACCTAATTTTCGCATATGAAAAAAACGACTGCAAGCTTGTGATCAATGAAGAGGAAGCCAAAATGGTAAGAATGATCTTTGAGCTTTATGCAACGGGCGATTACAGCTCACGAAAGCTTGAAAGGAAGCTTTACGAGCTTGGCTACCGTGGGCGTGAGGGTACAAGGATACATCACAACACGATAAACGGCATAATCCAAAACCCAAAATACAAGGGCTGGTACTGCGGAAATAAGGTCAAGATAATCGACTACCGCACAAGAGAGCAGCGCTTTCTTCCCGAGAACGAATGGGTCACATATAAGGACGAAAGCGGCGAGGTAGTTCCTGCGATAGTTAGTGAGGAGCTTTGGGATAAGTGCAACGAGATCTTCAAGGAGCGCAGCACTGCGATCAAAAGCCGAACACGCTCGTTCAAGGATAAGAGCGTTTTCACGGGTAAAATATGGTGCAAGGCACACGATGTCCCCTATTGGCGGACAAGCTACTCTAACTCCTCCACAAAGGGCAAGCCCGTTTATCAATGGATATGCTCCGAGAAAAGGCGCAACGGCTCACATAGCTGCTCATCATTCTCGATAATGGAAAGCGATCTTTACAAAATGCTCTCCGAGCAATTTAAGAACGTGGCGGGAAATATTGAAGAATATGTCAGCGATTTCCTTAAGGTGTATGACGAAACAGCCTTTGAAAACAATACCGCAGCACAGCTCGGTGAGCTTCAGGCAAGGCTTGAAAAAGAAAGAAATAAGCGTGAAAAGCTGCTTGACCTTTATACCGATGAAATTATAACCCGTGCGGAATTCAAAAAACGAAACGATGATCAAAACGTTCTGATCGAACAGCTTGAAGAGGATATCAGAACACTTAAGCAGTCGGCAGCAGATAAGCAAGACTATGCAAGGGAACTTAAAAAAATAGAGCAGTACTTCAAAACGATGTACTGCCCCGAGGGTGATATGACAAAAGAACAGGTCGATGAGCTTGCAAAAACGATCATCGACCATATAGACGTTATACCTGTAAACGATACGACGATGAAGCTTGAAATAAAGCTCAAAACCTCACATTCTACGGACTTTTCCTATGTTAGACACGGCAGCGGAAGATACGGCTGTCGTTGTGGACACATCATATTGACCATCTGACCGCCAATAGAGCCTGCTTCACGTGATGTGAGGTCGCCGTTGTAGCCCTGCTTGAGGTTTACACCTACCTCGTTAGCTGCTTCCATCTTAAATCTGTTGAGGGTATCTCTGCCCTGCTGAGTAGTCATGCCTTTCATTTTAAAATCTCCTTTGTTTGAAATTGTATCTTAACGGGCTTGCGATAATATTTTATGATGAAAGCAAAAATATATTAGTGGAAATTTTTGGACAGCATTAAGGCAATACCGCACAAAGACCGCCTGAGGGCTTTGTACGCAATCTACTTGCAGAATTTCCGTCATCTTGCACATAAATCTCTTGATATACGGCAGTATATCTGCGAGATTTCTGTACAATCTGACGAAAATTCTGACAGCGTATCTTACGTACAATCTTTGTGCGGTATTGCCTTAAATATAATACATCGGCTCCTGTTTTGGAAGACCGTTTTTATGTATGTCGATAAACTGCTCTAGTGTCATGCTTTTTGTAAAGGTGCTCATACGGCTGCTAAGCTCCTCCCAAATACAGTTATTTACAGAAGAGCGCAGTCCACTGTCTTCCTCTATATCAAGATCGTTTGAAAGTATATTATTATCAAGGGCATTCAAAATATCAAAAAAGGTTATACTCCCGCTGTCCTTAGCAAGCTTGTAGCCACCACGTGAACCCTTGATACCCTTGATAAAGCCTGCTTGCTTGAGCGTTACAAGTATCTGCTCCAGATATTTCTGAGAAATATTCTGTCTATGCGATATCTCGGCTGCTGAAACTATACTGCCGTCAGCTGAGTTTATCGCTATATCCGCAAGAGCGATTATACCAAATTCTACCTTTGTTGATATCTTCATTTTATCTCATTCCTCTTTTCTTGCATCGCCTTTTGATGTTACTATACTATAGCCCGCTGCCTTTACACGGCGCTCCAAGCAGCCCCTGCACTCCTCGGCGTTATCTCCTGTACAGATCTTGTTATCATACAGCATATACTTATCCCTTACCTCGGTAGGTGACAGGTTTGGCATAATTACATTAGCCCCTGCCCTTAGTCCCTTCTCACGCCCTTTAGGGTCAACAGTTCCAAGAGCTGTAGTAGAGGGGATAAGCGCAAAAGGAAAGCACAGCCTCAATATCGCAAGGAGCCTGAGCGTCAGCTCAAGCGTTCCGTTCTCAAAGCCTGAAAACGGGGTATCCTTATGACTTATAAAAGGCCCTATGCCTATCATTTCAGGGCGAAGCTGCTGCAAAAAGCGAAGGTCATCTATTATATTTTCTGTAGACTGATACGGAGAGCCGACCATAAACCCCGCCCCGACCTGAAAGCCGATCTCTTTTAGATCAAACAGGCAGCGCTTCCTGTTTTCAATCGACATCTCGCTTGGGTGAAGCCTTGCATAGTGCCCGGGGCTGGCTGTCTCATGTCGAAGCAGATATCTTTCTGCGCCGGCATTATAATAGCGCTGATAGCTTTCTCTGCTCTTTTCCCCGATTGAAAGCGTAACAGCACAGTCAGGATAAGCGCTCTTTACAGAACCTACTATCTCGCAGATGATGTCATCGGTGTAAAAGCTATCCTCACCGCCCTGCAATACAAAGGTACGGTAGCCAAGGGCGTGACCGAGCTCGCAGCATTTAAGTATCTGCTGACTGCTCATTCTGTAGCGGGTGATATTCTTATTTGAACGTCTGATACCACAGTACAGGCAATCGTTCTTACATATATTTGTAAACTCGATAAGCCCCCTTAAATAGACCTCATCACCATAGATCTCACGGCGCTTTTTATCTGAAAGTGCAAAAAGCCTCTCATCGCTTTCATTGTTTTCTATAAGAAACCTAAGCTCCTCATCAGACAGGTCTCTTGTTTCAAACAGCTTTTGCACAAGCTTAGATTTATCAAAGTGCATCGTTTAAAAGCTTCTCCATTGTTTTCCAGCTAAGTGTTGCACACTTAACTCTTGCAGGCATTTTTGAAATGCTTTGCAAAGCGCCTGCCTCCTCAAGCTCATCAAGCTCATCATCATTTATCTCACCTGCGATCATTTTCATAAACAGATCTTTCAAGTGCCTTGCCTCATCAGGTGTTTTGCCGATAATGAGCTCTAGCATTATATCAGCACTTGCCTGCGATATAGCACAGCCTATACCCGTAAAGGAGCCGTCAGCTATCCTGCCGTCCCTAATATCAAGGTGAAGCTCGATATCATCTCCGCAGGTAGGGTTCAGCCCCTTACAGACAAAGTTTGCGCTTTCAAGCTCGTGTCTATGCAGCGGGTGAAGGTTGTGGTCGGCGAGAACCTCGCCGTAAAAGCTATCTGCCATAGCCCATACGCCCCCTTATCGTTTTAAGTGTAGAGATAAATCTCTCAATATCATAACTATCATTATAAAATGCAAGGCTCATTCTTGCACTTGAAGGCACACCAAGAAAGCTATGCAGCGGCTGGGCGCAGTGATGCCCTGCCCTAATTGCGATATTATCAGCATCAAATATCGCAGCTATATCGTGCGGGTGAACGCCCTCAACTGTAAAGGTGATTATCCCGCTATGCTCGGTGGCGTTTTGCGAGCCGATGATATTCACATAAGGGATACCCTTCATTCCTTCAAATGCAAGCGATGTCAGCTCACGCTCACGTTTTTCAATAGCTTCCATTCCAAGCTCTGTAATATAGTCTATTGCAGCGTGCAGCCCGACTGCCCCGCCGACATTGACGGTTCCCGCCTCGAATTTATGGGGAAGCTCGGCATATGTTGCCCCTTCACGGGTCACATACTCTATCATCTCGCCGCCTGTGAGAAACGGCGGCATTTTTTCAAGCAGCTCCTGCCTGCCGTACAATACACCGATACCCATTGGTGCGAGCATCTTATGTCCCGAAAAGACAAGAAGATCAACGTCAAGCTCATTTACATCTACTGCCATATGAGGAACGCTTTGAGCGCCGTCGCAGACAATGAGAGTACCGTTTTCGTGGCAAATAGCGGCAAGCTCCTTTATCGGGTTCACCCTGCCGAAAACATTTGAGACCTGCGCTATCGCAAAGATCTTTGTTTTATCGGTCAGTGCCCCTTTAAGCATATCAGGGGTATACTCGCCATATTGCGTAGGCTCAAGATATTTAAGCACAGCGCCCTTCTCCCTTGCAAGCATCTGCCAGGGCAGGAGATCTGAGTGGTGCTCGGAAACAGCGACAAGGATCTCATCGCCGTTCCCGACGATCTCACGGCCCAAAGTGTAGGCTATAAGATTTAGGCTTTCGGTCGCATTACGTGTAAAAACTATCTCCTTGCTGCTTTTAGCGCCAATAAATGCTCTTACAGCTTCTCTTGCGTTTTCATATGCCTCGGTAGCCTTTACACTAAGCTCATACAGCCCTCGAAGAGGGTTTGCATTTTCCTGCTCATAGTATTTCTGCACAGCCTTCAGCACCTGCATAGGCTTTTGAGTTGTAGCAGCGCTGTCAAGATAAACTGTATCCTTATATTTGCTGAAAACAGGAAAATTATCTTTATCAAAGAGCCTATCATTCATCATTATTTCCCCCGTCAAGTGCATTATTTATCCTTAGAAGGGTCTGCTCATCATCTATATACTTAAGCAGACGTATGATCTTTGCATTTGCCATAAGCTCATAGATCCTTTGCTCGTCAAGCCCTCTTGACTGCATATAGAACACCTGCTTTTCATCTATTCTGCCGATAGATGCACCGTGCGAGCCCTCAACATCCTCCTCGGCGCAGAGAATAAGCGGAACAGTTTTGTTTATGACACTCTCATCAAGAAGCAAGACCTCTTCCTTTTCAGCGCCGACTGCACCGACTGCGCCGTTTAGAAAATCAATGGTACCCTTAAAGGTCTTGTCCGCTTTATTGGACAGCACGCCGCTGACGGCAATATTTGATACAGTCTTTTTCCCTTTGTGTGAAGCAAGCAGGTTTATATCGAGCTTATCCTCATTTGAGACCTTGTAGCCGATATTTGCATCAAAGCCAGCCCCTCTGCCCGCAAGGTCGGCCTTTATCTCGCAAAGCGTATCAGCACCGCTTAAGGTCAGCAGCACATACTCAAAGCTTGCGTTATCTAAGACCTCGGCCGACACATTATTAACAGTCTGCCCCGCCGCCGCTATCACCTGAATAAGCTTTACACGACTGCCGCTCTTAGCCTTGATCTTTGTGCTGACAGAAGAGCTGTCGGCCGTGTTATACTCGATAACGGTCAGGCTTTCGCCTTCATTTGCACAAACATTTATTTCATATTCCTTATTGTCAGACAGATCTATCCTCACAGGCTCCGTCTGCCGGCATTCGACGGTAATGCTCTCGACATCGGGAAGCACAGCTATTTCTCTCACAGCGTCATTGACACCGAGCCAGCCAAATGTAGGCACCGGGAGGATATTAAGTCTTTTGTTGTCCATTTTTTATCCCCCTTAACCTATACTGCCCTTCATCTCAAGACCAATGAGGTTGTTCATTTCCATAGCGTATTCAAGCGGCAGCTCCTTGGAAACGTTGTCTGCAAAGCCCCTTACGATCATTGCCTTTGCACTGTCCTCATCAAGCCCACGTGACATAAGGTAGAACACCGCCTCATCACTTATGCGCCCTATCTTTGCCTCGTGCCCTATATCAGCCTTATTAGTCCTTATATCCATAACGGGAACTGTGTCAGAGCGTGAGATCCTATCAAGCATAAGAGATTCGCAGTTAACGGCACTCCTGCTGCCCTCGGCGTTTTTATTGACAGTAACTGCACTTCTGAAGGTGCTGATACCGCCGCTTTTTGAGATAGATTTTGTGTTTATATAGGACGAGGTATCGGGTGCGTTATGCACTACCTTTGCACCTGTATCAAGGTTTTGCCCCTCGCCCGCAAAGGTGATGCCTGTAAACTCAGCGCTTGCGCCCCGCCCATTTAAAATGCTCATAGGGTAAAGATATGAAACGTGCGAGCCAAAGCTGCCCGAGACCCACTCGATCTTGCCGCCCTCTTCTACAAGGGCACGCTTGGTGTTGAGATTATACATATTCTTTGACCAGTTCTCAATAGTTGAATATCTTAGCGTAGCATTTCTTCCGACATACAGCTCAACGCAGCCTGCGTGAAGCCCCGCCTCATAGTATTTCGGCGCAGAGCACCCCTCGATAAAATGAAGATATGAGCCCTCCTCAAGTATTATGAGCGTATGCTCAAACTGCCCCGCACCCTTGGCATTGAGTCTGAAATACGATTGCAGCGGTATCTCAAGGCACACGCCCTTTGGCACATACACAAAGCTTCCGCCTGACCAGACTGCGCCGTGAAGTGCTGCAAATTTATGGTCGGTAGGCGGCACAAGCTTCATAAAGTGCTGCCTTATCATCTCGGCATACCTCTCATCATGCATAGCACTTTCAAGGTCGGTATAGACCACGCCCGACTCTGCGACCTCTTTTCTGACATTGTGATAGACCAGCTCTGAGTCATACTGTGCACCAACGCCTGCTAAGCTCTCCCGCTCTGCCTGCGGTATACCAAGGCGCTCAAAGGTATCCTTAATATCATCGGGTACAGCCTCCCAGTCGGTATTCATACGTGATTTTTGGCGAATATAGGTCACGATATTATCAACGTCCAGCCCCTCTATCGAAGGCCCCCAGTCTACCATTTTTGTCTTTTGATATATTTCAAGAGACCTCAAACGAAACTCACGCATCCAGTCAGTATCATTCTTTTCATCAGATATCGCCCGGATTATTTCTTTTGACAAGCCGCTGTCAAAATATTCGCTCTCGTCCTCCTCATTGCGAAAATCATAAAGCGAACGGTCTATATCATTAACGTTTGTCTTTTCCTTCATTTATCTTTCCTTCTTTATGTATTTCTCAAAGCCGCTGCTTATTACCTCTTCAACAAGCTCACCTCCGCCCTCTGCTGCGACCTTGCCGTCTGCAAGGATATGCGTTTTATCGACAGTAAGCGCATCTAATATCTTTGTATTATGTGTTATCACAAGCAGCGAGCCGCCTGTTTGCTTTTTATACTCATCGATACCCTTTGAAACAGTTCTCACCGCATCAACATCGAGCCCCGAGTCAGTTTCATCAAGTATTGCAAGCCTTGGCTGCAAAATAAGAAGCTGCAGGATCTCGGCTTTTTTCTTCTCACCGCCCGAAAAGCCTACATTCAGGTCTCTGTCGGCATAAGAAGGATCCATATCAAGCAGATCCATTGCCGCCTTTAGCTTTTTCTTAAAATCCCAAAGCTTCATATGCTTGCCTGTTGTCTGCTCCAATGCATTTCGCAAAAATTCCGAAAGTGTTATCCCGGGAATCTCTATCGGGCTTTGGAAAGAAAGAAAAATTCCTTTTTTTGCCCTCTTATCCGGAGAAAGCTCTGTGATATCCTCGCCGTCAAGAAGTATACTGCCGCTGCCGACTGTATACTCAGGGCTGCCCATTATCGTGCTGCCAAGAGTAGATTTTCCGGCACCGTTCGGCCCCATAAGAACGTGTGTCTCGCCCCCGTCAATAAACAGAGACACCCCGTGAAGTATCTCCTTTTTCTCTGCGGAGGCTGAAAGCCCCTTTATTTCAAGCAAATGTGCCATTGTGTATCTTCCTTTCCTTATATGTTCATAGCATCGTTTACTGTTATATGTGATAGTGCAGGCTCAAAGACCGCACCGTGTGCAAGCCCTGTAAGTATATGCTCGCCGTTTTTGTATGCCACCAGCTGCGAGAGCGGAACATCCTCCCACGCCCCGTCATCAAGCGGCTTAGTCGCAAATACCACCCCGCTGTCGGTACGCCTGAGACTGAGTGTATCACGCATATTTTTATGCACATACATAAGCTCGCCGTCATAAATTATCAGGTTGAGCTTATTTCTCGGCGATAGGCTCACAACTATCCTATCTATCAGCTCAAAGCGCTCCTTAGCGCACAGGTCGGCGTTTTGCTGCGCTTTGTTAAGCTTGTCGATCATATAGATAAAGAGCCTTTCCGAGTCAGTATCGCCCTTTTGGCGGTAAACGCCGTTAACGAGCCTGCTGCCCGAGTAGATAGTGCCGTTGTGGATAAGCGTCCACTCCCTGCCGGTGATATCACGCCCGACAAAGGGGTGGCAGTTCTCCACCTTTACCGACCCGACAGTTGCAAAGCGAATATGCGCAAGCATAGCCTTCTGCGGGGGAAGGGTGTCAATGATAGTGCTTAATGTCCCGGACATATCGGCTCTTGCAGCCTCTCTGTAAAGCTTGCCCTCGCACATCAGCCCGAAGCCGTGGGGGTTATCCCTGCTATGTGAAAAAAACTCACGCAGCTGCCCCCTTATATCCTCGTGCCTTGCAGCGCAAAAGCCGAAAAGCTCGCACATATTCTCACCCTCTTTTGTCTGTATTTCTATTTCTATTTATGGTTATCCCTTTGACACACCACCGTTTTGCCCCAAAACCCTCGCTTAACTGTGAGCATTCGCTCACAGCAAGCTCGGGAGAGCATGGGGAAGGGCTTCGCCCTGAACCCCATTATCTAAGGCATTTTAATTGGTGTGTCAAGTATATAACCATATTTCTATTTATATATTTCCTCTGCCTTTATTCTTTCGCAGAGCCTGTTTGTAAGCTTTTGCTTCTGTGCCTTGATAACAGTCATTGCATTTAGGTCTCCCTCAAAATGGTCGAGCATAAGATCGAGGATCTCCCTTGCTCTTATAAGGATCGGTCTGCCCTCGATCTCAATGCCTGACAGGTCATATAACGCCGCATTCTGATGATTCCTTATTGATAAGATCTGAAGATCGTCCGTATATTCAAAATCGGGAAGTGAAGAGAGATACATAATAAGCAGGTGCGCAAATTCAAGCGCATTTTTGTCAACGCCAAGCGGCTGAGTCGGGTCAAGATCGAACATTCTCAGCTCAATATGGCTGACGCCGTTTTTGAAGCTCTCAAGGCTGTTGACGCCCTTTGGCTTGATCCTTACAGGAAGGTAAAGCTCACTTGCAGAGAAAAGCACGCCCTTTTCAACGTAAAACCTTATACTGTCTATAAACTCATCTAAAGACCCATGCCTGAGCAGCGGAACAAAGCCGTTCCAGTAGCCCTTCTCGCCGCTTCGGTAAGAAGCGAACCTTCCAAGCTTAACACCGCCCAGACCGTCGCCCTCTACAGACCTGTCATAATAAGGGCTTGCCGCTGTCAGCAGCAACGGCAGCCAGCTATATCTGCAAAGCTGCTTATAAAGCCTTAGATAAAAGCTGCTCTTAAAACTCTCAAAGTCACCGCCCCCCGATAGCGTTCTCAAATACTCATCATCGAACGAAAAGTTGAAATGCACCCCGGAGAACAGCATCAGTCTTTTACCGTAGCGCCTCTCAAGCTGCTCACGGTAAACTCGCTTTCCCGAATGCTCGCCCTTAAAGTCTGCAACTGGGATCTCGTCCTCGCTGTCGATATGCGGCGGGTTGCTGTAAAGCCAGATCTGCTCGCCGTTTTTTGATAGTTGCTCACGCACTCTCAGATCAAGCAGACGAAGGCTTTCCATTACCTCATCGATACTTGAACAGACAGGCGTGATAAGCTCGATCTGGTTTTCGCAGAAATCTCTTGTAATGCTGTCATCATCACCAAACGGGTGCGGGGTCTTTGCTAAACGGCCGAGGCTGTCAACTCTTAGCGTTTCACGCTCAAGCCCAAAGCTGCCCTTATAATAAAGTGTATTATCCGTCATATGCTACCTCATAAAATAATACTATAGTTTAGAATACTCCTTGATAAATTCTGTGATATTCCTTCCACTCTCGATACCCTCTACCATTTTGCGTGCTGGGCTTGAAAGGCGCTGCGCCCTGTCATAGAGCGGTGTCAGCAATCGCTCCTCACCCTTTGCCCTATCCTTAAGCCCGGAGGCGGCTATATCGAGTATCCTGATAAGCTGCGAGGAAAGCTCACGCCTGTCGATAAACTGCGGTAGCTCACGGGCTGAGAGCATACTCTGAAGCTCTGTTGCATTATAGCCGTGCGAATAGATCACCTTGTCGCTATCAAGCAGCTCGCCCAGCTCCGACAGCCTGCCTGCAAGCCCTGTATGGAAGGCCGAAACTGTCATCACATCACTTATCGGCTGAGTGCAGGCGCTGCGGTACTCGATAGTGCCCCTAAAGGTAAGGTCTTCAAATTTAAAGGTGCGAAGATATTCTAGGTCACCGCTTTCCGGCGAGAAATCAACTTCCCTGTAGGCTCCGCCGTCGAAGTATTCCCCACTCACCTTATCAAGAGTGAAAAACTCTCTCACAGAAACAGGCCTAAAATCAATATATCTGCCCTCACGCATAGTGCAGTAGACTGACTGGGATTTTATGTATTCTATCAGCTCATCAACCCCGCCAAGGCGATGTGAGAACATTCCGACATTGTGCGGGTTATAGCCCTGCATACTGCGCTCCCAAAGCATATTCCTTGCACACAAAAGCTCGGGAAACTCGGGAAGGTATGAATTTGCAAACAGCAGCGCCTTATATGGCTCAAGTGCACCGAAATAGTTTATAGTATCTATCAGCTCATCATAGTAAACGTCAAGCTGGACCTGCGAGGCACTTGTAAATGTGCCAAAATCAGGGCGGTTATGAAATATATGCTGTGCCCTACCCTCATATTTATGATAGGAGTGAAGATAATGATACAGCATTCTGTAGCGCTCATTTGGAACGGGCTTGTTATGGTTTATATTATAGTGCGGGTTGATACCCATTCCAGTAAGTGTATAGCCTGCGCTTAAAAGCTTATCCTGCAAATACACATAGTATTTTTTAAAGCGTTCATATATCTCAAAAAGATCGTCACCCTTACCGAGTGAGAGCTCAAGATTAGAATATGAGCAGTCAAAGGAAAGATTATCGCCGCTCACTAAGTCTGACATTGAATTTACATTACCGTCATCATCTCTGCCCTGAACAGAAAAAGCAAAATGCTCTCTGAAAGAATCAGCTATCTCAATGACAGCCTTCTCATCAACAGGCTCGCCGGAGAGGTTCACAACGGGCAGCTCGATTTCGATACCGATATAGCTGCTTCGCCGCCTTTGCGTCGGGGCTATATACTTATCATACAGCGCAAGACTTAGTGTATCATTTAGCATAGGTGCTACCTCCGTATAAAGTGTAGTGTAAGATGTGTGTTATGATTTTATATATTTCCTATGTGTTTTATAGGTTATATATGTATTATATCACGCATTTCCTATCTTGTCAATAGGCTTTAATAAAATGTTTATATTTAGATCCTTCACTTACAAAAAAGCCCGAAACAGCGCCAAACAAGCGCCGCTCGGGCATAAGAATATCTTGTTACAGACCGTTAATTGCTGCGAAGGTCATCTCTAATAAAATGAGTACCTACCCACGGCTCTGTCTCAGGGAGACCGTATTTTTCCTTGCCAAGTGCAATACTCTTCATCAGGAATGACATATTTCTTGCAAGCACACGCATAGTCTTGAGCCCCTCAGCATCATACGCCGCATCGCCGGGGAGCATACCGTGAACGCTGTTCCAATAGGTCGATGAAGCAACGGGCATACCGGATATAGTAAAATATTTATTCAGCTCATCAAAGGTCGCCGAGCACCCGCCACGCCTTGCGACCGCAACGGCAGCACCTACCTTCATCGTCTTATCGAACGAGCTGCTGTAAAACAGCCTGTCAAGCAGCGCTATAAGCGTAGCATTAGCAGAGGCATAGTAAACAGGGCTTGCAACAATAAGCCCGTCAGCCTCCTCAAATTTCTTTGCGACCTCATTTACGGGGTCGTTATCAAAAACGCACCTGCCGAGCTCAGAGCACTTATTGCAGGCTATACAGCCACGGACGGCCTTGCTGCCGACACGCACCACCTCGGTATCTATCCCCTGCTCATCAAAGGTCTTGACAAGCTCATTAACTGCGATAGCTGTGTTTCCGTCAGGGCGGGGGCTTCCGTTTAGAATAAGAACCTTCATATACATTCTCCTCAAAGTGTTTTTATTATTATACCACAGCTGCACGCTTTGCGTCAAGCTGTACACGGCTGCTCTTTTTGATAAATGCAAGATAATCAAGCAGCACGATAACAGCACACACAGCCCAAATTACCGGCTCGACTATGCACACCCCAAAATATCCCAGCTTTGGTGCCAAAACTGTAACTGCGACTATCTTTAGCAAAAACTCAACAACACTTCCGCTCACGGGTACGAGCTTTCTGCCGACGCCCTGAAGGCTTGAACGAAGCACAAGCAGAATACTAAGCACAAAGAAAAAGGATATGTTCCATACTATGTATTTTGAAGCTGTGCTGATAACGGCAGCGTCCTGCGTGCCTGTAAGAGCACGGATAAGCGGCACACGGAAGGCGATAGCGGCTATTACCGAAAAGGCACTCCACACCTCTGCCATCATAATGCCTGTGAATATCCCCTTTTTTACCCTATCATATCTGCCTGCACCGTAGTTCTGGCTTGCAAAGGTAGATGAAGCCATTGAGATAGTACCGAGGGTAAGCATAAATATATCGTCGATCTTTCTTGCGGCGGTATGTGCGGTTATTGTTGATGTTCCAAAGGAGTTTACAGCCCCCTGAAGGATAACCGAGCCTACCGAAACTATCGCATACATAAGCCCCATTGAGAGCCCTGTGCTTGCAAGGTCTGAAAGCAGCGCCTTATCGTATGACAGAAAATGCTTATCAAAAATAAGAAAATCACATTTCCTTGCGGCATACAAAAAGCACAGCACTACCGAGATACCCTGAGAGATAACAGTTGCAACGGCTGCACCTGCCACACCCATATCAAAGCCCTTAACAAACAGAAAATCAAGAGCGATATTTACAAATGTGCTAACGATCAGAAAGTAAAGCGGGGCTTTTGTATTTCCGACAGCCCTCATCATACCTGCAAGCATATTATAGGCGATAGTCACAAAGCTAAACAGAATGATTATCCTCATATAGCTTTCAGTTCCGCCGATTATCTCCTTAGGGGTCTTGAGCGAAAGCATAAGAGGGTGCAAAAAGGCAAGGCTGCCTATAGTGAGAGCTGCCGCTATAATACCTGAAAGGATATATGTAAGCGCCGCAGCACGTTTAAGGTCACGCTCATTCCCTGCGCCGAAAAACCTTGCGATTATTACAGCAAAGCCATTGGTAAGCCCGCCGGCGAAGCCGATCAAAAGCCCGTATACAGGCGCTGCCGCACCAACAGAGGCAAGCGCCTCATCACCTAAAATATTTCCGATTATCGCAGTATCTGCGACATTATAAAGCTGCTGAAAAATATTGCCTATCAGCACGGGTATTGCAAAGCAGATAAGATTTTTTAAGATGCTTCCCTCTGTCATATTTATTGTATTCTTTCTCATTTCAAATATTCCTCTCTTTCAAGAGTGATTATATCATCTTAAGGCAAAATAGTAAAGCATTTATATTGTTTTTTGAGCACATTTATTGACATAAATAGATATTTATGCTATAATCATAAAGAGGTGAAAAATATGAAAGGATCTATGGAGCGGCAGGTCACATACCTTGAATACATAAACCGTGAAAACAGCTTTCACCACCACAGCTATGACAATGATATGCGGCAGTTTGAGTTTTTAAAGGCGGGAGATATGCACTCGGTAAAGGAGACCGAGCGAATAATGAACTCGGGCGAGGTCGGGCATTTATCTGATGACCCGGTCATAAATATGCGCTACCTCAACATCTGCCACGTTACACTTTGCACACGCTTTGCAATAGAGGGCGGAATGGACGCAGAGAAGGCATACAGCGCAAGCGACCTTTTTATTATGCGCTATGACAGGGCACAGACGCTTGACGAGCAATACAAGCTTCATATCGAGACAACGGAGTTTTTTACCAAACAAGTCGCTGCGGCGAAGAAGGCGAACATCTTCTCAAAGCCTGTGATACAGTGTGTTGACTATATACCGTATCATCTGCACGAGCAGATAACAGTAAGCGAGCTAAGCTCAATGGTCGGGCTCAACCCCTCATATCTCTCGGTACTGTTCAAGCGTGAGGTCGGGGTAAGTATTTCGGAATATGTTATACTAAAGCGTCTTGAGGCTGCTAAAAATATGCTTCGCTTTTCCGATTACTCACTTGCGGAGATCTCGGATATACTGCACTTTTCTTCATACAGCCACTTTGCGAGGACATTTCGCAAGTACGAGGATATATCACCAAAGCAATACCGTGACAGGCATTTTCGGCGTGAGATGATGGCTGGCGTGCAAAAATAAAGTACAAAAAACGGCTTCATACGAAGCCGTTGATTTTTTTTAAGAGCCAAGCTTTTGCTCTGCACTATCGTCATTTTCTGTTAGGTCTTAGATAGCCTCCGCTAAAGCCCTGCGGCGGGTCGTCCTCGGGCGGCTCGTCATAGAAATCCTCATAATC
>JAFRYW010000181.1 GCA_017442845.1 Ruminococcus sp.
TATATTGGAGGATTAATAATGAAGAAGAGAATAGGTGTGTTGACAAGCGGAGGAGATGCTCCGGGTATGAATGCAGCTGTTCGAGCAGTAGCAAGAACAGCAATTAGCAAAGGCATGGAAGTTGTCGGAATTAAAAGAGGTTATAACGGACTTCTTAACGGCGACTATTTTATGATGGAAAAAAGCTCTGTATCAGGTATTATCAAGCGTGGTGGTACATGTCTTTATACTGCAAGATGTCTTGAATTTGTTAAGCCTGAAGGTGTTTTGAAGGGTAAAGAGAGATGCGAAGAGCTTGGACTTGACGGTATCGTTGTAATTGGCGGTGACGGTTCATTCAGAGGTGCAGCAGATTTGTCAGCAGCAGGAATTCCATGTATCGGTATCCCTGGAACAATCGATAACGATATTCAGTGTACTGAATACACTATCGGCTATGATACAGCTTTGAACACAGCAACTGAGATGATTGACAAGCTCCGTGACACAGCACAGTCGCACGACCGCTGCTCGGTAGTTGAGGTAATGGGCAGAAAGGCCGGCTTTATCGCAGTAAACGTTGCTATCGCAGTCGGTGCTGAGGCTGTTATAACACTTGAGCGCCCCTATGACCTTGATGCTATAGCTGCTAAAATGATAAAGGTAAGAAACTCAAAGAACGGCAAGCATCACTTCCTCATCGTAGTTGCTGAGGGCGTTGGCCAGACAGAGAATATTGCAAGAAGCCTTCAGGAAATGACAGGAATCGAGTCAAGAGTAACAGTTCTGGGTCACGTTCAAAGAGGCGGCTCGCCCACACTCAGAGACAGAGTTATAGCTACAGAGATGGGCTACCACGCTGTTGAGCTCTTAGAGCAGGGCATAGGCAACAGGATCGTAGGTCTTAAGGACGGAAAGGTATACGATATCGACCTTCAGGAGGGTCTTGCAATGAAGAAGCCCTTCATTGACGACAGATACGATATCTTCTACGATACAGCATACTGATATTTTTAAAACAAAACAGAGTAGAGTAACGAGCGTTAAGTGCTAAGGGAACGGGGAGTTGTCCCTTAGACGAAAAAGTAAGGCTGCTAAACACCTTACCTTTGCGGTTCGCTGCTCGCATCCCGCTGAATGTATGAACAAGGCTTTATTGCGGCTTTGCGGTCATCTTTACGGGTGAAACGCACAGCCGCTTTTATTTGCCCCTCGTGCATCAGTCAGACCCACACACATTAAGCTCAAACTAAATATCTGAATATGAAAGGACGATGCATAATGAAAAGCTTTTTCAAAATGTTTACAGACTCGGCAAAGGAATTCAAATCGGTAAAAAGTATTGCTGCTACGGGAATGCTGATAGCCCTCTCAATGATCATTGAGATGTTCTCGGTAGATATCGGCTACTCAAAGATAAACTTTGCATTTATCGCTATAGCCGTTATCGGTATGCTCTTTGGGCCTGCAGTAGGCTTTGGCGCAGGGCTTATATGCGACGTTGTGGGCTTTATAGTTCACCCAACAGGAACATTTTTGCCGCTTTACACCCTGGCAGCAGGGCTTCAGGGGCTTATCTACGGGCTTTGCCTATACCATAAGCGTGAGCTTAAGATAGAAATAGGCGGTAAGGACATCTCGCTGCTTATAAGAGCGACTGTTGCAAGGCTTTTAGATGTTGTTATCATCAACCTGCTGATAAACACAAAGCTAAACCTCCACTACCACTTTATACCGCCCGCAGCCTACAGCTCGGCAATAGCTGCAAGGGTAGTCAAGAACGCAGCAGAGCTTGCAGTTGACCTGCCGCTTCTCTATATCATGCTTCCCATATGCTTAGTTGCATATAAGCGCACTATGACAGGCAGCAAGGCAAATGCATAAAAAAACACCCCCGACAGCTCGGGGGTATTTTTATGCTCAAAAGCTCATATCATTTGGGAAAACATCAGTTGATGTGATATATTCAAGCTTATCATCGGGGTCAAAGACCGCTGTAAGTATCACACGCCTGCTGTCACCGTTATCTGTGTGGTAGTAATACTTGAAAACATAGGTCTTGCCTAAGATCTGATATGTCACGCTGTACGGGTCGAGCCCGATACCGTCAAGCACCTTTGAGAGCTTGTCACCCTCATCATAATTATCTATACTGATTTTGCCGTCAGTCTTGATACCCTTATAGTTTTTTTCAAGCAGCGCAATATTTGAGTAGGTCACGCTTGTAATATCGTTATCGTCATCGACCTTAACGGTGATAGCCCATTCGGGGTATTTCACCTCATCTACCTTAACATCGTCCTCCGCCTCATAGATATAGTCAAAGGCAAAGGCATTGTTCACGCCGTCAAAGTCAGACTCTTCCTTTAGGTGGATCTCTAGCTTGTCCTCAGCGGCAGTCACGGGCTTATTGATATAGTCAGAAAGCTTCTCGGCTGTTTTCTCGCCGCCCTTTGACATAACGTTGACTATGATCACTATAATTAGGACTATCAGCGCTATAGCACCCAAAGCTATACCGAAAAGCTTAAGCTTAAAGCCGAGCCCCTTATCGCCGCTTACAGCAGCTTCGCCGCCGCCCGACAGAACACGGCTCGCAGTACCGCCCTTAAGGAAAGAAAGCTCAGCCTTTTCCTTTTTACGCTCACTGCTTTTTTTAGGTGAAAACAGGCTTTTTTTAGCCCTTGCATCATCAGCCTTAAGCACCAGCCCGCAGTTTTTGCAGACCGCATCGTTATCGCCGACAGGCTTATGGCATTTTGGACATTCCATATCCCCTACCCCCGTTTCTATGCCAAAATTCGGCATATTTTATAGCTATAAATATAATAGCACAAAATAGGTAGAATGTCAAATAATTTTTGGTTACTCAAGCCTTGCCGTTACCTGCCAATGGCCGTCGATACGGCGGCTGCTCTTTTCAAAGTCTCCGTAAAGGGAATAATCTGCAAGGGCAGATAATTCTATCGGGATAACAGTTTCCTCATAAGAAATGCCGCTTTCCTCAAAGCAAGCTGTGAAAATACCATTGTTTTCATAATCGTTCCCCGAGCTGTCCTTAAGGGTAACAAAGCCGTGAGTATCAAGGTCGGCCTTATCTATATAACGGGTCTGCACGTGGAGCGCACCGTCTATATAACCCACAGCGGTTATCTGTGCCCCATCGAGAGGCTCGTATATCACCTTATCTGAGGTTTCAAGAAAGCTCATATCGGGCACATCCGGCATTTGACCTATATACGAGCCGCCCGAGTAATTCGGCAGGCCTTTTTGCGTTTTAGGTGATGTGTCGATACTGCTAAGAGGAGTGGGCAGAATATCTGCAAAATGCTTTTCACCGCAGAGGATAGTGCTAAAGCCGAAGGTAAGCTTTTTACCGTTCAGGCTTTCCCCGTGCATAGAAGACGTTTCCGTAACAAAGTAAGCGCAGGAGCTTTCTTTATCAAAGCTTACAAGGCGGCAGGTGTTAGAGGTATCGTAAGGGGTGTTCATATAGTAGCTGTCAAAAAGGTCTATCGCATCATCAAGGCGGCCGCCCTCGGTA
The DNA here is from genome assembly GCA_017442845.1 of Ruminococcus sp. Classification (GTDB taxonomy): domain Bacteria; phylum Bacillota; class Clostridia; order Oscillospirales; family Ruminococcaceae; genus NK3A76. The sequence goes on from JAFRYW010000181.1 coordinate 3,524, forward strand.
TCTGTCACCGAGAAAAAGACCCTTGCATCACTCCCCGAAATATCGGCAGATATAACGTCAAGCGTAATGCCGCTGTCATCACAAGACCTTCTTACAGGCTTAAAGCTCTGTGCAGCCTTCGGGTAAATGCTGTACAATAAATTGTACGAATCATCACTCCCGAGTGCAGTCGCAGCAGGTAAAATGCCTATCGTTATCATCAGCGCTGCGGCTATGGATATTATCGGCTTTAAATAGACCCTTCTCGCCCGCTTTTGACTGATTGCGTGATCAAGAAAACGCTCATCAATATAACCCATACCTTCTATCATATCATATACATTCATAGGTAACCCTCACTTTCAAGCTTTTGCTTAAGCTGCTTTCTTATTCGGTAAAGCGATGACCTTATGCTCGCCTTACTGACACCGAGCCTTTTTGCTGTCTCTTCAAGAGAGAAGAAATAAAAATAGCGAAGTACAAAGCTATCCCTTTCCCTTTCGGAAAGCTCGCCCAAAAAAGCATTTATAAGCGCCCCAAGCTCCTTGCCCTCGAGACTTGATACAACATCATCACGTGACGGCAAAGCATCGCAAAGCTCATCAAGTGCCAGATCCAATTCCTTTCCGCCCCGCTTAACAGCAGTCTTTTCTCTTATGCGCTTAAGGCTAAGGTTCCTTACTATTTTTGAAACGAACGCTGACAAAAGCTGCGGCTTATTCGGCGGTATCGAGTTCCAAACGGCAAGAAGGGCGTCGTTTTTTATCTCCTGAGCATCAAGGCTGTTGCCTAGTATTCTGTCAGCAAGTGAAAAGCAAAGCCCTCCATACTGTTTATCAAGCTTTGCCACAGCACCCTTATCCCTTGCAAGAAAAAGGGAAACTATCTCGCTGTCGGTCATCTGCTCACCTCCTCTCATCTTAAAAGCGCTTTCATTAGTATTACTACCTATTTTTTATAAACGGTCGCAAAAAAGCCGAGAGAAGATCTCTCGGCTGATTTTTAAAAGCTTAGCTGGTCGGGGTCCTCGACATCCTTTGCGAAGCTGCCCGCTACGGGGATATTCTTGACAACGTACTTTGAAAGCTCCTGCTTTTTAGCATCGTCTATCATAAACGCCTTATCAAGAACGCTCTTTGCCTTTAGGGTCATACACTGAACGCCCTGAGTATCTCTTGTGGTCTTAGCATTTATAAGCGCTGTGTCAAATATTATCATTCTGCCGTTTGAAGAGCGTGTCATAAGAGTGCCGTTCTCCTCTACAAAGAATATATCAACAAGCCTTGCCTTGCTGCTGTAGGCGTTGGCAAGCTTTTTGCGGTTTGTCTTTGTGGCATATGCCGACAGCGGCACCTTTGCACATTTACCGTTTTCAAAAACGAAGATCAGGTAGCCCGAATAGTCGGTAGTTGTGACCATTTTTATAACATTTGCGCCCTCGTCAAAGGCAAGCTTTGCGGGAACGTAGTCGCCAAGGGTGCTTGCCTTTGTATCGGCAAAGTCAGAGCCCCGTGATTTATATACGCAAGCATTATCCGCAAAGAATAGGATCTCCGTTTTGTTTGTCGCCTCGACGGTTTGGCTGATAAAGTCACCCTCCTTGCATTTCTGCTCACTTGACATTCTCAGCGACTGGGGGGTGATCTTCTTGAAATACCCGCTTGCCGATAGGAAGAAGGTACACTGATAATCAGGCGTGTCGTCCTCGATCTCTACCTCCTCAACATCAGATGCGTAGTAGAACTGCGTCTTTCTTTCCTGGCCGTATTTTTTGATGACCTCTTCAAGCTCGCTCTTTATAAGCTTTTTGATCCTTCTGTCGCTGCCCAGGATATCCTCAAGCTCGGCTATGTCCTTTTCAAGCTCATCGGTCTCGGCGGTCTTTTTGAGGATATATTCACGGTTTAGGTGCCTTAGCTTTATCTCGGCGACATATTCTGCCTGGATCTCGTCTATATTGAAGCCGACCATGAGGTTCCCTATTACCTCCGACTCCTCCTCCGTCTCACGAATGATCTTTATCGCCTTGTCGATATCAAGCAGGATCTTACCTAGACCCTTTAGCAGGTGCAGCCTTTCCTTCTTGCGCTCGATATCAAAGGCTGTTCTTCTCTTTACGCAGTCGGTACGGAAGGCTATCCACTCGTCCAAAATTTCGTACACGCCCATTACCTTCGGGTAGCCGTGGACAAGGACGTTGAAGTTGCAGGGGTAAGCGTCCTGCAAGGGGGTGAGCTTGTATAGCTTCTGCATCAGCTTGTCGGGGTCGGTGCCACGCTTTAGGTCTATTGCTATCTTAAGGCCCGTGATATCAGTTTCATCTCTTACATACTGTATCTCACGTATCTTGCCCGCCTTTACAAGTGCTACGATCTTCTCGATTATAGCCTCGATAGTTGTAGTTGCGGGGATCTCGGTTATCTCGATAAGGTTGCCGTCCTTAACGTAGGTGTACTTTGCACGAAGCTTGATAGAGCCCCTGCCTGTGCGATAGACCTTGTCAAGCTCTGCCTCATCATAGAGCATATACGCCCCGCCGGGGAAATCAGGGCCTTTGACTATCTCAAGAAGGTTTGTATCCTTATCCATCATCAAGGCGATAGCAGCCTCGCATATCTCCTTTAGGTTAAATGGGCATATAGCCGACGCCATTGAAACGCCGATACCGACGTTAGCATTTACAAGTATCGACGGGAAGGAAGCAGGGAGCAGCAGCGGCTCCTGCATTGTATTGTCATAGTTAGGCACAAAATCAACCGTGTTCTTGTCAATATCCTTAAACAGCTCGTTACAGATAGGCTCAAGCTTTGCCTCTGTATAACGAGGGGCGGCGCACGCCATATTTGCAGAGTACGCCTTACCGAAATTTCCCTTGCTGAGAATATACGGGTGCAGCAGCGCTTCGTTTCCACGTGCTAAGCGCACCATAGTATCATATATCGCCTGATCGCCGTGAGGGTTCAGGCGCATAGTCTGCCCGACGATATTCGCACTTTTTGTAAGGCCGCCCGTGATAAGCCCCATTTTATACATAGTATAGAGAAGCTTTCTGTGTGAGGGCTTAAAGCCGTCTATCTCCGGGAAAGCACGGGAAACTATAACGCTCATAGCGTACGGCATATAGTTTTTTTCAAGAGTCTGGGTGATAGGCTCATCTACCACCTGCCCGGCACCTGCTATGTATGCGTCCATTTTGCTTACCGGGCGCTTTGGCTCTTCGGTTTTCTTTTTTCTTGGCATTTTATCATTTCCTTTTATATTTTACTGACAGAAGCTCCTGTATACTGCAAAGCAATCCTGCGCTCGGGGTATTTATCAAATA
>JAFRYW010000182.1 GCA_017442845.1 Ruminococcus sp.
AGCAGCCTTTGCAGCAACTCTACCAAGAGGCTGACCTTCTGCATCGAGAATATACCACTTGCGGCTTTCAAGATCCTGAGCCTTGGGCATATATGTTGCCATAGTTTATTCCTCCATTCGTTTACTTGCGGCGGGTGCCGTGAGAAGCGCCTGCCTGTTAGTTTTTAAAGCATTTATTGCCTGCTTTTTCACAACAAAGCTAATTATACATTATTTTATTTCTCTTGTCAATAGTTATTTTGCCTAAAATTTAATTTATATCCCTCATTCTCTTGAAATCTCTCGAAATCTCTTTGTTTTTCTCCGTTTCTTGTTCGCTGTTTCATTTTACAAATAGCTTGTTTTTTTATTGGTTTTCCCTCTAAAATTGGTGCTTTTGCTGTAATTGGCTGCCTCTTTTTGTTTGACAATGGCTAAAAAATATGTTATAATAAGAATAATCTTTTAATATTTATTAGGCGGTGAGAGATTTGGCACACGAACATTGTCACGCAGATATTAAAAATATTGATGAAGCTATGCCCGTAGAGGAGGAGATCCATGACCTCTCCGAGCTGTTCAAGGTTCTTGGTGACCCTACACGTATCAGGATTCTCTGCGCTTTGTCGAAGGGGGAGCTTGGTGTTTCTGATATAGCTGCACTTTTGGGCGTTACTCAATCGGGCATCTCTCATCAGCTTCGTGTTCTTAAACAGGCAAGGCTCGTTAAATATAGGCGAGAGGGTAAGGCTGTTTATTACTCCGTCTCTGATGACCACGTGCATACTATAATGTCAATGGGTCTTGAGCATATAAACGAATAGCGTACATTTATATATAGATATAAGAAAGGATGATGACTATGGAATGGCGTGAGATCGAGGTGTTTACTACCAAGGAGGGCTTAGAGCCGCTTACGGGTGCTCTTAATCTGCTTGGTATCAACGGCTTCGTTATCAATGATGCTGATGAATTTAAAGCCTTTACCGAGGATAAGTCTGCGAATTGGGACTATATCGACGATAGCCTTCTTAAGCTTAAGGAGCGTGAGAACAGCGTTACCTGCTACCTTCCCGATAATGCACAGGGTGAGCAGATGCTTATTGAGCTCAAGGCTGAGCTTGCGGCTATGAAGTCAAGAGACGCTGAGGGCAGGCTCGGCAGGCTTGAGATACGTGAGGCTTCTGTTAAGGAGGAGGACTGGGCTAATAACTGGAAGCAGTATTTCCACCCGTTCCCGGTAGGGCAGAACCTTCTTGTAATGCCCTCGTGGGAGACGCTTGACGTTCCTACACCGAGACAGATTATTCTTATCGACCCCGAGTCGAGCTTTGGAACGGGTCAGCATGATACAACCAGAATGTGCCTCGATATGCTCGACGGACGTGTTTGTGAGGGCGACCTTATGCTCGACCTCGGCTGCGGGAGCGGTATCCTCTCGGTCGCATCGGCAAAGCTCGGTGCTAAAAAGGTGACCTGTGTGGATATTGACGAAAACTCCGTCAAGATAGCCCGCCAAAATCTTGAGAAAAACAGTATACCCGCTGATAGGTTTGAGGTAATGTGCGGTAATATCTGTGAAGATGCGGCTCTTAGAGAGCGTATAGGGTCGGGCTATGATGTAGTTTGTGCAAATATCGTGGCAGATGTTCTCATAGCTATGAGCGACTATTTTATGAGCTTTTTGAACGATGACGGCGTGCTTATCGTTTCGGGCATCATAAAGCAGCGTGCCGATGAGGTATTTAGCGTTCTCAAGCAAAAGGGCTTTGTAATGGTAGGTATCAGGGAACGTGAGGATTGGGTCGCAGCTATGTATGCTACCCCTAATAATAAGGATATACACAATTAAAAATGGCAATAACGGCAAGGTCTATCGACTAAAGAAAGGAGCATTTTATGCAGCTGCTATTTATAATAATCAAACGAACAGAGCTTTTAGATGACATAATGAAGGCGCTCGCCTTTGCAGGTATCCACGGCGGAACGGCACTTGACTCGACCGGAATGGCGAAATCTATCTCGGGTATGGATAGCCTTCCCGCAATCTCGGTGTTGCGTGAGATACTTAAGGGCGAGGACAGCGCACAGAAGGGCAAGACTATTTTTGTGGCAGTTCACGACGATCAGCTTGAAACTGCTATCAAGGCGGTAAAGAGCGTGACCGGTGAGCTTGATGAGCCCAATGCGGGCGTGCTATTTGCACTTCCTATAACCTATTCTGAGGGTCTAAATTAAGCATACTGTACAAAATTTTAAGAAATTATAAAAATTTGCTGAAAACACTTGCAATCTGTAAATAAAAATGCTATAATATATTTTGTTGTGAATGTAAGTTAAATTTAAGAAGGGGGTGCAACCTAATGGCAAAATGTGATATTTGCGGAAAGGGTGTTACTTTCGGGATCAAGGTGTCTCACTCACACAGAAGAACAAACAGAGCTTGGAAGCCTAACGTAAAGAGAGTTAAGGCGGTTGTTAACGGCTCGCCTAAGCACGTATACGCTTGCTCAAGATGCTTGCGTTCGGGTAAGGTCGAGAGAGCTTGATCACAATAAAAACACGATAATAAAGGCCGGCTTATTTTCTGTAAGTGCGGTCTTTTTATTTTATGGTTATATACTTGACACACCAATTAAAATGCCTTAGATAATGGGGTTCGGGGCGAAGCCCCGATGGGTCGGTAACGAGGGCGAAGCCCTCCCCATACTCTCCCGAGCTCTCTGTGAGCGAATGCTCACAGTTAAGCGAGGGTTTGGGGGCAAAACTGTGGTGTGTCAAAGGGACAACCATGTTTTATTTTGTATACACAAATTTTTGTGTTAAAAGGGTTGTAATTTTACAAAATATAGTGTATAATATATTGTGTATTGGTATATATATTGAGGTCATTTATAAAGGAGACAAAATGTTATCACAGCAAACGATACTTAAATACGGCGTAAAGCTTATAATCATATTTCTTTGCCTTCCCGTGCATGAGTTCGCCCATGCCTGGAGTGCGAAGAAGCTTGGCGATACTACGCAGAATTATAAGGGCAGGCTCACACTTAACCCGCTTGCTCACCTCGACCCGTTCGGGGCGGTGTGTCTGTTTCTGACAGGCTTCGGCTGGGCAAAGCCTGTCGAGGTCAATTCCAGAATGTTCAAAAATTTCAAACGTGATATGGCAATAACCGCTGCGGCGGGGCCTGTCTCAAATGTTGTGCTTGCGCTTTTGGGCGGCATACTTTGGAAGATAGTCCTTTGCTGCTATTGGGTAAAGGCGGGCTACTCGATAAGCGATATCACAGCCGAGGCGGGCAGCTTTGGCAGTGCTGTATATTTGCAGCTGACTAACGGCAGCGATGCTCTGTTCTGGCTGCAATTTATCCTTTGGTATTTTGTCAGGATCAATCTGGGTCTTGCGGTCTTCAACTTTATCCCTGTTCCCCCGCTTGACGGCTCAAAGATCATAATGTTCTTCCTGCCGAATAAAGCGAACTATAAGCTCTATGAATATCAGACGTATATCTATATCGGCTTTATAGTTGTGCTTATGACGGGGCTGCTCGATGTTCCGCTGGGCTTTTTGCAAAATATCGCATTTATGCTTATAAATGCGCTTACCCTGTGGGTGCCGGCGCTTATGGGGCTGATATTGTAGAAATAAAAATATCAGACCTGTCAAAGACCCGGTCTGTTTACTTATGTAAGTTAGGAGAGTAAGTATCTTGGAGGCTGTTTCGTTTAAGCTTGATATGTTCGAGGGGCCGCTCGACCTGCTTTTGCACCTGATACAAAAGCATAAGCTCGATATTATGGATATCGAGATCTCGCTGCTGCTTGAACAGTATCTTGAATATATAGAAGAACTCGACCACGAGGACTATGAGTATGCGGGCGAGTTCCTTGAAATGGCCGCAAGGCTCATATATATAAAAACAGTATCTCTTCTCCCTAAGCCCGAGGAGGCGCAGGAGCTCAAGCAGGAGCTTCAGGGCAGGATACTTGAATACTCTATCTGCAAGCAGCTTGCAGATAAGCTTAGGGGAATGTACCTTCCAAACGGCGTCTTTGTAAGAAATGAGCTTGTTTTGGAGGAGGGTTCAAGGGCATATGAGCTCACCCACGCCCCCGAGGAGCTTGTTACAGCCATTTTGGCGGCAGGTAAGAAAAAAGCGATCCCCGAGCCGCAGATCAAGGCTAAGGATTTCGGCGGTATAGTTTCACATAAGATCTATTCTGTAACCTCAAAGATCCTTTTTGTACTAAAAAAGCTGTATAAGACAGGCAGCTTTGATATGGACAGGCTCTATGACGGCATGAAGGAGAAAAGCGAGAGGATAGCGACCTTTCTTGCTATATTGGAGCTTACCAAATCAGGGCGTATAACGCTTAGCGATGATAATAAAACGATCTATTTCAAGCGCCGCACCAAGGAGGAGCGTGCACTTGAGAGAAGCCGTGTAAAGACTGAGGAGCAGCGCATTTTGGAGGAGGAGGGGGAGTATATCCCCGATGAGGACGAGCCGCCCGTTATCCCCGACGGGGCACAGGTGGCGGTGTTCGAGCCGTTTATCTCAAAGGAGCAGCGGCGTGAGATGCCCGTTCGTATAAGCTCTGAAAGGGTGATGCCCAGAAGGGCTGTCGATATCATAGTATTGGAAAACGAACAGCCCGCCCCCGAACAGCCGCCTGAAGAAGCCGGGCAGCAAGCGGAGCCTGAGCAGGTCTCGGAGCCGACTTTTGAGCCTGCCGCCAAAAAGCCTGAGGCTGTAAAGCGTTCCTGCAAGCCCCAAAAACGCCCCCGCCGCAGAAAGAATACATATTTATACGGCGTTGCGACAGGCGTTTGCGTTGCCGCTGTCGGTATAGGGCTGTTTATAGCAGGCAGAGAGATACTACACAAAGCGAGGAAATAAGTGATGTCTGAAATAGAAGTGAGCGATGAGGTTTTACGTATTGCCGAAGCGATAATCTTTGCAAACGGCGACCCCGTAACAGCTGAGCGTATAGCAAGGGGCGCTGATGTCTCTGTCGCCGAGGCGCACGCTGCTGCAAGAAAGCTTCAGCGTACATACGCTGTGAAGGACGGTGCTCTTGAGATACTTACCCTTGACGGGGCTTATCAGCTCGCCGTCAAGAACGAATACAGCGAGCATATCAGAAAGACCCTTGATGAAAAGAAAAACACGGCGCTGTCAAACGCCGCTATGGAAACTCTGGCGATAGCGGCCTACAACCAGCCCGTTACAAAGTCCTTTATCGAGAATATAAGGGGCGTTGATTCATCGGGCGTTGTTAATTCGCTCGTTGAGAAGGAGCTGCTCGAGGAATGCGGAAGGCTAGACCTCCCCGGCAGGCCGATAGCTTATAAGACGACGGATAATTTCCTTAGATGCTTTAAGCTATCCTCGCTTGACGACCTGCCCGAGATCATAACCCCCGAAACCCTTACCGAGCCCGACCCTGACAGCGAGGAAGGCACAGGCGAGTAAAGAAGTATAAAAAGAAACGGAAGTGATATGACAAATGATAGCTTTATATATCATATTAGGGCTTATCGCCCTTATCGTCATATTGCTGCATATATCCGTGACGGTCTGTCTTACGGCTGATAATAAAGAGGGCGTGAAATATACTGTTAAGTACCTTTTCTTTACTATCTACCCACGTAAGCCAAAGGCAAATAAAGGTAAGAAAAAGCAAAAGAAAAAGAAAGAGCCTGACGATATCCCCCCGCTTGATGAAGCCGAGCTCGAGGCAGAGCTTGCAAGGCTTTACAGCGAGGATATAGATGACTTTGACGAGCTTTTTGATGACGATGCGCCCTCCGATTCTTATGAACAGGTGCCGACTGTAGATAGCATAGAGCCTGTAGATAAAAAGGCTGCAAGGCAAAGGGCCAAGGCTGAAAAGAAGCAGGCCAAGCAAGCCAAAAAAGCTGCCAAGAAAGCCGAAAAGCAGGAAAAGGAAGAGGCTGAGGATCAAAAGGAGCAAGGCGGCAGCAGAGGCGGCGTAGGCGGGCTGATAGATAAATTCAATTACTATAAGCCGCTGCTTCCTATGGGCTGGAAGTATTTTAAAAAGCTGCTAAAGGCTATAAGGCTTTACGATACCGAGGTAAGTCTTGTGACCGCAAAGCCCGATGCGTATGAGAGCGCTATGTTCTACGGAAAGCTTCAAATAGCACTTAATAATGCTGTAACGCTCTTGTGCGGTATATTTACTGTAAGGATAAAAGCTTTGGGTATCAAATGTGAGTTTAATGACGACAAGCTTGATTATCACGCCGCCGTGAAGGTGAAGCTAAGACCCTCTACGGTAATAGCTATTGCGGTGTGCGTTTTAATAAATTACCTTTCTTTCCGCTTTAAAAAGAAGAGAGAGGCTAAAAGAAATGCCCGCCCTGAAAATGCGGCGGTGCAGCAGGATGAAAAATTATCGGCTTAACTTATTTGAAAGGACGTAATCAAAATGGCAGAAAACAACCTTGAAAACCTTGTTAAATCTTCAATGGATAAGATCCACGAAATGGTGGATTGTCAGACAGTAGTAGGTCAGCCTGTTACAACACCTGACGGAACTACTATTATCCCCGTGTCGAAGATTTCCTTCGGCTTTGCATCGGGCGGCTCCGACCTTCCTACAAAGAACCCTAAGGATCAGTTTGGCGGCGGCTCGGGTGCAGGCATTTCCATAACACCCGTTGCATTTATAACTATCTGCAACGGCGATGTTAAGCTCCTTCAGCTCACTATGGAGGCAGCCCCCTCTAACAGTGCTATAAATATGGTGCCCGAGGTAATAGATAAGATCACTGATTTTATTGGAAAGAAAAAGGGCGGCGAGGAGTAATGTTTTTCCTTGTCCTCGGGATAATTTCCGAGCTTGCGGGCGCTTTTGTTATCTATATGCGCTCTGACAGGATAAAAAACTGCAAGCCCTACCTTGCCAGGGTCATCAATATTGAGGAACGTACTGTTGTAATAGGGCATATCATCAAGAAGCAGTTCCGCCCTATCGTTAAATATACAGGCGATGCTTATGAGCAAAGGGCGCACTACCATACCTTTGTCGAATTTTATAATCTAAAGCATAAGGTGGACGACTCATTGACCGTTTTTGTCGATAGCCGTATATCTAACGTTTTCTACTTG
>JAFRYW010000183.1 GCA_017442845.1 Ruminococcus sp.
GCCCCCCAGACCCCCTTCGCCAAACTCCGATTTTTTTAATCTAAACTTTCCTATAAAACAGCACTATATCCTCAAATTCTCCGTTATTATGTCTGTACCCGTCCTCAACGGTGCCAAGACGCACAAAGCCCATATCCTCGTAAAGCTTGATAGCGCCCTTGTTTGAAGCAACTACCGCATTGAACTGCAATATCCCAAACCCAAGCTCTGCACATTTTTGAAGGCAGTGCGAAACTATCGCCCTGCCTATGCCCTTTCCACGGCAGGCCTTGTCAACGGCGTAGCTTGCGTTTGCTATGTGTGAGCATTTGCCGATGTTGTTAGGGTGCAGGATATATACGCCGACGATCTTTCCCCCGTCCTCTGCAACGCCCGTAAAGCTCTGCGAGGAAAAGTAGTCAAACGCCTCGCCCTCCTTAAGCTCACTGTCCTGCGGGAAGGCATTGTCCGCCCTAATGACCTCGTTCCAGATCGGCAGCATCTGCTCTATATCGCTTTTGTTAAACTCTCTTATTGTCATAGTTTTCCTCTATTCTATAAAGCTCTTCATACCTCTCTCACGGCGCCACTCTAGGTATTCCTCGTATGTGCCCTGCCTGTCGATGCAGCCGTCCTCGGTGATCTCGATGATGCGGTTTGCTACCGTCTGTATGATCTCGTGGTCGTGGCTTGCGAATATCACAACGCCCTTAAAGTCACGAAGGCCGTTATTTACCGCCGTGATAGATTCAAGGTCAAGGTGGTTCGTGGGCCTGTCAAGGATCAGGCAGTTTGAGCCGAAAAGCATCATTCTTGAGAACATACACCTTACCTTCTCGCCGCCCGAGAGCACCTCTACGGGCTTGTAGATATCGTCGCCGGAGAAAAGCATTCTCCCCAAGAAGCCACGCAGATATGTGTCGGTTATCTCCGACCTTGAATAGGGGCGCAGCCAGTCAACTATCGACTCCTTATGGCCGTTGAAGAACTCGCTGTTGTCCTTCGGGAAATATGATGTGGTTATAGTCTGCCCCCAGCGGAAGGTGCCCTCATCGGGCTGCTCCTCCTCCATAAGTATCTTGAAAAGCATAGTTATAGCCTGCTCGGAATCGCCGACGAAGGCTACCTTGTCGTTCCTGCCGATAGTGAAGGAAACGTTATTTAAAAGCTTTACCCCGTCGACCGTTTTTGAGAGGCTGTCTACCTGGATAATGTCCTTGCCCGGCTCTCTGTCCATATCAAAGCCGATAAAGGGGTATTTTCTTGATGATGCGGGCATTTCCTCAACGCTCAGCTTTTCAATGAGCTTTCTTCTTGCCGTTGCCTGCTTTGATTTTGACTTGTTGGCCGAGAAGCGTGAAACGAAATCCTGTAATTCCTTGATCTTTTCCTCGGTCTTCCTGTTTTGCTGCTTCATAAGGCGCTGCATCATCTGTGATGACTCGTACCAGAACTCGTAGTTGCCGACATACATCTTGATCTTCGTATAGTCGATATCGACTATGTGTGTGCAGACGTTGTTCAAAAAGTGCCTGTCACGCGAAACTACTATCACCGTACCGAAATACTCCTGCAAAAAATCCTCGAGCCAGCGTATAGCGTCAATATCAAGGTGGTTCGTAGGCTCGTCAAGCAGTATAACATCGGGGTTTCCGAAAAGCGCCTGTGCGAGCAGCACCTTGACCTTTTCGTTGCCCGAGAGGGTGGACATTTGCGAGTAAAGTATCCCCTCATCAAGCCCCAAGCCCTGTATAAGCTTTGAAGCGTCACTCTCGGCCTCCCAGCCGTTTAATTCTGCAAACTCGCTCTCCAGAGCGCCTGCACGCTCGCCGTCCTCCTCGGAGAAATCCTCCTTGGCATAGAGTGCGTCCTTTTCCTGCATAATGTCATAAAGGCGCTTGTTGCCCATTATCACCGTATCGAGCACGGTATATTCATCAAAAGCAAAGTGATCCTGCTTGAGCACCGACATACGCTTGTCCTTTGGCATTGTGACAGTGCCCGTTGTCGGCTCAAGCTCGCCATTGAGTATTTTCAGAAAGGTCGATTTACCTGCGCCGTTTGCGCCGATAACGCCGTAGCAGTTGCCCTCAGAAAACTTAAGATCGACATTTTTAAACAAGACCTGCCCGCCAAAGCTAAGGCTCACGTCCGAAACTGTTATCATTTTTTGTTCCTCCATTTTTTGATTCATACTCTTTAATGATAGCATATTCTTGATACTTTGTCAATTAGCGATTGACAAAAGCGAGGAATAGTGATATTATAAATGTATATTATCTCAATGCACAATGCACAATGCACAATGCACA
>JAFRYW010000184.1 GCA_017442845.1 Ruminococcus sp.
ATATCCTATCGGCATATTCGCCGGCCGGGAGTTATGAATAAATTATAACATATTTTTAAGCCTTTGTAAACCGATTTGCTGTAAAAATTTGATATTTGGTTTTGTATGATTTGACATACGGTGTAAATGCTGATATATTTATAATGAGGTGATAATATGGCTTACGAGCATATCAGAATATCAAAGCAGGAGCTTGACAGGATATACAGCGACTTTGCGTCGATCGACCGCCGCCTTGGGGTAGAGGTCAAGGACAGCGAGCGTATCGAGCTTGCAAGGCGAAGCGGCGGGCAGGTCGAGGTCTACGCCTCGGGGCTTGCAGAGTATGAGCTTTTCTACATCTCCGACCTTTGGGTGAGTGAGCGGCTAAGGGGCAGGGGCGAGGGCAGCAGCATACTTAAGGCGCTTGAGCTCGAGGCAGCGGCCAAAGGCTGCAAGGAGGCGTATCTCTGGACGGCGGGGGAGGCAAATGCACGCTTTTACCGCAAAAACGGCTACACCGAATTTGTTCGCTTTGAGGACTGTATGGGTGTCAGCGGGCACCATAGGTACGGGCTTCGCAAGGGGCTGCGCCGCTTTGATAACGTTGTCACCGAGCAAGCGTGAAGGAAAAGCAGTTAGCATAAAGCAACCCGCCGCTATGCGTGCCGTGGGCGGCTGATAACGTTGTCACGGCTTTTTGACTCTTAATTTGCTGTTAATATAATATTCACCGCCGCCTGCCTAAGGACAGGCGGTTTTTTGTGCCGCCCTCGGGGCGGTGCGGCAGGGCGTGACAACGTTGTCACGCTTTTTTGTTGACGAAAGCCCCTTTGCGCTGTAGAATAGGATACAGACAAAAGCACACTAAGCAGATATGAAAACTATGAAAGGACTGACAGCAAATGAGCAAGGCTTATGAAAGCATATCCTCCGCCCTGATACACGGCGGCATACCGATAGACGAGAGGACGGGCGCTGTAAATATCCCGATCTACCAGACCTCGACCTTCAAGCAGGACGGTCTCGGAAAAATGCGGGGCTATGAGTATTCAAGAACAGGCAACCCCACAAGAGAGGCGCTCGAGGCGCTCATAGCAGAGCTTGAGGGCGGCGAGGCAGGCTTTGCCTTCGCATCGGGGCTTGCGGCAGAGACGGCTGTGCTGAGCCTTCTTCACGCAGGCGACAGGGTGTTGATCTCATCAAACGTCTACGGCGGAACGTTCAGGCTTTTAAATCAGGTGTTCGACCACTTTGATATTACCTACACTATCTCAAATACAGACGACCCCAAGAGCTTTGAGGCGGACATCACGCCCGATGTCAAGGCCGTGCTGGTCGAGAGCCCCGCAAACCCGCTTATGACTGTAACAGACATAAGGGCTGTCGCCGAGATAGCGCACAGGCACGGGCTGCTCGTGATAGTAGACAACACTTTTATGACCCCATACCTGCAAAGGCCGCTCACACTTGGCGCCGACATAGTCGTTCACAGCGCCACGAAGTATCTGGGCGGGCACAGCGACGTTGTGGCGGGGCTTGCGGTAGTAAAGACTAAGGAGCTTGCAGAAAAGCTTGCCTTTATACAAAACTCAACGGGCGGGGTGCTTGGCCCCTTTGACAGCTTTCTTCTGATAAGGGGTATAAAAACGCTCGGCGTTCGCCTTGACAGGCACGTAGAAAATGCTTTGGCGGCGGCAAGGTTCTTATCCTCACACCCCGCTGTCAAGAGGGTCTATTACCCAGGGCTTGAAACAGACAAGGGCTATGAGGTCAACCGCAGGCAGGCAAAAAGCGGCGGCGTAATGCTATCCTTCGAGCTTAAGGAGGGGTATGACCATAAAAAATTCTTCGAGAGCGTTTCGCTGATCACCCTGGCCGAGAGCCTTGGCGGTGTGGAGTCGCTAGTGTGTCACCCCTCATCTATGACGCACGCATCTATCCCCGAGGATATAAGGAAAAGGGTCGGCATAACCGACGGGCTTATCAGGCTCTCGATAGGTATTGAGGATATAAGCGATATTTTGAGAGACCTTGACAATGCCATAGCATCAAGTGAGGTAAAATAAAATGAGCATATATACATCAATGCACGAGCTTATCGGCAATACGCCGCTCGTGCGGGTAAATAATATGGGGGTCTCCCCCGAGGTAAATATTTTTGCAAAGCTTGAAATGTATAACCCCTCAGGCTCTGTCAAGGACAGGATCGGCGAATATATGATAAGGGCGGCCGAGCGTGAGGGCAGATTAAAGCCGGGCGGCACGATAGTTGAAGCGACCGCAGGCAACACGGGGCTTGGGATAGCATTCGCAGCACTTGAAAAAGGCTACAGGGTGATATTCACCGTCCCGACCAAATTCTCGCAGGAGAAGCAGACGCTTATGAGGGCGCTCGGCGCCGAGGTGGTAAACACCCCCCGTGAGGAGGGTATGCTGGGCGCAGTAAAAAAGGCGGACGAGATCAAGGCACAGATCCCGGGGGCGATATCGCTCGACCAGTTCAAAAACAAGAGCAACCCCCTTGCACACTACGAAACAACGGGCAAGGAGATCTGGGAGGACCTGGGCGGCAGGATAACCCACCTTGTAGCGGGCGCAGGAAGCGGCGGGACATATACGGGGATAGTAAGGTTCCTCAAGGAGCACTCCCCGACAGTTCAGGGCGTTTTGGCAGACCCC
This sequence comes from Ruminococcus sp., assembly GCA_017442845.1. Lineage (GTDB taxonomy): Bacteria > Bacillota > Clostridia > Oscillospirales > Ruminococcaceae > NK3A76. Next base: position 2,662 of record JAFRYW010000184.1, read on the forward strand.
GAGGGCTCGACCATTGGCGGCGGCGAGCACCATGATTACAATATCGAGGGGATTGGCAACGACTTTATCCCCGAGACTATGGACACCCGCCTGATAGATAAGGTGATAAAGGTAACAGATGATGAGGCGTTTGAGACAGTGCGTGCCCTTGCAAGGAACGAGGGAATGATAGTAGGCTCATCATCGGGGGCGGCGATGGCGGCGGCCATCAAGCTTTCAAAAACTATACAGAGAGGGAATATCGTCGTAGTGCTTCCCGACAGGGGCGACAGGTATTTCAGCACGGGGCTGTTTGGCGTATGAAGTATTTAGTAGCATTTGCAAGCAGCGACGGCGTGAATATCGACCGCCATTTCGGGCAGGCAGACAGCTTTGTGATATATGAGCTTGACACGGTCCTCTTAGACGCAAACGAAACAGAGCGCAGAAGTGTAGAGCCCCCCTGCCTTGGCGGGGCACACTATGAGAGCGCCTTTGAAGGCGTGCTGGAGGCACTTTCGGATACCTCGGCGATAGTGGCGCAGAGGGCAGGTGCGGGCGCTGTTGAGTTTATAAGGTCTAAGGGCAAGGCGATATATCAGATACCCCTCACAATAGAACAGGCACTGTGCATAATTCTTGAAGACAAGACGTGGGAGGCAGACAAATGGCAATATCATATGAGGAGCTGACGACAAAGCACCCCTGCTTTGCAAGAGGGGAGCAGGGCGGCAGGGGCAGGATACACCTGCCGATAAGCCCTACCTGCAATATAGAATGTAACTTCTGCGAGCGAAGCATAAACACCTACGAAAAGCGCCCCGGTGTTGCATCTACGGTGATAAAGCCCGAGGAGGCGATAGAGGCGATAGAAAAGGCGCTTGAGCTTTGCCCCGAGATCTCGGTAGCGGGGATAGCGGGGCCGGGGGATACCCTTGCGAGCGACCTCGCACTCAAGACCTTTCGGCTGATAAGGGAGCGATTCCCGCAGCTTGTAAAGTGCATGAGCACAAACGGCCTGCTGCTCGCCGAGAAGGCGCAGGAGGTCATCGACACGGGCATAGACTCGCTCACCGTAACGGTAAATGCAGTTAATCCCGAGATCGAAGCAAGGCTCAATTCCGGAATACTCTGGCACGGGGTGCACTACACGGGCGTAGAGGCGGCTGAGATACTGATATCGCAGCAGCTAAAGGGCATACGCCTTATAAGCGAGGCGGGTATAACGGTAAAGGTGAACACCGTGCTTGTGCCCGAGATAAATACAGAGCATATCGAGGAGATAGCCAAAACAGTAGCCGAGGCGGGGGCGAGCATTTACAATATAATCCCCCTTATCCCGCAGCACAAGCTAAGGGATCTGCGAGAGCCGACCTGCCTTGAGATCGAGCGGGCGATATTCAAGGCGCAGCGCTATATAGATGTGTTCCGCCACTGCCAAAGGTGCAGAGCGGACGCAGTAGGCATACCGGGCGGTGAGGATTACGGAGACAGGATATACCTGCAAAGGCTGTCAAGAAAAGACACCTTTTCACACGGATAAATTATAGAAATGAGGTAAACACAATGGCAAAGGAGCTTAGACAGATAGCAATATACGGCAAGGGCGGTATCGGTAAATCGACCACAACGCAGAACCTTACAGCGGGCCTTGTCGAGAGGGGCAACAATGTAATGGTGGTAGGCTGCGACCCGAAGGCGGACTCGACAAGGCTGCTTTTGGGCGGGCTTCATCAAAAAACGGTGCTCGACACACTAAGAGACCAGGGCGAGGACATCGAGCTTGACGCTATACTAAAGGAAGGCTTTATGGGCACTAAGTGCGTTGAGTCGGGCGGCCCCGAGCCGGGCGTAGGCTGTGCGGGCAGAGGTATCATAACCTCTATCGGCCTGCTTGAGCGCCTTGGTGCCTATACCGAGGAGCTTGACTATGTTTTCTACGACGTTTTGGGCGACGTAGTGTGCGGCGGCTTTGCTATGCCTATCCGTGAGGGCAAGGCAAAGGAGATCTACATAGTAGCGTCGGGCGAGATGATGGCGCTGTACGCTGCAAACAACATCTCAAAGGGTATCGCAAGATACGCAAGGCAGGGCGGCGTGCGCCTTGGCGGAATAATCTGCAACTCACGAAATGTTGACCGTGAGGCAGAGCTTGTAAGGGCGTTTGCTAAGGAGCTGGGCACACAGATGATACACTTTGTGCCACGTGACAATGACGTTCAGAGAGCCGAGATCAGGAAGAAAACAGTTATACAGCATTTCCCGCAGTCAAAGCAGGCTGATGAGTACCGTGCGCTTGCAGAAAAGATCGAGCAGAACGATATGTTTGTTATCCCCAAGCCCATGACGCAGGAAAGACTTGAGGAGATACTCGTAGAATACGGCCTTATGGACGACCTTAAGGACGATTACAGGATCTGAGGAGAATAAATATGAGCAAAGTAAACTTATCTATCCCCGAGGTCGAGATAAGGGAGATACGCCTAAACTCGATCACGGGCTTTCAGGGAACGGCTAAGGAGCTTGTTTCGGCGTGCACAGGGTGCGGCGGCAAGCTTAAGGACAAGAGCCGCTCATTCTCGCAGTGCTTGGGCTGCGGAACATCAAACGCTGCGTGTACGCTTACGCTGATACAGGACGCTGCGATAATATCTCACGGGCCTGTCGGCTGCTCGACCTGCCTGCACGATTTTGCGTTCACCTACAGGGTCAATGCACACCTTCGCCAGATTGACCACCCCACGCAGAGAAAGATCTTCTCTACCAACCTGGAGGAGAAGGACACGATCTACGGCGGCGGCAAAAAGCTTGAGGCGGCTATACGTGAGGTATTCAAGCGTGCAAAGCCAAAGGCGATATTCGTTATAACGACCTGTGCGGCGGGCATTATCGGCGACGATGTCGAGAGCGTTACAAATGCGGCGCAGGAGGAGCTGGGCATACCCGTTGTGGCGGTATTCTGCGAGGGCTTCCGCTCAAAGATGTGGACGTCGGGCTTTGACGCAGGCTATCACGGCATAGCAAGAAAGATCATCAAGCCCGCAAGGCAGAAAAGAAACATCATAAACGTAATAAACTTCTGGGGCAGCGATGTTTTTAAGGAGTGGTTCGGCGAGCTGGGGTATGAGCCTAACTACATAACCCCCTTTGCGACAGTTGACAGCCTGAGCTATTCAAGCGAGGCGGCGCTTACCGTGCAGGCTTGCTCAACGCTCGGCTCTTACCTTGGCGCAGCGCTCGAGCAGGGCTTCGGCGTGCCGGAGATCAGAAACTCGCCCCCATATGGCATAGCACAGACCGACCGCTGGTTCAGAGAGCTGGGGCAGATCCTTCACAAGGAGCAGGAGGTAGAGGAGCTTCTTGCAAGAAAGAAAAAGGAATACCTCCCGAAGATCGAGGCGCTGCGTGAAAAGCTCAGGGGCAAGACCGCCTATGTTACGGCGGGCGCTTCGCACGGGCATTCGCTGCTCGCACTGTTAAAGGAGCTGGGAATGGAGCCGCAGGGCGCTGCGATATTCCACCACGACCCGCAGTATGACAACGAGGACGAGCGTGCAGACACGCTTAGACACACAGTCGAGGATTACGGCGATGTACCCAACTACAACGTCTGCAACAAGCAGGAGTTTGAGCTTGTCAACGTATTAAACCGCATCAAGCCCGACATACTGCTCGCACGCCACGGCGGAATGACCCTCTGGGGCGCAAAGCTGGGCATACCCTCGCTGCTTATAGGCGACGAGCATTTCGGTATGGGCTATGAGGGGCTTGTGGCATACGGCGAGAGGATAGCCGAGACTATCGAGAACGATGAGTTTGTAAAGAACCTCGCAAAGCACTCGACAAACCCCTACACCAAATGGTGGCTCGAGCAGGAGCCGTACACATTCTTAGGCAAGTAAAGGAGATAACATAAATGGCTGGACTAATAGAACAGGAGCGCTACACCTGTGCGATAGGCGCTTTGCAGACGGTCGTAGCGATACCCAGGGCGGTGCCGATACTCCATTCGGGCCCCGGCTGCGGGGTAATGATCAAGGGCTTCTTTGAGAGGTCTGCGGGCTATGCGGGCGGCGAGACAGCCCCCTGCACGAATTTCAGTGAGCGTGAGGTCGTTTTCGGCGGCACAGACAGGCTCAGAAGCATAATCAAAAACACCTACAAGGTGCTCGATACCGACCTTCAGGTGGTAGTAACGGGCTGCACGGCGGGCATTGTCGGCGATGATGTTGCAAGCGTTACCGATGAGTTTTTGTACGAGGAGGACAGACCGATCGTACACGTTGAGACGCCGGGCTTCAAATCAAACAACTACGTTTCACACTCGGCGGTCGTCAATGCGATAATCGACCAGTATGTAAGCCGCTTTGAGGAGGATAACCCCTCACGCTCGGAGAAAAACCTTGTAAACGTGATAGCCTCTATCCCCTATCAGGATCAGTTCTGGAAGGGCAACCTTAAGGAATACAAGCGCCTGCTCGAGGGGCTGGGGCTCAAGGCGAATATACTCTTCGGCCCTCATTCGGGCGGTGTCAGGGAATGGCAGACTATCCCGAGGGCGAATTTCAACGTATTAATCTCGCCCTGGTACGGCGAGCCGATAGTCAAGAATTTAGAGCGCCGCTACGGGCAGCCCTACTATCAGTTTGGCTACCTTCCGATAGGCGCTAACGAGACGACACGCTTTTTAAACGGCGTGCTCGAATATGCGCTTTCGCAGGGCGCCGAGATCGACGAAAAGAAGGCCAGAGCCTTTATCGCCGAGGAGGAGCGGGCATATTACGAGGAGCTTGACAACCTTGCTACCTTCCTGCTCGAATTTCGCTACGGGCTGCCCTCGTATGTGCATATACTGCACGATGCGGGCTATGTGGCGGGGCTTACGAGATTTTTGCTGCACGAAACGGGGCTTGTGCCGAAGGAGCAGTTTATAGTGGATAACGTTCCCAAAAAGTATCAGGAAAAGATAGAGGCTGACATAAGATCTGCCTCCGACAAGCGTGAGATACCCGTATATTTCGACCCCGATGCGGGCGCTATGCAGGATCTTATAAGAGGGCTTCGGCACAAGGGCAAGGGGCTTATCATCGGCAGCGGCTGGGATAAGGAGCTTGCTTCCGAGATAGATGCAGACTTTCTCTCTATCGCCTGCCCGACGCCCTACAGGATCGTGCTTACAACAAATTACGTAGGCTACACAGGCGGGCTGCGTGTTATCGAGGATATCTACAACACCGCCCTTGCCGCCTACAAGTAAGAGGTGAGCGGTATGTCAAGGATAGCTGTAGCCACGCACAGCGGCGAGCTTATCGACGAGCACTTCGGGCACGCAAAGTTTTTCCGTGTGTATGAAATATCCGAGGGCGGCTATGAGCTTTTGGAGGTAAGAGACGCCGTTGCCGCCTGCCAGCACGCTCTGGGGCATGACACTACACGCTTTGACAAGATCATAGAGCTGCTGAGCGACTGCGACGCCCTCTTTGTTGAAAAGATAGGCATAGGCGCAGCGGCGTACCTGATAGAAAGGGGCGTTCGTGTTTTTGAAGCGAAGGGCAGCATAGAGGCACTTTTACAGAAGCTGTCCTCAAAGGATATATGAACAAATGCCTCCCCCCGACAGCTTACGAACAGTCACAAAAAAGCCGGCACTCCTTGCGAGTGTCGGCTGTGTTTTTTATATTACTCCATTTTTGATTTTGTGTTGTTGATGCGAAGGGGGTACGGGGGCACTTGCCTACTGTGAAGGCAGGCAAAGCCCCCCCGATATGCCCCCAAAGCGATGAACTAAATCTTAGCTCTACGCTCCGGGGGAGTTAAGCCGCCTGCGGCGGCTTATTGGGGGCTTTGCGGTCGCCCCCAAACCCCTTCGCAGCCGCTTTTAAAATCCGTGGGCTAAGCCCACCACCTCAATTGTGCATTGTGCATTGTGCATTG
>JAFRYW010000185.1 GCA_017442845.1 Ruminococcus sp.
CCGGTCGCCCCCCGTACCCCCTTCGGTAATGCATCTCACCTATTACCTATTCCCTATTCCCTATTACCTAATAAAATAAATTCTCATTTATCTTAGGAATTTTTTGTAAAATGGGTGTTATATAAATATATTTGCGATATGGTATACGATGCAGGAGAGCACAAGTGCGTTGAAAAAGTAGAAAAGTGCGACCTTGACTGTCCATTTGAGCGAGTGTGACTCCTTGTAGGTGGTCGATAATGCCATAAGACAGGGAATGTTGAAGGTGGTCGCAAACATGAACGCAAGCGCCTCGGCAGGGGAGATCATGCTTGTCATAGCAGAGCCTAAGAGCGATGTGTCGGCAGCGGCTGTCTTGGCGTAGAAGGTCGCCTCCATAAGCGAGTTGCCGTTCATAAATACAGCATTGAGCGTGCCGAGGACAGCCTCCTTTGCGAATGCACCGCTGAAAAATGCCATAAAGGTCTGCCAGCCCATTCCGAAGAATTTTGTGACGGGCTCGATAAATGTTCCCACACGGTAGAGCAGGCTGTTGTCAACATTCCCGTCGCTGCTGAAGGAGAGAATGTAGAAGATCACGGAAACGAGCGTTACTGTGCCGAGGGCTCTTTTGAAGATATCCCAAGCCTTGAAGAAAGCCTCCTTGAAGATGTGCCTCCAGTGCGCCTTGTGGTAGGGGGGAAGCTCCATTATCATGCCGCTGCGTGTCTCCTTCGGGGCGAGCTTGCGGCTGAATACCTTTGATACGACTATCATCGTGATAACAACGTAAAGAAGTATTCCTATGCACACAAGCATAGTCTGCCACCACGTAAAGAACATTCCCGAGATAACGGGTATTATCGACCAGATCGAAGCGCAGGGGATAGCCCAGACTATTGACATAGCAAGCATTCTCTGCCCCCAGTTGTCCATGACCCTTGTGCCGCAGGCGCCGCCTATCGTGCAGCCAAAGCCCATGAGCATTGGACATATAGCCTTGCCCTGAAGCCCGAGCTTTGATAAGAGCCCGTCAAACTGATATGCGGCACGAGCCAGGAAGCCCGTTTCCTCAAGGAAGCCGAACACAACATTCACGCCGAAAACAAAGCTTGCCATTGAGATAACGAAAAACAAAACATTAGGTATCATCGTGCTGAATACCGAAACCAGCCACGGGTGAACGTTCCACCCTGTGAGCAGCTTGTCAACGGGGTCGTGCAGCGTTTGGGGTATCATCTGTCCTATGCTCATAAAGGGGATCATTATGATCATAGCGACCAGGAATGCAAGCAGCACAACGCCTATGCAGACCACCTTGCCGAGAACAGGCCTTGTCATCAGGCGGTCAAACCTTGACATTTTATAGACAGCGTCCTTTGTTTTGGTAACGCCCTCGATGATATCGCTCACCCAGTCAAATTTCGCCTTGCTGTCTGCCTTTACATCAGCCCCGCCCTCGGGCGCTGCGACTGTCAGCTTGTGGGGGTCTTTAAGCTCGTCTGCTATAAGTCTCTTGAGCCTGTCATAGTCCTTTGTGTCTGTTGCATTGAAGGGCAGCACGGGGATACCGAGCTTTTTCTCAAGAGCCGCAGTGTCTATCTCCTTACCCATATCCTTTGCGACGTCTATCATATTGAGCACAAGAAGAGCGGGCTTGTCAAGCCTTGCAAACTCTGCAAGCATAAACATACTTCTTTCAAGCTGCGATGCATCAACAAGCACGACCGTCAGCTCGCTCTCGCCCGACTTGATGTAGTCGGTCGTTATTATTTCCTCGTCCGAGTTGCCCGAGAGCCCGTAGCTGCCCGGCAGGTCGGTGACTGTGAATTTTGTGCCGCCATAGGTGTAGCTGCCCTCGTTTTTCTCGACGGTCTTGCCTGCCCAGTTGCCGACGTGCTGTCTTGCACCCGTGAGGTTGTTGTATATAGTCGATTTGCCCGAGTTTGGCTGCCCTAAAAGTGCTATACCTGCGCTCATACCGTCTCCACCTCGATCCTTTCGGCATCTGCCCTGTTGAGCGAGATGAGCGTTTCCCTCAGATAGATCAGTACAGGCATTTTCCTGTCGTTTTTGACCGTCTGAAAGGGTGTGCCTTCTGTGATACCTATTGATGTTATGCGGTTCATAAAGTGGTCGTCACCGCTCACAGAGAGTATCCTCCCCTGTGTGTTTGCCTTTGATAATGTAAGCTTCATATCTTTCCTCCAATTCTTTTTGCAGACAGGGTCTGTTATTTGCTTTTATTCTTTGTGCCGCAGCTGCTGCACCCCGAGCACCCCGGGCAGCCGCACCCGCAGCCGCCGGACTTTTTAGCTCTTACCTTGTTTCTCACGATAAGAAAAACTATCGCTGCAAGAGCTATCAGCAGCACTATCGACATAATATTATCAGCAAGCCACGCCATATGCGCCCTCCTTCAGTTGCCTATTGCTAACCTACACTCAAAATATATATCGGCACAGGGGCCGATATATGTGCTTATTCCATTCCGCAGAGCCATTTCCAGCCCTTTGAGAAGAATGTGTTTATCGTCTCGGCGTAGTGCATCGCCGCTTCTCTTGTAAAGTCATGCCTTATCGGCTGAAGCACCGCCTCAACATTTGATGATACAAGCAGATGAAACTCCCGCCTGTCAAAATCGGGAACGTGGTCGCCCCGCCTGCGCAGCGCTTCGATATATCTTAGCGAGCTTTGCTCCTCCATTTCGGCGAGGGTGTGGGCGTATTCCTCATACCTCGTCCCCTGCGAGCGGCAGACGAGCAGCTTGAACTCATCAAAGTGATCGTAGATAAATGCCATAGCATAAACGGCGTCCTCATTCAAAAAGGCCGCTGCCGCACCGAGCTCCTCTATAGCGTCATACTCTTCCTTTTCCTTCTGCTGATAAAGAAGGGCAAATTCGTCAAGCATAGGCTGCACAAGGTGTGCAAACATTTCCTCCTTGCCGGGGAAGTGCTTGTAGAGCCCCGAGACCGTGATCTGTGCATTTGCGGCTATACGCCGCATCGAGGCATTCTCAAAGCCATAGGTAAGGAACTCTTCCTTTGCTGCCGCAACGATACGCTCATGGCTTTCACGCTTGTCTCTTGGCATTACACCACCTCCGTTTCAGCGAACATCGTTCTCCTATATAAGAATACACCGTTCTCCTACATTTGTCAAGGGGCTATATGTGATTTTGTCATTTTGCATAATTTTAGCTCCCCTTACGGATATGTTTTTTTTACTATCTTTTTACAAAAGCGTTGTTAAGATAAATGAGAATTTACCATTCAATGCACAATGCACAATGCACAATGCACA
>JAFRYW010000186.1 GCA_017442845.1 Ruminococcus sp.
ACATCTTCGCTCCGCTAAATTCCATTTATCTCATCAGCAGCATAAAAGAAAAAAATAATTCCGTGCCGTGCACCCAAAAGGGCAGAGGTGGGGTATTACTTATGGAACAATAAATTTTAGGAGGAGTTATTATGCCTAAGACAAAAGAGCAGCTTCAGGCTGAGATGAAAGAAAAGATCGGAAGATTTTATGAGCTCGGTGATGTTTCGGGCTTGGCTGATTATGCCGAGGAGATCTGGAGCAAATATATGCCCATAGCCGATCAGGCTGTCGGCGATGAAAAGAATTACCCCGAAAAGCAAACGGCTAACGAATTTATTTATGAGATCAATCAGCTCATAAGATCGGTACCGCCCGAGGAGGGCGCCAAGTTCGCTGCCGACCTGCAGGAGGAGTTTATAAGACGTAAGATCGGCAGCACTGTTGCTGCTGCACCCGTATATATTGATTTTGAGGAGAAGATAAAAAACCGTGATATCCCCGAGGCGGAATATTATGTTAACGACCCCGAGGCTACAAGGAGCATCGCAGCTACCGCTACAAAGGGCTCAAAGGCTTTTAACAGGGTCAAGATAAATAACGACCTGATTCGTGAGCTCAACAGAACCATATCAGGTATGCTCGATCCCGGTATAAAGGAAAGCTATAATAAAGAGCTTAGCAGCAGACCTAATGAAGCACAGATAAGCGAGCAGCTTTGGAACGAAAGCGGGCTTGAGCCGGAGATTAGGGGAAGGATCAAAAACGACCTTGGGGATAACAATGGCCTGAATAGCTATGGCTTTACCGCAAATAACTATTATGCTGAGGGCTCACCTATATTCCAAAGTGTAGAAGGAATGGGACCTGCATATCTTGAATGGGGCGAAGGTGTCTTTGAGGGCAAGGTAAACGGTATTCAGGATAAGCTCAAGAATGAAGCCGCAAGCAAGAAGAATGAAGACACCTATGTCGATTACTTTGACGCCACACAGAAGCTTGCACAGATACTCGGCCTACAGAAAAGCCTTGTAATACCTACGAGGACGATGTCCATTCAAAATGATGATATCAAGGGCAAGATAAACGACTCTCTGCTTAAGCCTATAGAGGAGCTTTCCGATGCCGAGGCGATAGCTAAGATGACCCCCGAGCAGTATGCTAAGCTTCTTGAAGAGGCAATAGGGAATATTGAGAAAAGCATCGCTAGGAATAAAGAGGATGTTGAGCTTGAAAAGAAACTAGCCGATTCAAATGAGATACTGCTCAGCGGATATAGGGCACAAAAGAGATCGGGCACTCTTGATGCCGATGAATATGACAGGCTCGAAAAAGAGCTTAAAGGGAAAATAGACAGCTCACAGCAGAAGGCGCAAGAAGAGAACCTTTTGGTAGGTGCACAGGAGGATATTCTTTCAAACCTTAAGACTTGGAACGAGAAGCTTTTGGCATATAATACCGAGAGCGTCAAGCAGCTGAAGGATAAGCCCTTTGCAGACCATATAGCTGCAAAGAGAGGGGAGCGCAAAAAGGCACTTGAGTCGGCAAACGAGATATCGGAGACAGCCGAGCTTATCCATGCTAAGGAGGATCTTGAGGCGTGCAGGCAGGCAAAGAATGCGGGCAGCAGGCTTAAGCATACTCTTGAGGTGGATCTCGAGTCGGCTGCTGATTATAACTGGCTTTCAAGCGTAAACGACCTGATCGAGAGCAAGCTTTTAGCTAACGGCAGCAGAGTGTCTAAGGCAAAGACCGAGGCAGTAAACGGGTTTGTAAGCAAGCTTGCGGGAATGTCGGCAGGTGATAAGAACGCCAATAAATATGTACTGCTCCTCGGGCAGGAGCTTAATGAGCGTGAGAATAAGCTCAAGAAGGACTTTGACAAAAGGGTAAAGGACATCAAGAGCGATATCCTCTCGGGCAAGGTGCCGGGCGTATTTGCAGCGTCGGATAAAATGGCGGGCGCTATCGCTTCTGATATAGCATACCACACCACTAACGAGGGCAAGCACCTTAAGGCGGTACACGACACCAAAAAGCAGGTGTTCGGCGCATTGGCAGGCTCTGATTCCTGGAAAAGGTATATAGAGAAGAATAAGAATGCCGAGAACGATATAGCGAAGCTGTACAGTGTACCCGAAAAGGCAGGCAGTGCAGCAGAAGAGTTCGGCTATAAGGTCAGCGACGATGCTGCAAAGCAGATAAGTGGTACGGTATTTGAAAAGCTGCCTCATGGAATCGACAAGGTGCTCAGTGCAGGCAAGGCCGAGCTTAGCGCTATGCGCACAAGCTGCACAGGCAGGCTTGACGATATAGAGCTTTACGAGGCGACTGTTTCTGATATAAAGGCGCACGCAAAAAGTGTTCTTGATACCCTTAATGCTACAAATAAGGCAAATCATCAGAATTCGGGCTCGTACAATAATATGGTAGAGGATCTTAAGAAGATCGCAGAGCTTGGCGGAGACGGGAATAAGCTTAATGTATCGCCCGACAAGCTGGATGAGCTTTTGGGGAACCTTAAGCAGTCTTCCGAGACCTACGAGAGAGAGCATACAGGCACCTTCATAGGCAAGTCTAAGGGCTTTGGAAGAACAAGGCTCAACGCCTCCAAAATGCTCCAGAACTTTGCGGACTCCACTTTAGAGGGCCTTTCCAAGCATAAGAAGATGCTAGACCCCGAAAGGACTGTCGCCGAGCAGAGAGAGGAATATGAAAACAAGCTTGTCGCAATAGATGATGTCGCACTCAGCAAGGGGTACGGCGTGTCTGTACGCAGATCGGGCAGGTCGAATGAGAGTGAGCTTGGTAAGGCTATCGAGACCGCAAAGCAAAATAACAAGGTCTATAATGGAAGCAGTAAGTATGATAACGCACTTGCTGCTGCTGTAAAGCTAAAGGAGGCCTACGAAAGCGGCGACCCTGCGCAGATCCTTAACGCAGGAACTATTCTAAAGGAGCGGGTCAAGGATTATCTCGGCCACAAGAGACAGCAGAGCTTTGACGGCAAAAAGTTCAACGAAAACAGCCTTTCAAGGATAGATATTATGAACAAGCTGCACCTTGCGGGCGGCCGTGCGATGCAGTACGCCAAAAAGGAGATAGCAGTTGACAAGGATAAGGCGCTTGCATCGAGCTATGAGATGAACATTCAGCAGGAAAAGCAGAATGTCATAGATAAGACCGAGCGTGAGCAGGATCGGATAAATAATGATAACAGAAGCGCCGAGGTGTTGAATGAAGAGCTTGAAGCAGCAGGCATTGATAAAAAGATCGATGAAAACGCACGATCCTACGAAAACCGTTACGATGATAAGCTCTTAAAGGGTATAGACAAGGTATCGGCAAATGTTGCACATACAGCCTTCTCAAGTCTTCAGGTATCCGGCAATATGGAAAAGATCGATCAAAAGGAAAATCAAGAGGCAAGGGAGCATATCGCAGAGCTTGTGCTTGATAAGATGATACAGCTCGACTACGGCAAGACGATGCACCAGAAGCTTGGCAAGATGAATAGTGAGCAGTTCTCGCAGAAGGCTAAGGAGCTTGCAAACAGCCCCGCTTTCAATGCCGCCGTTCCTAAGAACCTCAATACTGCTTACATCAAGAATTTCCTTGCAGATGAGGACGGAAAGGGCGTTATGCAGGTAAAGAACTCTATCGAGGCATACCGCAAGGCTGTTAAGAGCGTTAATGCAAATGTTAACGCAAACCAGCCCGAAAGAGCGGCTGTATGCTTTTTTGTACTGTTATGAGTGCGGGAGCGAGGGGGCTGACCTCACGGCTTTATTGACTTTTGGTGTTTAGTATTGTATAATAAGGGCATAGATAAAACAGGGGAGGTAACTTGTATATGCGTGAGATATCAGATGAACTAAAAATATATGAGCTGTCAAAGCTTTGGAAGGAGGCTGAGTATAACTTTGCGTTTTGGGATAAGACCAATATAAACTGGGACGAGGAATATAAAAAGGCGCTTCCACGGGTGCTTGCGGCAAAGGATATTTATGAATATTATGACGAGCTTGTGCGCTTTGCCGCTTTGCTCGGTGACGGGCACACAAGTGTTTCCTTACCTGATGATTTGATGCAGGATGCAGATCGTTTCTCTATGTTCCCTATTTTTCTTTTCAGGTTCGGTCAGGAGATAGCAGTCATCAATGTTTGTGAGGAGTATAAGGACGAGATACCCTTATACAGTGTCGTAAAAAAAATAGACGGAGTTGATGCGGGGGAGTATGTAAGAGAGAACTGCTACCCTTACATCTGGCACGCAAATGAGCAAGCCTGCGGTTTTAATGCTATGAGCCAGCTGATATTTGGCGCAAAGGGCAGCAGCGCCGAGTTTACCTTTGAATATGAAGGAAAGCAGTTTTGCAAAAAGCTGACCAGAGAAGACCCGACTAAGATAAGGTGGCACAGCGCACAAGCCCCTGCTGCAAATGACAGATCAAGGCGGCTTTTGGTAAGCGGGGATTCGTATAAATGCGAGATCACAGATGACGGTATAGCTGTTTTGAAACTCACTTCCTTTGCCGATGATTCTATGCCCGAAAGGATATATGAACAGATCGGTGAGCTTGAAAAGGCAAGGGCTTTTATAATAGATGTCAGAGGCAACACGGGCGGCAGCAGCGGCAACGCAGATGCTGTTGCGGCGATGTTCATTGACGGGGATTTTGATAGCTGCGGTGCCGAAACACAGGTCTATGAGCCGACCTACAAGGCGTGGGGCGTGTACAGAGATGATCTGAAAAACATATCCCCGTCCGAGCTCGAGGAGAGATACTCTGATGAGGAAAGCATAAAGGTTTATAAGATGAGCCGACATATCTACTATAAAAGAGAGATCGACAAGGCAGTGAGAAAAGCACCCAAAAGGCTTAGCGGCCCTGTTGCCGTACTTATGAATGAGTACACCTTTTCAGCGGGGGAGGATTTTATCGATGTTATGAAGGCGCATACCGATGCAGTATTTATAGGTAATAACACCGCAGGCTCTTCGGGGCAGCCCTTAGAGGTAAGTCTTGAAAGCGGCGGGCGGTTTCGTATCTGCACAAGGCGATGCTTTGCCCAAAACGGCGAGGATATCTACAACAAGGGCTTTTCCCCCGACATCAGAGTAGAGCATAGCTTATCCGACTATATCGAGGGGCGTGACAGGGCGTTTGAGAAGGCTTGTACACTCTTGAGGGAGCGGCTCTGACCGAGGGCAAAAAACACCACTTTTACAAAAGTGTCTCTGGGATAAATGAGAATTTATCTTATTAGGTAATAGGGAATAGGTAATAGGTGAGGTGCATTACCGAAGGGGGTACGG
>JAFRYW010000187.1 GCA_017442845.1 Ruminococcus sp.
CAGGCGGCTTGCTTCCCTCGGAGCGATGAATAAAGCCTTAGCTTATCGCTCCGAGGGGTTCTACCTAACCCCCCAGCCCCCTTCCCTTCAAAGGGAAGGGGGAGTTACAAACTCCAATTTATCGACCGATCACAAGGAGGAAGAATTATGCTTAAGGTAGCAAATATATTTACTGATAATATGGTCATGCAGAGGGATAAGAATATCGCCGTCTGGGGGCTTGATGATAAGGGCAGAAGAGTGACCGTTACGCTGAACGGCAGCACATCGAGCGCCGTTGCGGGCGATGACGGCAAATGGCTTTGCGTTTTGCCGCCTATGAGTGCGGGCGGCGAGTATGAGATGACCGTCAGCGATGAGTATAACAGCTTCACCTATAAGGGCGTTATGATAGGCGAGGTATGGCTTTGCGGCGGGCAGTCGAATATGGAGCTTGAGCTGCAAAACGAGGCGCACGGCAAGGAAGTGCTGGACAGCCTTGACGAGAGCTGCAACGTCAGATTTTACTATACGCAGAAGCGTGGCTATATCGACGAGATGTTCTATGCAGACGAGGCAAACACCTGCTGGGCTAAGGCGGGCAGCGAAAGCTCAAGGGCGTGGAGCGCTGTGGGCTTTTACTTCGGCAGAAAGCTTGCCCGTGACTTGGGCGTTACAGTCGGGCTTATCGGCTGCAACTGGGGCGGAACATCTGCCTCTGCGTGGGTGGACAGAGCAACGCTTGAAAATGATAAGGACTTGAAGATATACATAGACGAATACGACGAAAAGGTCGCAGGAAAGAGCTTAGAGCAGCAACTCAAGGAGTACAGAGACTATGAGCGCTATGACGCCGAGTGGAACAAAAAGTCTGCCGAGGTGTATGCTAAAGAGCCGGGCATCGGCTGGAACGAGCTTCAGGAAAAGATCGGCAAAAATATGTGGCCGGGGCCTATGTGTGAATTTAACCCCTTCAGGCCTGCGGGGCTTTTTAACACTATGCTTATGAGGGTGTGCCCTTACACGGTAAAGGGCTTTTTGTACTATCAGGGCGAGAGCGATGACCACCGCCCCGACAGCTACTACAAGCTTTTGACCGCACTTATAGGCCTGTGGCGTGAAAGGTGGGGCGATGACGAGCTGCCGTTTATCATCACGCAGCTTCCAATGTTCAAATATAAAAGCGACCCCGACTATAAGCACTGGTGCAAGATAAGAGAGGCGCAGATGAAGGCCTTCAGGACGGTGAAAAACACAGGCATCGCCGTTACGCTCGACTGCGGCGAGCTTGATAACATTCACCCCACAAATAAGATCCCCGTGGGCGAAAGGCTCTGCCTGCAAGCGCAAAAGCTTTTCTATGGGCTTGATGTCGAGGCGTTCGGGCCTATGTATAAGTCGCATATCTTTAAGGACGGCGGCATTGAGATCTGCTTTTCACACGCCGAGGGCGGCTTTGACATAAAGGGCGAGGCCAAGGGCTTTGAGATAGCGGGCGCCGATAAGGAGTTCTTTGACGCCGATGTGAGGATAGAGGGCGAGAGGGTCTTTATCTCCTCCGACAAGGTGAGCGAGCCTAAATATGCAAGGTATGGTTACTTTAACTACGCCGAGGTAACGGTATATGGCAAGAGCGGCATACCAATGGCGCCGTTTGATGTTTGATACGGGGAATAAGGCATTGGAGGCCGGATATCACCTGTATGTATAGATCGGGGAAATGAATGAAAAAAAGATTGCTGATAGCCTTTTGCCTGATAGTCTTTTTGGCAAGCGGGGCAGTGAGCGTATATCTGTATAAAAAGCCAAAGGGCAAGACCGTCGAGATCATCAGCGACGGCAAGGTGCTCTATGAGCTTGATATCGAAAACGAGCCCGACCGTGAGATCGAGGTCGTGTATAATGGCAGGAAAAATATCATAAAGATCGAGAACAATGATATTTATGTAAGCGAGGCCGAGTGCCCCGACCATACCTGTATGAAAATGGGCAGGCTCTCGCAAAACGGCGTGCCGATAGTCTGCCTGCCCAACAAGCTGATAATAAGGTATAAGGAGGGCGGCGACATTGACGCAGCGGCGTAAGCCCGACACCCGCCGCCTTACAGAGCTTGCGGTATTGACGGCGGTGTCGCTCATAATGTTTATAATCGAGATGCAGCTCCCGCCGATAGTGCCTGTGCCGGGGGTAAAGCTGGGGCTTGCGAATATAGTTACAGTCTATGCCGTATACAGCTACACCCCGAAGGAGGCGGTGCTGATCTTTACGGTGCGTGTGCTTATAGGCACACTTTTTTCGGGGAATGTAATGGCGCTTGTGTTCAGCTTCTCGGGCGGGCTTTTGTGCCTGCTGGGAATGTGCATAGTGTGCCGTATGACTGATATAAATATGATAGTTTTCGCAAGCGTTCTCGGCGCTGTGCTGCATAATATAGGGCAGACCTGTGCGGCGGTGTTCGTTATGAAAACTGCCGCTGTGGTCGCTTACCTGCCGTTTTTGCTCTTTTCGGGGTGTATTGCGGGGGCGTTCACGGGGGCGTGCGCTATGCTTGTGATAAAAAGGATCAAAAAAACGGGTAGATGATATGTCAGAGCTGTTTAAAAAAGACGAGAAAAAGGTCGAATATCTTGAGCTGATCTACGACCTTATATTTGTATTTATCATAGGAAAAAACAATTCGCTCCTCCACCACACTGAGGGCGGGCGGGTGCAGCCGGGTATGTTTTTGGCGTATATCCTCTGCACCCTTGCGGTGATACAGATCTGGAATTTTTCGGCGTATTATATCAATATGTTCGGCAAAAACGGGCTGAGGGAGCATATATTCCTGTTTTCAAATATGTTTATGCTCTACTTTATCGCCGAGGGCACGAGTGCTGACTGGGAGGCCTACCACACGCAGTACCATATCGCCTGGGCGCTGATACTTTTAAATATCGCCTTACAGTATGTTATCGAGCTTAGGCACGCCGAGGGCGGGCAGCGGGCTATGATAAGGAATGTGCTGATAATACTGCTTATCGAGGCGGCGCTTGTTTTGGGAATGATACCGCTTTACAGGCTCACGGGCACAGAGCTTTCCTACCTGCCGATAATCGTCGGCATAGTTTCGACCTTTATCGCCCCGGGGGCGAGCCTTCCCGTGGCGGTGAACTTTGAGCACCTTACCGAGAGGGCTATGCTGTATGTAGTTTTCACCTTCGGCGAAATGGTAATAGCCGTCGGCGGGTATTTTGAC
Organism: Ruminococcus sp.; assembly: GCA_017442845.1. Lineage (GTDB taxonomy): Bacteria > Bacillota > Clostridia > Oscillospirales > Ruminococcaceae > NK3A76. Next base: position 3,218 of record JAFRYW010000187.1, read on the forward strand.
GGCGAGCTGAGCGTGAGAAGGGTCTATTTCTGCGTAATGGCCTTTCTTATCGTTGTGGGGCTGTTTTTAAGCTACGGCACGGTGTATGACCATATTATCGACCGTGGGCGTGAGGATAACGGGCTTTTGTATATGCTCTTCCACGTATTTTTGATCTTCGGGCTCAATACCCTTACTACGTCACTTGAATTTATGCAGGAGGATCTTATCGAGCTTATGCCGAAAATGCTCTCGCTGATCGGGTCGCTTTTAATGTTTTATGTGTTCCTTATGGCACTCGTTTTTAGGTATTCAAAGACGGGCTGCCGCCCCGGGGCGGGGTTTTATGCGGGGCTGCTCGCACTTGCGGCAAGCTTTGCAGCGCTTATGCTCGTTTTCAGGGATCAAATGCTTGTAAACATCGCCCTGAGTGCGGCTTATGTATTTATCATCTACGCCGTGATCTACAGGATCGGCAAATTCAACAAGAATATTTCGGGTTAAAGGGGTGCAGGCTATGGATAAGGTAAGCTTTAAGAAAAAAGCGGGCATTTTCATTGATGCGGCTATGTATGCGCTGCTGCTCATACAGATGCTTTATATTTTTACGGGCAATACGCTGCACGAGATCTTAGGGATAGCATTTTTTGCCTGCCTTGTGATACACTGCATACAAAAGCGCCGGTGGCTGCCCTCGCTCATAAAAAAGAAAAGCAGCAAGCCCTCGAAGGAGAGGGTGGTCTTTAATATAGTTACTGTCCTGCTGCTGCTTAGTATAATAGCTATGGTGTTTAGCAGCATGGGCGTTTCAAGGCTGCTGTTCCCGTGGTTCACAGCGCTCGGCTTTGTCGATCTGCACAGGTATCTCGCAACAGCCGTGCTCACCTTAGGCGTTGTCCACGGCGCTATGCACGGCATTATGCGTACAAAGAAAAAGAAGAGGGCTGTCATACTCACCGTTATCGCAGCAGGGGCAGCGCTTGCTATCGGGCTCGCACTTGTGCCGTATATGAACAGGCACCTTAAAAAGGTCGAGATAAGCTATGCTGACGCCGTAACGGGCGAGAAGGCAGAGTGGAAGGGCGGCAAGGCTCTCGTTGTATATTTCACAAGGCTCGGCAACACCGACTTTGAGGAGGGGATAGACGCAGTCTCGGGTGCATCGCTTTTAAAGGCTGACGGCGAGCTTATGGGAAGCTGCGAGCTTATATCTGATATGCTTTGCGATATATCGGGGCTTGAGGCAAGGGCTGTTACCCTCACGGGCGAGAAATACCCCTCAAGCTACAGCGACACGGTTTCGGTCGCAGGCAGCGAGAAAAACTCCTCCGCCCGCCCGGATATAGAGAAGATCGACGTAAGCGGCTATGACGAGGTGATCCTTATCTACCCGCTGTGGTGGGGCGATATACCTATGCCCGTAGCGACCTTCTTAGAGAGTAATGATCTAAGCGGCAAAAAGCTTCACCTTATCGCCACGCAGGGCAGCAGCGGCTTCGGCTCGAGCACCGAGACGGTAAAGAACCTTGCAAAGGGCGCACAGGTCGAAGAGGTCATGAGCATATACTGCGAGGACATTCCAAAGTGCAGACCTGCGCTGCTTGAGTGGGTAAAGCAGCAGAAATAAAAAGTGCAAAGTATGATCGAAATAATGCAAACTATCACAAATAGCTTGCATTATTTTATATTTGGCGGTATGATAATGATACACCCGATTTATAAAGGTGTTGCTGAGATAAATGAGAATTTAGCGTTTCAATGCACAATGCACAATGCACAATGCACA
>JAFRYW010000188.1 GCA_017442845.1 Ruminococcus sp.
CAATGCACAATGAAGGTATCGCCTTCGGCGATATTATGGCCATTCGGCCGTTCATCCTAACGATATTCCCTAAAATAAGCGATTTCGCTGCCCTGACAAGCCCGAATGGGCATGATGTCGGCGCAGCCGACACCTCAATTGTGCATTGTGCATTGTGAATTGTGCATTGAAACGATAAATTCCAATTTGCCCCTCTACGCAAACTGTGTGAATATTTCCTTGTGTGCGCCCTTTACAGAATAATCCCACCGCTCGATGTGGGTACCGGCTGTAAAGTATTCTATGGGTACAGCCCTGTCAGGGGTGTCGAAAACATCTACTATGATAAGCTTTATCTTCATCTTTTCGGGGATCATCGCCTTTATGTAAACGCTCGCACTCATTCCCGGCCTTGCCCCGTCAAACGGCTCCGCAAGCCCCGCTAAGTTCGGCATAAGCTCTATAAATACCCCGTATGGCTCGACCGAGCGTATTATCCCGCTGACAGTCTCGCCCTGCGAGAAGCGCTGCGCATTTTGCTCCCACGTGCCTAAAAGCTCCTTGTGGGATAGGCATATCCGCCCGCCCTCTCTGCCTTTTACGACCGCCTTTATCATCATACCGTTGTAAAAGCGGTCGGCGGGGTGGGCTATGCGTGATACCGAGATAGCGTCTATCGGCAAGAGCGAGCTGATCCCGCAGCCTATGTCTGCAAATGCCCCGAATGGCTCTAAATGTGTCACGCAGGCGTTAATTATCTCGCCGGGCTCGAGGGTGTCAATGTAAAGAGCTTGACACCTTTCCTGCGCTGCACGGCGGGATAGTATTGCGGTGCCTGAGCTTACGCTTAGCGGGATAAAGCAGACAGGCTTGCCGACCCGTGAGAGTATCGCAATATCTCTAACGCTGCCGTCACTGATCCCCAGTGCCCCCTCCTCACGGGGGATAACGGCTCTGCCGAAGGGCAGATCGACATAGAGGTCGTGCTCTCTTGAGCAGACCGAAGCCCTCGCTTCAAGTATCAGCCCTTTGGCTGCCGCCTCGCTGAGCCGCTGCGGGCTTGATAGATAGTACTCGCTGTCGCTCGGCTCATAAATGCTCCCCTCGGGGTAAAAAGTATTCATTTTTATCTTCCTTCCTCTCTTTGCTTCTTTTTTTAAATCTTATGCTTCCCTTAGTTATTTTATTACAAACGGGGTGAGATTTTTGTTGAATAAGAGGCATCTCAATGCACCCGGCATTGATATATTTCATTCCCTAAAATGCCCCAAAAACCGCTTAAATTCGGCAATTTCTATTTGTTTTTTGGCTAAATCTATTATTATATTCCCTAAACTTGCAAAAAAATTCATCGTCAAATTAAATGAAATTTTTGCGTTACGGTTGTAATCTTTTGTACACTTATGGCGATTTCCTGTAAACAAATTGTTAAGTTGCTTGACAAATGGGGCTGTCCGGCGTTACAATGATGTAGTAATTTGTAACTCTTTTGTAATTTTTAAAATATTTATAGAAGAGAATTTGTTTGTAAGAGCATTCCTCTTACCGAAAGGAGATGAAAGGCGGGGTTTCGGAACACCACAGCCGAAATATCTTTCGCCAACTAATTTATGGGTATTATTTCAAACACATCAAGTGAGGGCGTCACGCCAAAGCTAATCAGACTTATAACAGCATTGATAGCGGTTTCTATATTATTTACCTGCTTTAATGTTATGGGTGCATCGGCAGCAGAGGCTGCTTCGACAGAAACATCAGCACAGACAGCTGCTGCAACGACCGACACGGCTAAAACGACAACAACTGCAACAGCAGCGACCGCATCGACCCCTAAGATCACACTTAAGGCGCCGACATTCGTTGCAGAGGCTAAGTACGACAGCGCAGCAACACACCCCTATAACAAGCAGACATCACAGCTTATCGTAAGATACAAGGCAGTTAAGAACGCTTTGAAATACCAGCTCTACATCAAGGGCGGCAAGTATACAAAGTGGACTAAGGTAAAGACCACTACTGCTCTTAAGGTAAAGGTGACAGGTCTTAAGAGGGGCACAACCTACAGCTTCAAGGTAAGGGCTGTAAACGGCTCGGTAAAGAGTGCTTTCTCTTCGACCCAGAAGCTCAAGACCGCAGTTATGAATTTTGACAAAGCGGGCTTCCAGGCTATATGCAGGATCGTTTACCACGAGGTAGGCGGTATGGCGGGCGATTTCTGGGATAAGCCGATAGTTTACGTTTCTGACTGTGTGGTAAACAGATTCGTAGCAGCTAAGTACACAAAAGTGGGCGTTTGGGCAAGCTATTACAAGAACTACTCAACTGTTCAGGATATGATCTACAACAGCGGCAACTTTATGTCATCATGGGGGCTTGCGGCAGACGGCGCAGTTTACAGCAACGTTCCCAAGAGAGTAAAGCTTGCAGCATACGGCGCACTTTACAATAAGGCTGCTCTCAAGAGCATCAAGAATGACGGCACTATCTATTATTGGTGCAACCGTCCCTACTATCAGAGCGACAGCAGGATAGCTTATTCCTTCCAGATCCCGTGGGGCTATTTCAATATCTGGAGAGAGTACTGGGGCTAAAAAAGCATAATAAATAACAAAGTCCGAGGGCTGATGCCTTCGGGCTTTTTTCTGTATGAGCCGTAAACCGCTCTATTCGAGGATCTGTGAAAAATATTCCTCGCTTGAGCTGCCGTAGGGTCTGTCAAAGCGCTTTAAGCCGTAAAGCGACTGCTCGCCGCTTATTATGTTTATCCCGTCCTCGCAGGTGAGGGTGGCTTCAAAGCCGGCGCTTTTTACTATCTCGTCACTTAGCTTATCGTGAAAGCCGTAGGGGTAGGTGTAAATATTCGGCTTGAAGCCGCAGCAGTCATCAAAAAAGCTCTGCGCCTTGAAAATGTCGGCGAGCAGGGCGGCTCGGTACTGCTCCTCGCTCTCCTCGGGAAGGCGTAAAACGCCCCTGCGCCCGTCGGTGCTGTGCATATTATAGCTGTGGCAGCCGATCTCGACTGCGCCGCTTTCACGCAGCCTTGCTATGTCCTGTGCATCGCAGTAGGAGTAGTTCTCATCGGGGCTTGCAGCCTCGCCCGCCGCCATGCTCCATTTGCCGACACAGCTCACCGTCATTTTAAAGCCGTGCCGTTGTATTATCGGCAGCGCCCTTGTCAGGGCGTTTAAGTGCCCGTCGTCAAGCGTTATGATGACGGGCTTTTTTGGCAGCTTTGTACCGTAGCGGACGTGCATTATAAGGTCATTGACGGTTATCGCCTCAAAGCCCTGCTGCTTAAGGAATATGATGTCCTCCTCAAAAAGCTGCGGGCTGACAGTGAACTCTCCGAGACGGCTCTCGTCAGCCGATATGCTGTGGTACATGATTATAGGTACCTTGAGCCTGCTGTCCTCACTGCCGCTTATTTTGCCGCTTCGCAGCAGCATGGCCGCCGCCCCGGCGAGCAGGACTGTCATAAATATCACGATATGAAGCCTTTTAAAACGTATTGTCAGAAACATTTGGTCTGCCTCCTTTAATGGGAATAGGGGAGAAGCTTACAGCCGGCCTTCCCTTATCTTTCGTTATATTATACATTATATTGCAAAAAAGCTTGTGCAATTACAAGAAAATATCCGAAAAGGGCTTGAAATATTTGTGCAAATGTGATATAATACATAAGAGTAAATATTTTGTATGGAGGGCATACATTGTGAAAACTATTCGTTCTAAAATTATGATAAATATGTTTGCGGTGGTCTTGCTTGCCAGCGCTATAATAGTCACTATCTTTATGGTATATGTCAGTATGTCGGGAAAGAAGGCAGTAAAGAGCTTTGTGCCCGCTGTTTCCTTTGACGTGACAAGAAGTGTTGATAAGACTATCGAGGGCTATGGCCTTGCTGTTTCAAGGGTGGCGGCTAAGCTTGATAAGTCGGCAACGCCCGCAACCATAAAGCCGATGTTCGATAACGAGATCTTTAGGGGCGTAGCGCTCTATTCATCTGTCGGCACGCCTAATGAGTATTCGGAGGAGCTGGCTTTGCAGGTGCTCGATAAATCGACGATATCTAAGGCAAGAACAAGCGCTAACGAGGTCTATCATACCGATATCGTGATGTATGAGGATAAGTATTACATAGGCTTTGTCTGCTCGGTAGGTAAGGACAGCAGCTATTCGAGCGATATTGTCGGCGCTGTTGCCTGCCTTGACGGTATAACTGATGATATAAATGAGATCTCATCAAGGTCTAAGACCGATATTGCACTTGTCATCAATGATAAGGACGTTATAATATCCTCTGACAACGCCCCTGTTAAGGCTGGTGACGATATATCCGCTACAGGCGATTACGGTGATCTCTCGGAGCAGGTGACCGCCTCTGCCGACGATCAGGGCTCGGCTCAGAGCAGCGATATCGGCGGTAAGACGAGGATTCTTTCGGCTATGCCGCTTACAAGCATAGGTGCAGATATCGTCTGCTATACAACAACAGATGTTTTTATGGGCATTTCGACATCTACCTACTTTATCATAATCGGTATGGCGGTATTGCTGCTGGCGGCGACCTTTGCAGTGTCGGTGATCTTCTCAAGAAGCATCTCAAAGCCTATCGCATCTACCACCGACAGAATAAGAAAGCTCGCACAGGGCAACCTGACCGAGCCTGTTGACGTTTGGTATTCTAAGGACGAGCTTGGTATCCTCACAAACTCCCTCGAGGAGACGATATTCTCGCTTCGTCAGTATATAACGCTTATCACCACGGCACTTACCCAGATCTCCGAGGGCAACCTATGCCACCGTATGGAGGGCAACTTCAAGGGCGACTTCGTGAAGATCAAGGATACCTTCAATTACATTTTGGAAGCGCTTTCCGATACCTTCAGCTCGATCAACACGGCTGCCGAGCAGGTGAACTCAGGCGCAAGCTCGGTTTCCGATTCGGCACAGGTGCTCTCGCAGGGTTCTACCAGACAGGCAAGCTCGGTAGAGGAGCTCTCCGCAACGCTCAACGGCGTAGCTAAGCAGATCAGGCAGAACTCCGACGACGCTAAGAACGCTTACAATATCGTAGCCGACAACACCTCGGCTATCAATAACTGTAACGATGATATGAGCAATATGCTCTCGGCTATGGATCAGATCACCGAGGCGACCGATGAGATCTCAAAGATCATCAAGGTAATTGACGAGATCGCATTCCAGACTAATATACTTGCTCTTAACGCAGCCGTTGAGGCGGCAAGAGAGGGCTCAAAGGGCTTCGGCGTAGTTGCCGACGAGGTAAGAAGGCTTGCTGCACGCTCGGCTGAGGCGGCAAAGCAGACCTCGCAGCTTATCGAAAACTCGACAAACGCTGTTGACCGTGGCTCTGAGATAGCTAAGGAAACAGCTAAGAGCCTTGAGGAGATAGTTGAGGGTTCTGACACTATCCAGGGGCTTGTAAAGAACATCACCGACGCCTCCGAGGCGCAGGCTGAGGCTATCGTTCAGATCAATACGGGCGTAGATCAGATAAGCGCCGTTGTTGCGAACAACACGGCTACGGCAGTCGGTATCGCATCGGCTTCAGAGGAGCTTTCGGGTCAGTCGCTCGTGCTCAAGAACATGATCGCACGCTTCAGGCTCTCCGAGAACGCAGGCGGCTCAAATGCTACAGTCGCAAGCGTTTCAAGGTCGAAATTCGACTACAGCGACGGTGATATAGAGTCACCCGTCCATACGTCAAGCGTCAGCAGCTTTGACTACCCCGACGATGATGAAGAGCCTGCGGCAAAGCCCGCATCAAAGTTCGATTACCCCGATGATGATGACGAGCCTGCTGCAAAGCCCGCATCAAAGTTTGATTACCCTGACTATGATGACGAGCCTGCGGCAGCCCCCGTATCAAAGTTTGACTACCCCGATGACGAGGACGATGTGCCCGCACCCGCCCCCGGCACGAAGTTTGTTTACCCCGATGATGAGGACTTCGGCTCTGAGGAGGAAAACATCACGATCGACCTTGACGACGAGGACGATAAATACTGATCCTTCGGAGGTGAGAGGTAGGTGCCTCTTGCCTCCTTTTGTTTAGGAGGTGAGAATACAGATGGACATCAAGCAAATCATTCCATTTTTAGAAGTCAATAAAAAAGACATAAAGGTTCATTGTGGGATAGGAATAAAGAATCTTAAAGAGCCTTTAGAAGTTTATATGAAAGGCGAGTTTAAAGAATGGCAGGAGCATCAGACTAAAAAGAATTTTGGCAGAAGATACATATTATCATTAGCCTATATTTGTAAAGATGAATGGCTGTTTGTTGGTATATATGAAAGTCTATCTGTTAGAGATTGTGAAGATAGCAGAAAAGGGTATTTATATGAAACTAAGTTAACTTCAATTGGAGAAGAGTTTATCGGGAAACTGATTATAAAATTTAAAAAAAGTTTTAGAGCATCATATTTATGCCTTGAAAACTATATAGACAGTTTGCAGGTAATTGAAATTAAAAGAGATATAATTAAACCGTTATTTCCCGGATATGATAATGTAAATGTGACTTGGAATGAGTTAAAAGCAAGAATTGATACAGAATCGTGGAAAACCGCCCTTGAAAATATGAAAGGCGTTTACCTGATTACAGACCTGCATAACGGAAAACGATATGTCGGTGCGACATACGGTGACGATATGATATGGGGGCGCTGGAGTGATTATGTCAAGACGGGGCACGGCGGTAATGTTGAATTAAAAATGCTTGATTTTGATTACATAAAAGAGAATTTCACCTACACTCTTCTTGAAACATTTAAAGGTTCAACAGAAAAAAGTGTTATTGAGGAGAGAGAAACCTGGTGGAAAAAAGTATTACTGTCTCGTGATAAAAAATTTGGATATAACAAAAATTAGGAAGGATTGATCTATTATGAAAAGACGCATAGGCATACTCACAAGCGGCGGTGACTGCCCGGGACTCAATGCGACTATCAGAGGCGTTGCAAAGGCTGTGTATCACCAGTTTGGAGATGATGCACAGATCATCGGTATCAATGACGGCTACTACGGGCTTATCAACAATATGTGCAAGGAGATGCAGCCAAACGATTTTTCGGGCATTTTGACTACCGGCGGTACAATTTTTGGTACTAAAAGAACGCCCTTTAAGATGATGCAGGTCGTGGAGGACGATAATGTCGATAAGGTCAAGGAAATGAAGGCGACATATAAAAAGCAGAAGCTTGACTGCCTGCTCACCCTCGGCGGCAACGGCACTCATAAGACCGCAAACCTGCTCTCTGAGGAGGGGCTCAATGTTATCGGCCTGCCCAAGACGATAGATAATGATATATGGGGTACGAGCGTCACCTTCGGCTTCCATACGGCAGTCGGCACGGCGACTGATGTTATCGACAGGCTGCACACCACCGCCAACTCCCATGGGCGCATACTTTGCGCCGAGATAATGGGCAACAAGGCGGGCTGGCTGACGCTCTATGCGGGCGTTGCGGGCGGCGCTGATATCATAATCCTGCCCGAGATACCCTACGATATCGAAAAGATCGCCGAGACCTGCGTTAAGCGCAACGAGGCGGGCAAGAAGTTCTCGATAATCGCAGTTGCAGAGGGCGCCTTCGATAAGAAGGAGGCTAAGATGAAGAAAAAGGAGCGTGCCGCAAAGCGTGCCGAGGCGGGTATAACTACAGCTACCACGAGAATTGCGGCAAATATACAGAATATGACAGGCTATGAAACAAGAGTCTGCGTGCCGGGGCATATGCTCAGAGGCGGCAGCCCCTCGGCTTATGACAGGATCTTGGCAACGCAGTTCGGCACGTATGCCGCAAAGCTTATCGCAGACGAGAACTACGGCAGGGCTGTTGCGATGATCGAGTCACGTGTCGGCTCAAACCTCTTGAAGGACGTTGCGGGCAAGACAAAGTTCGTGCCGCAGGACGACCAGATGGTGCTGTCGGCAAGGGCGCTCGGCATTTCGTTCGGCGATTGACAGTGGATCTGATAAAAAAATTATCCCCCGGGCTTCGGGGGATTTTTTATGTCATTTTTTCTTTGTCTGCTTTATGCGCTTTCTCTTGCCCTTGCTGCTCCTTGACGAAACAAGCGCCACTATCACAACAAGTATCACAACTATCACGATGCCCGCCGCCGCTATCAGCTTTTTGAACGAGCCCGTCTTTTTGTCAAGCGAGAGCCTGCGTGTAGTAGAGGTCGCTGTGGTGCTTGACGGCTCGGGGGCTGTGGTGGTGACGGTGCTGTTGTCAAACTGCTGCTCCTCAGCCTCGCTCATTCGGCTGATGTTGAAGGTGTAAACAGTCTCAAGCCCCGCCGAGTCACGCACGGCGATCGTTCTTGTGATAACGCCGTCATAAACGTTCTCGTCGCCCGTGTACCATATGTACTCGCCCTCACGTGAGGTCACGCCCTCGAGGTCGAGCCAAGTGCAGTCGTGCGGAACACGTATCTCGTATTCGAGCACATCATAGGAAAACTCCGGCGATATGTACCCCGTCGAGATCTTAACAGCGCTCAGCTTCCCCTCCGGGATCTCGCCGCTCGATGCGGGGGCGGAGGCGGAGCTTTGGGCGGTAGTCGTGGTCGTGGTTTCAGCCTGCTCCTGCGAGCTTTCCTCGCCGCTGTCTGATGCAGCCTCTGTTACTGTCTCGGTGGGGGGCTCCATATTGTCGGGCTTTGTCACAGTTTGCTTTGTGGTAGCGGCAGCGCTGCCTGCAACCTCAATGCTCGTTTCAGCGCCGGGGCTGCGAACGCCGTTTTGCCCGCTGTCGGTAATGCGGCAGTTTACAAGCTTGATAAACCCGTCGCCCTCGCCGATAGTTTTGAAGCGAAAGGTCATAGTATAGCGCCCCTCCGCCCCCGTGCTGGTAAATGCCCTGACGGTAAGGTTGCCGCCGCCCGCATAGGTAACGTCGTCACATTCTATATATTCAAGCACCTTGTCATTGTAGTTTATATTGCCCTGAATGTCGGCGATGTTGTTTTGGTCGCTTGAAAAGGTCAGCGTCGCCGTGATCTCGTCGCCGAGGTAGGTCTTTTGCTTTGAGAGTGAGAACTCAGCATAGTCCTGTGCAAGCGCTGCTGGTGCTGCGATAATATACATCATCACGCATAAAAGGGCTGCAAAAAGCTTTTTGAACATTCTTTCACCTGCCTGTGCATATATAATAGTTCCTTACTATTATATACCAATACCGAACAAAAGTCAAGTATCGTGCAGTGCTTGAAAAATGGGAAGTTATATGTTATAATTATTAAG
>JAFRYW010000189.1 GCA_017442845.1 Ruminococcus sp.
ATACAAGGTATTTAAAGCTCTCGCCGTAAAAGTGCTTTTCAGAAGGTCATTTACCAGGCTTTTGATCAAGAATACTATCCTTAAAAACAGTAATGTCGATCTCGGCACTTATTTTCTCCACCCGATAAAGAGCATACCCGATATGCAGGCTTTGGATCTGGAGCGTGAAGATGATATAGTATCATATATTATTAGCTTTTTGGATATAGCTATTCAAGATCATGATGCACCTAAGCCCTAAAAGATAAGAGCGAAGCGACGTTTTACAGAGAGGGTCTTGAAAAAGGGAATGTATTTTATTATGATCTCCCTGGGTAAAAACACCCTCCCCCAACGATCACCGAGGGAGGAAAAAAACAGAAAGGGGGGCTTAACTATGCCGATATATGCAGTAAAACACAGTCCTATCGGCATAGTAATGACAAAGAATGGTATGACAACAATTACATGTATAAATATTTACACAAATATCGTGTAAACTTTTGTTGACAACTTACAAAAAAATAAATTATAACCTCAGTTATATTGACAAGTGCAATGTTTTTGGATATAATATAAGTGTAAAGGATGGCATATGCCTGCCCTTTATATTTAGATTTCGAACAAGGCACTATGACTTATAGCATAGTGCCTTTTAGCTTTTTAGGAGGAATTAAAAATGCTTAGAGGAATGGTATTCTTAGATCACATGAATTTTGATATAGCGCTTAAAGACTATTATCGTTCTTTAGGTAAAACTGCACCTAAACTCGATTATAATAAACTATTCAAAGAAGTAGTTAGACTGCGAGCCGATGTTGACTTTACAAAAGCATATATATTCGCCCCGAAGCCTGATGAATTTCTGATGAAGGATTCTAATCTTTCATCTTATTATAAATGGGTGACAGGTTTAAGAGCTGCAAAATACACAGATGTTATTGAGGGGCGATACATTGCTCGCCCAACAGGTGAAAAAGATGATATGAATATAAATGATCGTGAATCATACTATAAGGTTGAGAAAGGTACCGACTTAAATCTTGCTATACATGCTCTTTCAAAAGCTTTTTATGATTCATATGATATTGCTTATATTATGAGTGCCGATACCGATTACATAAGTCTATATAAGCAGTTAAAAACTATAGGCAAAATAGTTATTGTTATAACTGTACAGAATCAAAAAATAGGCAAGATTATTCCTGAAGTAGATGATCACTATTCTTTATCTGAAGAACAGTTTAACAGGTGTATAAGAGTTGAAAAGAAATATATAGATAATTCGTCCATAAAGGCATAATTGTATGGCACCTACAGAAAGGAGCTGACCCACCATGTACGCTATGTACCTCAGAAAATCACGAGCCGACAAGGAGCTTGAAGCGCTGGGCGAGGGCGAAACGCTGAGCCGCCACAAAAGAATACTCACCGAGCTGTCGCAGAGGGGAGGCTACGAGATAGGCGGCATTTACGAAGAGATAGTCAGCGGCGAAACGATAGCTGCACGCCCGCAGATGCAGCAGCTCCTCGCCGATGTCGAGGCAGGCAGGTGGGAGGGCGTGCTTGTAATGGAGCTTGAGCGCCTTGCCCGTGGCGACAGCATCGACCAGGGCGTTGTGGCTCGTGCCTTCAAGCTGACGGGAACGCTTATCATAACCCCCGCAAAGGTCTACGACCCGCTCAACGAATTTGATGAGGAGTACTTTGAGTTCGGGCTTTTTATGTCAAGGCGTGAGTACAAAACGATAAACAGGCGCTTGCAGGCAGGAAGGCTTGCCTCGGCAAAGGAAGGCAACTTCATCGGGCGCTTTGCCCCGTATGGCTATGACAAGGTAAAGATAGAGGGCGGCAGGGGCTACACGCTCACACCAAATGACGAGGCTGATGCAGTCAAGCTTATCTACAGCCTGTATGTCGATGAGGGTGTGACGCCGGGGCTCATAGCCAAAAGGCTAACGGATATGGGCTATAAGCCGAGGAACGGCGGGGCACAGTTTCCTGTGGCAAGCGTGAGGGATATACTCAGAAACCCTGTATACTGCGGCAAGATACGCTGGAAGGTAAGAGAGCAGCGCAAAAAGGTAGTTGACGGAAAGGTGATCACACAACGCCTCCGCACTGACGGGGAGCTATACAAAGGAAAGCACGAAGCGATCATCTCCGAGGAGCAGTGGGCTGCTGCGCAGGAACGCACGGGCAAGAACCCTAAAAAGCCGATAAAATTCGAGCTTGCAAACCCATTCGCTCACGTGCTCAAATGTCGTGAATGCGGCAGGGCTATGATACTTAGAAGAAACCGCAGGGGTGAAGATTATATGATCTGCCCGAACACTCTATGCGAGGTATCCTCAGCACCATACAAGGTCGTGGAGGATTACATCTTAGAGGAGCTGCGAAACAGTCTCAACGGGCTGCTGCTTATCAAAAACAGCAGCTGCGGCAGTGACAACTCTATCGAGATCTCGCAGCTAAGGAAGATAAATGCAGAGCTTGAAAAGGTCAAGGCACAGCAGAACAAGCTTTACGACCTGCTTGAGCAGGAGATCTACACCCAAGAGATATTCATTGACCGCCAGATCGCAATAAAAGCCAAGCGTGAGGCACTCGAGGAGCAGGCTGCTGCCATAACCGCCAAGGCAAACAAGACCATAAACTATGACCGCACGATCAAGACCCTGACCGAGCTGCTTGAGAACTACAACGACCTATCCCCCGCAGAGCGCAACAAGCTGCTTACCGAAAGCGTGCTAAGGATAGACTACTTCAGGGACAAATCGAACAGATACAAACAGATGCCTATAACTGTGAGCGTAACGCTTGATCTGTAGGCTGAAAAATATTACTTGATAACATTGTGGTACAAACGAACTCTCCCACATGGAAATGGTCTCCGCCATCATCTACCAGCTGACAAGAAACCTGACGCCAAAGCAGATAAAGGAGCAGGGCTTTGATGCTTACTTTGTTGACCACACCACGGGGATATACCCTGTCTCTGCGGCGGGCGTGCCGTTCACGGCGGCGTATTTTCAGTCGCTCGGCGACCCGATAGCCGACCTGAACGAGGATCTGGGTGCAGAGCAGAAGGCAAGAGTGACCTACGACAACATTCTGCGCTTAGTCGATGACCCCGATGTAAGAGAGCCTATAAAGTTCCTGCGTGAGCGTGAGATAGTACACTACCAGCGCTTCGGCGAGAGCCTGCGCCTTGTGACGGATATGCTTGATGAGCGCAATTTCTACGCCTTCAACCCGTCCTTTGACAAGGTAAAGAAAAAGAAAAAGTAACAGCAAAGAGCTCCCCCGGCGGGGGAGCTCTTCTTGCTGCAAAAGTCTGTCTTTGTGTTACGAATAAAGCTATAGTAAAGCATAAAGCTTGTCGAACGCCCTATTTTTGGGGGCTTTCCCTGCCTTCGCAGTAGGCAAGGGCTCCCAAACCCCTTCGGACACATTGCCCTAAAGATTTATGCTTTATCTATCTCAGCTTGTCCGTTATCTCATCGACCATTTCGGCAAGGCTCTCAAGTGCCCTGCCTGCGGCGCTTTTCAGCTTTTTCTTGCCCTTGTTCATCTTGGAGGTGAGCACGAAGGCCGCCGTTCCGACGGTTATCCCCGTTGATATCCCCTTGACAAGAGGCGAATTTTTTATAGACATAAGATCTTTCTCCTTTCCCTGGTTTGGCATTTCGCCAAAAATATTATCTGCAAATTACTCCTTTGTGATACAAGTCAAATGCTGTAATGCTGAATATACCCTTTTTATACAAATAAAACAAAAATATTCATAAATAATGTTAAAAATATCTGTTTACCTTTTAATAGATGTGTGGTATAATATTATGGTATAGACAAATATTTTTATACGGAAAGGATGTTGTTTTACATTGGGTATGACAATGACACAAAAGGTGCTTGCAGCGCACGCAGGTCTTGATGAGGTAAAGGCAGGGCAGCTTATTATGGCAAACCTCGATCTGGTGCTCGGTAATGACGTTACCTCGCCTGTGGCTATAAACGAATTTAACAAGGCGGGCTTTGACAGCGTTTTTGATACACAAAAGGTAACAATGGTAATGGATCACTTTACGCCCAATAAGGACATAAAGAGTGCTGAAAACTCAAAGCAGTGCAGAGATTTCTGCTCGCAGTACTGCATCAAGAATTATTTTGACGTGGGCGATATGGGTATCGAGCACGCACTGCTCCCCGAAAAAGGCTTAGTTGCCCCTGGCGACTGCGTTATAGGCGCTGACTCACACACCTGCACCTACGGCGCACTCGGCGCATTCTCAACAGGCGTCGGCTCGACCGATATGTGTGCAGGCATGGCGACAGGCAAGGCATGGTTCAAGGTGCCCTCGGCTATAAAATTCAACATTACGGGCAAGCTGCCCAAATACAGCGCCGCTAAGGACGTTATCTTACATATAATAGGTATGATAGGCGTTGACGGCGCACTCTACAAGTCTATGGAGTTCTCGGGCACGGGGCTTAAGAACCTTACAATGGAGGATAGGCTGTGCATAGCCAATATGGCGATAGAGGCAGGCGCTAAGAACGGCATCTTCGCAGTTGACGATGTGACACGTGCTTACTGCTCGGGCAGAGTTGAGAGAGAGTTCACCGTATTCGAGGCCGATGAGGACGCAGAGTACGATGCAGTTTACGACATAGATCTTGGTGATATAAAGCCGACAGTCGCATTCCCGCACCTGCCCGAAAATGCGAGGACATTTGACGATATGCCCGAGGTGAAGATCGATCAGGTGGTCATCGGCTCGTGCACTAACGGAAGGATAGAGGACATAAGGGCTGCTGCCGAGATACTCAAGGGCAGGCACATAGCCGACAATGTAAGGTGCATAATCATTCCCGCAACGCAGAGGGTATATTTGCAGGCGATGAAGGAAGGGCTTTTAGAGATCTTCATAAACGCAGGGTGTGCAGTTTCGACACCTACCTGCGGCCCCTGCCTCGGCGGCCATATGGGCATTCTTGCAAAGGGCGAGAGAGCCGTAGCAACAACAAACAGAAACTTTGTAGGCAGAATGGGGCACCCGGAGAGCGAGGTATATCTTGCTTCCCCCTACGTTGCAGCAGCTTCGGCTGTAACAGGCAGGATCTCACAGCCTAAGGATATTATGGAAGAGGTATGAGCAAATGGTAAGGCACGTAATAATCTGGACGCTTAAGGACGGGCTTTCCGAGCAGGAAAAGATCGGTGCCCTGATAAAAGCCAAAAAAGGTCTTGAAGGGCTGAAGGGCAGAGTCGAGGGGCTTGAGGAGATAAGCGTGATGATCGACAATCTCGAAAGCTCCAACGCCGATATGCTGCTTGACTCGACATTTACCGATGAGGCAGCACTCGCAGCCTACCAAAAGCACCCCGACCACTTAGAGGTCGCAAAATTCATAAAAGAAATAACCTGTGACAGAAAATGCATTGACTATATAATCTAACGCAGCACCAACGCTCCTCAAAAAACAGGGTACATAGAAGGAGGAGAGAGCATGAAGGACTATCTCATTCAAATATTCGGTGACATTATGATGAGCTGGCTCACAAAAAAATACGGCACCAAGCTGACCGATGACCAGCGTATCGACAAATACGTCGAGGAATTCAACCGCCTAAAGCAGGAGGCGAATTTCTCGGTAACATCTACTCAGGGGATATTTGATAAAAAGGGCATAAACTCCGCCGAAGGAACTATGCTGAACGGCGAGCCGGTATTCAGGCTCACCAAATCCGGAATGTTCGGAAAGGTCAAGGTGTGCTACTACATCTCAAGAATAAAGGACGAGATAACGGTAGAATACCTCGACAAGATATTTGACGAGCTAAGGCGTCAGGCAAACGGCGAGAATGTTTTCTCAGCGCCTGACTATAAAAACTAAAAAGGAGAATATTGATATGAAGGTATGCGGCAAGGTACACAAATACGGAGACAACGTTGATACCGACGTTATAATCCCCGCAAGATACTTAAACAACCCCGACCACAAGGCACTTGCAGAGCACTGCATGGAGGATATAGACGTTGACTTTGTTAAAAACGTCAAGGAGGGCGACATTATGGTCGCCGAGTCGAACTTCGGCTGCGGCTCTTCAAGAGAGCACGCCCCTATAGCTATAAAGGCGAGCGGCATATCCTGCGTTATAGCAAAGACCTTTGCAAGGATCTTTTACAGGAACGCTATCAACATAGGCCTTCCGATAATAGAATGCCCCGAGGCCGCCGAGAGTATCGAGGCAGGCAACGAGGTCGAGATAGACTTTGAGACGGGCATCATAACAAACAAGACCAAGGGTGAGATCTATCAGGGCACAGCCTTCCCCGAATTTTTGATAAACATTATCAACTCAAACGGGCTTTTAAATTCACTTAAAAACGAACAGTAAAAAACACCGCCGCAGAGGTCAAAAGCCCTGCGGCGTGTTTTTATTTGGTGTGATAAATAAGAATTTATCGGCGTAGTCTTTTTAGCCCCCTCCCCTTTGGGGAGGGGGTTGGGGG
>JAFRYW010000190.1 GCA_017442845.1 Ruminococcus sp.
CATCGTATCATATATCTTTACAAGCTCCTCTTCATTTATCACATAGGGCACCATTGAGTACATATACTTTAAAAACGTTCTGCAAAACACCCCTCGCTCATACGCAAACTGCTTAAAGCCCTCAAGCACTGTCCCGTCATACACCTCGATGCAGGCGCAGCCGCCCATAATGCGTACTTCCTTTATCCGCTCGTACTTAAGGCCTGCAAGCTCACGCCTTGCTATGCGCTCGATGCTTTTTATCTTGCTCATATAGTCCTCACGCTCAAAGAGCTCTATCGACTTCAGCGCCGCACAGCAGGCAAGGGCGTTGCCCATAAAGGTAGGGCCGTGCATAAGTGCGTGTGTCGGGTCATCGGAATAAAACCCCTCCCAGACACGCTTGCTTGCGACAGTTACGGCGTGGCCGATATAGCCGCCCGTGAGCGCCTTGCCAAGTACGAGTATATCGGGCAGAACCAGGTCTGCAACAAAGCGGTTGCCCGTCCTTCCAAAGCCCGTTGCGACCTCGTCAAAGATCAGAAGGGTGTCATACCTATCGCAAAGCTCCCTTGCACGCTTTAGGAAGGAAATATCGTACATTCTCATTCCCCCTGCGCCCTGCAGCAGCGGCTCGGCTATAAAGCAGGTAAGGCGCTCGCCCTGCTCGGCGAACACCCGCTCCAGAGCCTCGGTCTGCGTGGGGATATGTATAACGCCCCGCTTTTTTTCGTTTTTAGCGCCGAAGGCGAAGTGGTAATCCTCGTCATCGCCCACCTCCATAGCCTTGAAGGTGTCGCCGTGGTAGGCGTGCTCGAGTGCTAAGATCGTGTCACGGTCAGAGCTGCGGTTCGTGTTGAACTGAAGCGCCATTTTGAGTGCTACCTCTACAGCAACGCTCCCCGAATCCGAGAAGAAGCAGTAGTCAAGGTCGCCCGGCAGCCACTCGGCAAGCTTCTCAGACAGCCTCTGCACAGGCTCGTGTGTAAGCCCGCCAAGCATAATGTGCGCAAAGCTGCCAAGCTGCTCGGTTATCGCCTTGTTTATCTCGGGGTGGTCGTAGCCGTGTATGACGCTCCACCAGGACGAGACCGAGTCGATAAGGTCGTGCCCGTCCTCGGTATATAGATGAACGCCCTGTGCACGGGCTATCTTTATCGGCGGGTCGAGCGTTTTCATTTGTGCATACGGGTACCAGATCATTTTTTCCTTCCTCCTATCCAAAAAGCGCTGCCAAGGTGTCTGCGTCAAGGCTTATATCCTTATCCCCCTCACCCACGCAGGCAAGCACGGGCAGTGAGGTAAGGCGCCCGCACATCAGCTTATTGTCCTCCTCCATAGCATCGCCCCTATGGAAGCGGTTTAGAATTAAGCCCTTTGCGGCTATGCCGTGGGCTTTCATATATTCATATGTCAGCACAACTGAATTTATTGTGCCAAGCCCCGAATCTGCAACGATAATGCAGGGCAGCCCCAGCGCTTTGATAATATCGGGCAGCATTATCACCCTTTCGTCATACCTGATCGGGCAGACTATACCGCCGCTTCCCTCGGAGAGGATATAGTCATACTCTTCACAAAGGCGGGCGTAGTATTCTCTTACCACAGCCATATCTACCGCCCCGCCCTCAAGCCTTGAGGCAAGGTGAGGGGAGACTGCCCTTTCATACACATACGGGCAGGCGGTAGCTAGCGGCTGATCTATCCCCGAAACGCTTTTTACAAGCTTGGCATCTCCCGGGATAAGCTCCCCGTTTGGGAGGCGCTCGTTGCCGCTCATAGCCGCCTTGAAATAGGCGCAGCTAAGCCCCGCCTCATTGAGCCGCTTTAGCAGCAAAGCGGATATGTAGGTCTTTCCTATGTCAGTGCCTGTTCCTGTGACAAACAGCCCCTTGGCCATTTCCATTCCCCCTTTTTGTATCAAAGCCCAAAGCTGTGAGCATTTTGATGTCATCATCTATGCCGTTGCCCGAGGTCGTGAGCATATCGCCTGTTATAGCGGCATTAGCGCCCGACCTGAACGCCGCCTCGCCGCTGTTTTCAAGCAGCAGCCTGCCCGCCGCAAGGCGAATGTCAGCCTCGGGGGCTATAAACCTAAAGGCTGCGACTGTTCTTAGGATCTCATGCGGGGAAAGCTGCGGCAGCCCCTCAAGAGGTGTGCCCTTTATCGGGATAAGGGCGTTTATCGGTATGCTGCACAACCCAAGTGCTGAGAGGGTGAGTGCCATATCGACCCTGTCATCAAACCCCTCGCCCGTACCTATGATACCGCCCGAGCAGACCTCCAGCCCCGCCGCCTTTGCCCGTGCTATGCAGGCAAGCTTGTCCTCAAAGGTGTGGGTAGTGCAGATGTTTTTAAAATATCTTCGTGAGGTCTCAAGGTTGCAGTGATACCTTGTAACGCCCGCAGCCCGCAGCCTTTTAAACTGCTCGGCACTAAGCAAGCCCATTGACGCACAAAGCCCCATTTTTGTCTGCCTGCTCAACAGCTCAAATGTCTCACACGCCCTGTCAAAGTCAGCCCCCGAAAGCGCCCTGCCCGCTGTTACTATCGCAAAGCGGTGAACACCCTTTTGCTCGTTGTGCCTGCATTCTGCAAGCACCCTTTCGCTGTCAAGAAAAGGGTACTCATCACACCCCGAGGCGTTGTGAGCCGACTGGGCGCAGAATTTGCAGTTTTCTCCGCAGCGGCCGCTCTTGCCGTTTATAATGCTGCAAAGGCTTGCTTTATTGCCGCTAAAGTGCTGCCTTAGCCTGTCTGCGGCGGTGCTAAGCGTTTGCAGCGGGGTCTCCTTCAAAAAGCTCAGGTCATCATCAGCCTCTTCATACTAAGCACGCCCGAGTGTGCGATAACGCCCGTGACATATGCGCCAAGTATAAAGCCTATCAAATAGCCGAAGGTCGGCTGCAAAACATAGCCTATCCCCCCCGCCCGAGGTAAATATCGGCAGCCCCGCAAGCCCCGGCAGCACATATATAAACGCTGCCGCCGCCCCGTGCCTTGCGCCGAGCAGCAGCCCCGCAAGCGTTGTAAACAAAAATTGCAGCGTAAACGGGCACACGGGTACAGGAACACGTATAAAAGCCCCCACCGCTATCAGCGCCGTGAACAGCCCCGTCATCATCATATCTCTTGTCTTTATAAAAATCAGCCCCTTTTTTCTCCCGATACGAGGTGCATTACCGAAGGGGGTACGGGGGGCGACCGGAAAGCCCCCCGATATGCCCCCCGAAGCGATGAACTAAATCTTAGCTCAACGCTCCGGGGGAGTTAAGCCGCCTTACGGCGGCTTGTTGGGGGCTTTGCGATCGCCCCCAAACCCCTTCGCAGCCGCCTTTATAATTCGTGGGCGAAGCCCACCACCTTCATTGTGCATTGTGCATTGTGAATTGTGCATTGAATGGTAAATTCCAATTAACCTTAGCATTAAGCTCCCGGAACGGGATCGTGTTTACTAGATTATTATATCACCGCAAAAGAGTATTGTCAACCGCAAAAACGTAAACAAGGTGACATTAAAATGATTATGGAGCAGCTTGTTAATTTCGTAACAAAGATAGTAAAATATTATACTTGCAGCGAGGTGCAAATATGAAGTATAAATGTATAAACCATAACATAGCAGGCGGCTGTTAATAGGTTAAAAGTAACAATAAAATAATATTAAATCTGTGATAACCTACAAATATTAAATTTTTATTGTCGATTTTTAAAAAATGCTTGACAACAAAAAATAAAAATGCTATTATAAATATGCACATATAAGTAAATTAAACGGCTGTCGTGTAGCTTCACGGCGGCGTTTTGTACGGTCATTTATCAGGTGGTTTTTATGGCGAAGGAATTAAGTGATGAAGAGCTTGCCGTTCTTTCAAGAACGGATAAGGCGGCTATGAATGAGCTTCTTTCCCGCTATAAATTTGTGGCCTCGGCAAAGGCATGGGCTATCTCTCCCGAGTATTATGAGGATCTTTTTCAGGAGGGTATGATGGGGTGCGTTGCAGCTGCAAAGACCTATAATGCCGAAAAGGGCGCAGGCTTTGCAACATATGCGAACAGGTGCATAAAAAACCGCATGATCAATGCTATAAAGAAGCTTGACAGCGATAAGGCAGAGCCGCTTGACGAAGAGACCGAGAATATGTGTGCCGATAAGAGCGAGCTTATCCCCTACAACATCGTAGAGCAGAAGGAGCAGGTGGCGGAGCTTGTGAGAAAGGCGGCAACACTTCTTTCCAATACCGAGTGGAGGGTCTTTAGGCTTTTCTCGGTAGGGCTAAGCTACGAGGCTATCGGGGCAGAGCTCGGAATGAGTGCAAAACAAGTGAACAATGCTATGCAGCGGGCGAGAAAAAAGCTACGTGCAGAGCTTGGCAATATTTAAAAGCGAGGTATCATTATCATGTACGAAGACAAGACATTAGTGTGCAAGGACTGTGGAAAGGAATTCATTTTCACAGCAGGCGAGCAGGAGTTCTTTGCTGAGAAGGGCTTTGAGAACGAGCCCCAGAGATGCAAGGAGTGCCGTGATGCAAGAAAGAGCAGCGGCAGAGGCGGCAGACAGCTTTATACAGCAGTATGTGCAGCCTGCGGCGGCGAGGCAAAGGTTCCCTTCCAGCCTAGAGAGGACAGACCTGTTTATTGCAGCGAGTGCTTTGCTAAAATGAAGGAAGAGGGATAAACTCTATAGTAAATGACATTGGATTTTCGACATAAGACCGCTCGCAGATGCTGCGATTCTTGCAGCTGTGGGCGGGAAATGTCAGAAAATCTTTGTCGTTTACTATAAAAACATATTTGGCTTAAACAAACGCCGAAGGGGCAGCCCTTCGGCGTTTGTTTGTGTATTATGTATCGCACCCGGCTCTTATCCCGATCATAAGTATAGATCCAAAAGAAAACACCGGCTTCATTATCCTAAGAGATAACGAAGCCGATGCTATTGTTTGTATGTATTTGTAAGCTACTCTGTCACGCATTTACATTCTCTGAGATCTGTGACTCTGTTTTCGTAGGCTTTGAGCGACTGTTCTCTGAATGCACACTTGGGGTCGCTAACGCCAAGAAGCCCCATAATGTATTCTGTAAAGTAAGGGTTCATAACCAGCAGCGGCCCTACAAGGCTTGTCAAAAAGCAGTTGCCGACGTGTATGCCCTCAAGCATTGACTCCTTGTTTATGCCCGAGCCACGCTCGACCTTAGCGAAGAAATCCCTGCTGTTGTCGCCATATACCTGCGTAAACTGCGTCTTGAAGCCGACAAGCTCGTGCCCGCCGAAGCTGCCTAAAACAAGTGAGTTGTACCTCTCAAACAGCCTCTGCTTGGCGTATAGGTCAAAAAGCCCCAGCCCCTCGACCCTTTCGCCGCTGTCTTTTTCTATGTATTTGTATAGCACCTCGGGGGCGTTGCCTGTGAACAGCACGACCCTGCCGCCGTCGATCATCGCCTTTAGCCTGTCACGGTAGGGGGTCAGGCACTTTATTATCTTTTCCTGGCTTTTTTCAGTGCAGGCGCCCATATATATCATATCGGGGCTGCCCGTGACAAAGGCAGGCGTATCATTTAGTGAGGTGCTGATGAACTGTGCATCGGGCAGGCATTTTTTTAAATACCGTATATTTCCCGAATCGCCGAAAAGGCTGCACTGCTCAGGATATAGCACTTCGATCTGCATTTTTCATCATTTCCTTTATTTTTTCTTTGAGCGAATCCTTGTACCGGTCAACATACATATCGAAGAATATGTAGATGTTTTTTATGCCGCCGAGCTCTAAAAGTGCCGCAGCATCGTCCTCGTGCTCGGTTATCCTTATCTTTTCCTCGGGTATGCCTGCAATAAGCAGCCTTAGCAGCAGATCGGGCGAGCGCTTGCCCGCAACGATTATCTGCTTGATGTTGTCATTTACCAAAAGCTCAAAGTCAACATCGTAATACCACGCTGTGTTCTCCGAGGTCTCACGCCTGTCATAGAAGTCGTCCCATAGCAGTATCACGGCGCTGTTAGGCGAGTTTCTTGCAATACCGAGCGTGTGCGAGCAGGCAACAGGGTTTTGCCCCTTAGCCATAATGCACCTGAGCGTGCGGCCGTTTTCCTCGGTGATGTCATATCTTGTTTTTACTACAGCTATCTTTTTGAATGATTTTCTTAGCTGCTCCTCGCTCAGCCCAAATGTTCTCAGCGCTGTTATAACAGCCGTCGCATTATAGAGGTTTATGACCGCCTCGCAGGGAACGTTGTAGCTTTCCTCGGTGCCGTTGTTCATAAGCTTTATATCGCTGTGCCCGTTACCTGTCGGGGCTGCCGATATGACCTCGATATCAGCCCTCGGCGAGCAGAAGCTGCACCTTGAACAATGCGCCCTGCCTATATGGTTATAATGCAGGTAATCATATTTTAGCGGCGAGCCGCACAGCGGGCAAACGGTTATATCACGCACTATGTTGACGGTCGGCTGCTCACCCTCTATAGGCTGCATGGCAAAATATGTCCTCTTGTTATTCTTTTTGAGTGATGAGCTTATCAGATCGTCTGCATTGAGGATAAGATGCGTCTTGTCGGGGATATTGCTGTCAAGTATATCAAAAATATACTCAACGTGAGCATTTCTCCTGTAGGAATCACGGGTAAGGTTTGTGACAACCAATATATCGGGCTTGACATATGGGTAGATCCTTGCAGCGCTGCGTTCATCTATCTCAAGCACACCGTATTTCTTTTTCGCCTTTCCGGTGAGCGTGCAGTCCTTTAGCAGGGCAGCACTTATCCCCGTATCGACATTTCCGCCGAAGTTGTTATTGGTGCAGTCATACCCGTTATCCTTAAGAATATCGTTTAGCATATTGCTGACTGTTGTTTTGCCGTTTGTTCCGGTAACGGCGATCATCTTTTCGGGCTTCCCTATAAATTTAAGAAAATCGGGGCAAAGCGTCAGCACCACCGACCCCGGGAAGTTAGTTGCACGTTTTCGCAAAAGCTTTAGCAGCACAATGCTAAGCTTTCCGCTTATCAGCGCAAAATAAAATCTTATCGGTTTCATTATTTCCACATTCAGCTCCATAAAAGCATTTTGATCCATTTACACATACTCTTATATTATACCATTATATTACATATTTTGCAATAGAAATATATTAAGATTATGAAAACAACTGATAGAGATTTGGTGGATAGAGCTTTTTTGATTTTGTCATACTGTGATAAGGGAAATGAGAATTTATCTTATTAGGTAATAGGTAATAGGGAATAGGTAATAGGTGAGGTGC
>JAFRYW010000191.1 GCA_017442845.1 Ruminococcus sp.
ATGTCCATTCGGACTTTTAACCTAACGATATTCCCTAAAATAAGCGATCTCGCTGCCCTAACAAGCCCGAATGGGCATCTGTGCGGCGCAGCCGACACCTCAATTGTGCATTGTGCATTGTGCATTGAGATTGTGCATTGTGCATTGAAACTGACTTAGCGGCAACCAAAAATGAACGCCCAAGCCAAAGCCCTGAGCGTTCCTGTGTGTTATTTTGTTCCTACTGCTACCATTACGGCGACGTTTCCCTCGCTGTCGGTGTTTGCAAAAACGAGCTCGCCTGTCTCCTCGTCAAGGCTTATGACGCAGCTGTCGGGGCTGCCGTTGCTGAGTTTGTCAAGCTCAAAGCCCATTTTGTCGGCAAGAAGCCTGATCTCGCCCTTGTCGTCAACGCCGATGACCTCGCCTCTTATCTCTGTCACCGCCTCGAAGATCACCCACTTCAAAAACTCGGAAAGCTTCTGATTTACCGAGAAATCAAGCGACCTGCCCGTAAGCGTGCCGAGATAAACGTCGGGGTCGTCTGCCGACATATCCTTTTTGAATATGCAGGCGAGCCTGTCGCCGCTCGTGCCGATGATAAATGCGGGGTCGTCACCCTCCAGCCTTGATATGTATGAGGGCGCAAACACCCTGCTCTTAGCGCCGTTGTCAAAGCCCGCCGAGGTGAGATAAAGCCCCTCCAGCGCTTCGGGGAACTGTATCCCCAGCCTGCTCTCGATATTAACGAGCGCCGTCTTGTCTGTGCCCTTGCCGCCAAGTAAAAGCCCTGCTGCCTTTGCTGCACTGATGTTATACTGCTTTTGCATATCCTTGCCCTCCTTATTATCAAACAGCGCCCTTATACAGCTATAAGGGCGCCAAGATCTTTAATAATTATATCATATTTATGTGGGGCTGTCAAGGATCACTTGCCGTTTGACTTCTGGTCGAAGATCCTGTAGTATTGCAGGAAGCGGTATTTTTTCATCTCCTCGGTATCGTCGTCGGCAGAGCTTGAACGCCTGTGCCATACGCCGTCGCCGTCCATATAGCCAAAGCCCGATATTATCGGAAGCTGCTCTCTCATGCTCCTTACAAAGGTCATATAGTCGCTCTTTGGAAGGCCGCAGACGTCCATAACATAGCCGCCCAGGTAGTTTAGGCTTATGTCCTGCATTTCCTGCTCCTCGATATCGTAGTTTGCCCAGATAAAGTAGGGCGTCTGGTGAGAGCGGCAGAAATCCTCTATCGGCAGGTCGTTTAGGTTCTCGCCGAGCACATCGTCATAGAAGCCGGCTATGTGGGGGTAGTGGTCGCCGAAGAAAACTATCACAACGTCCTCATCTACGCTCTTGAAGTGGTCTATCAGCTCGCCGACGGCACGGTCGGCCTCATAGATCGAGTTGAGGTAGCTCTCCGCTTGGTCGCTCTTGGGGGAGTTGAGCGTTACAGGCTCGGTGAGGTGCTCCTCGTAGGGGGCGTGGTTTTGCATTGTAGTTACCCAGATAAACTGGCTCGTTCCCGGCTTCTTGCGGTCAAATTCCTTGATGACACGCTCATATACGGTTATGTCGGCAACGTTGCCGTCAACATACTGCGTGTTTGTAAAGCCCACGTTGTTTTTGAAATAGCACTTGTCAAAGCCGAAGCGCTCGTAGGCGTTTCCTATCTTCCAAAGCCCTATGCGGCAGGGGGTGAGGGCTATAGTTTCATAGCCGAGCGAGTTCAGGTGGCTCACCATGCTCTCCTGATCTGTTTCCATAAACTGCGTGTAGGCGGCACTGCCGGAGGGGAGGAAGTACATAGAATTCCCCGTCAAAAACTCAAATTCCGAGTTGCAGGTATACCCGCCGTATGGGGAAACGGTGACGTATCCCTTTATGCAGTCCTCCTTCAGGGCGTGGATATTGGGCATACAGTCCATGCTCGCATCTATATCGCCTAAGTGCTCGATGTCCGCAAAGGATTCGTTTAGTATCGCTATTATGGTTGGCTTTCTTTCGGGGGCTGTGTCATCTGTATATTCGGCAAGGCGGCTCTTTGCCTCGTCGATGCTGTACCCGTCGGGGACTATGACACGGTTTTTGATGCCGTCATAGTAAAAGCACAAAAGCCCGCCTACGTCCTGATAGGTGTCGATATCCTCACCCATTGAGAAGTTTAAGAGCATTATCCTGTTATTAAGGTCATAGCTGTAAACGCCCTCGGCCGAGAAGTAAAACCCCACGCACATAGCCGCAAGCGCCACTGCGCCGAAGCCGCAGGCCTTTAGAGGCTTTGTCATAGCGCTGATATCCATAAGCCACACAGCCGCAAGCACCAGCAGCGCATCTGCAACTGCGAATATGACTATGTATGATACCCTGAAGGTGTATTCATCACTGATCTCGCCGGCACTTGTGATATTCGCAAGGTCTGCAAAGCGTATCGGGCCGCCACGGAACTGTATTATATAGTAGTGCAGCACCGCATAGAATGCAAAAAACAGCGAAAACAGCGTCATTACTGCCTTGGCTGCGATCTTGTTTTTGATAAACGCCGCTGCAAGGAAATAAAAGACGTAATACATAAGTATCCCCACAAGGATATTGGGGAAGTAAGGCTTTATAAAGTGCCTTAAATGCGCCCCCTCGTTTTGCAGGTCGGTAGGTATCAGGTAGAGGCAGAATTCATTTACAAAATAGAAATTCATCGACAAAAGCAGCGGCAGGAAATACCTGTTGATAACAGGCCTGCCCTTCTTTTTCCAAACCAATACCGCCCCTGTGAGCAGCGCTGCGCCCACAAATGCCAAAAAGCCCGCAAGCAGGCTCATTTTTCCTTCGTTGTTTGAGGCGTAATCTGCAAACCCCGCCGCCGAGAGCAGGAATATGAACGCCCCCGCACACAGCGCAAAAAACTGCCACGGTGATGCGAGCCTGAAGCGGGGCTTGTCTGTTTCTTTGCCCGCAGGCTGCTCCTCAGAGGGGGTCTGCTTTATTTCGGATATTTCTTCCATAGTTGTTCCTCCCTTTTTCCTTTTTTGTTGTCTTGATGTCATACACAAAATATTATACTATTTTATTTGCGCTTTTTCAAGCGGGCGGCGGGGTTTTTATCATTTTTAGCTACAATGACAAAAATCGACCCATAAGAAGAGCTTATTTATGCAAATTAAAGACCTTACAGCTTCTTACATATTATTTAATTTTTCGTTTTAAACAATTTACGCAAAAACCTATTTACAAATATGAAATAATATGATATAATTGATACAATACACAAAATATCACTTGGATCAATGCACAATGCACAATGCACAATTCACAATGCACAATGAAGGTATCGCCTTCGGCGATATTATGTCCATTCGGACTTTTAACTAAACGTATTCCCTAAAATAAGCGATTTCGCTGCCCTAACAAGCCCGAATGGGCATCTGTGCGGCGAAGCCGCACACAATAACCCAGCATTGTGCATTGTGCATTGTGCATTGAGACAAATTCCAATTTATCTTAGAGGCAACACAAAAGCAAAAAGGAAAAATCAAAAAAGGGGGGCTGAAATGATGACAAGAGTATATTCGTGGATAAATGCGTTTATCTGCGTGTTTGTGATAGCGCTTATCATCGTTGCGTTCAGCTTCTCTATGCCCGATGGGAACACCTATATAAAGAACTATGATATGAGCACCGGCTGGGAGTATGAGGACGGCACCGATGCCGATATGACAGACCCGAGGACTAACGGCGGCGAGCACATTGTCGTACACAGGCGGCTAAGCTCTAACGAGGCGACGGGCGGGGCGCTCTGCTTCCAGACGAGCAACCTGTTTATGGATATATACCTTGATGACGATCTTATCTACACCTTCCACCCGAAGCTTTCCCGTATCGAGGGCAAGTATTACGGCGACCTGATACACTATGTAAATATCCCCTTCTTTGAGGGCGAGAGGACGCTTTATATCGACTACTACGAGCTTATCGACACGGGCTACTCGAATTTCAGGAGCATGAAGCTGCAAAGCCCGAGGGAGTATGAATACGATATCCTATCAGAGAACCTATCAAAATTCTTAGTAAGCGCAGTTGTCGTTATCTTCGGTATATTCCTCGTGCTGTTCGGGCTTGTGTTTGACAGAGATGCTGTCCACCGTGCAGAATCGACCTCGCTTGGCGCATTTGCGATAATCATGGGCGTGTGGACAAATGCGGGCTCAATGGTGATCCAGTCGCTGACGGACGATTCGTCCTTCACAAGGCTGCTTGACTATACCGCACTTATGCTGCTCCCCGTGCCGATACTGATATTCGTGGCGGCATTTACCCAGTCGCTGGGCAGCCTGCTGTTTAAGATACCGCTTTTTGCGGTGCTTTTGAACTTTGTGATGATCTATACGCTCGTTATCATTGGCGTGTGCGATTATCATCAGCTCCTTATCCTGATCCACGGGCTGCTGGTGGTGTGCGTAGTCACCTCCGCCACTATGCTCATAAGGGCGGTAAGGCGCAAGGTGAGAAAGCTCAACAAGAGCCTTGTTGCGGCGTTCTTGCTGCTGTTTGTGTTCGGCGCTGTAGATCTTATACGTTACTATGTCTACTCAGACCTTGATGTGGCAAAGTATTCAAGGGTGGGCATATCTGTGTTCATAGCAGTTTTCTCGGTGTATGAGCTCAGGCAGCTGTTCGACCTTACAAGGCGCAGTATGGAGCTTGAGGTAATGGAAAAGCTCGCCCACACCGACGGGCTGACGGGGCTGCTAAACAGAAATGCTTTGGAGGAGCTCGAGGCGCAGCTCTCGCAGCAGGACAGCGGCGGCTGCATATTCGTGCAGCTTGACATAAACGGCCTGAAGGCGATAAACGACACCTACGGCCACTCGGCGGGCGATACGCACATAATGGCGGCGGCTGATATTATCGTTGAGAGCTTTGGCAAGAGCGCAAGGGTGTTCAGAATTGGCGGCGACGAGTTCCTCATAGTTTTGGAGGGCAGTGACAATATGGCGCTCTATGATGAGGGGATAAAGGCCATGACCCGCCTTGAGGAGGAATACAACAAAACAGTAGACCCCGACAAGCGCCTGGAGATAGCCTACGGCTTCGCCGAATACGAGGGCTCGACACGTGACCCCGAGGAGGCTGAGCGTGTTGCGGATATGAGAATGTATGAATGCAAGGCCAGAATGAAGGCTGCGGCTGCAAACGCATAAGGAAAGGAGATAGGGATGTCTGCATCAATTGCTGCCCCTGACAAACGCAAGGGCAAAAGATATACACTCGGTGAGGAGATATTCAACTCTGTCAGCCACGGTGTCGGCGGCGGGCTGTCTATCGCAGGAACAGTCGTGCTGATAGTTATAGCGGCGATACACTCAAATGCGTGGGGCGTTGTGAGCTCGGCTATTTTCGGCGCATCGCTGATAATTCTCTACACTATGTCCACCCTGTACCATGCGATAACAAACCCCACGGCAAAAAGCTTTTTCAGGATAATGGATCACAACACGATCTTCTTTCTCATAGCGGGAACATACACGCCCATAACCCTTGTGCCGCTGCGTGGGGCGCTGGGCTGGGTGATCTTCGGCATCATCTGGGGCGTCACGGTCTTGGGGATAGTGTTTAATTCCATTGACCTTGAAAGGTTCAAAAAGGCTTCTCTTATCTGCTACATCGTAATGGGGCTTGCGATACTTTTGGTATTCAAGCCTATGATCGAGGCTGTGCCCGCAAGAAGCATAGTCTACCTCTGCATAGGCGGTGCATTTTACCTTGTGGGAGTGTTTTTCTACGTCAAGAAAAGCATACGCTACTTTCACTCGATATGGCACCTTTTCACGATAGGCGGAAGCATTTTCCACTATTTTTCTATTGTGCACATCATTTTGGGAAGATAAATATACAGCACCCTTGGAAAACCTAAGGGTGCTGTTTTTTAGTCTGGTTTTAAGATAAATTGGAATTTATCTTATTAGGTAATAGGTAATAGGGAATAGGTAATAGGTGAGGTGCGCCTGCGGCGGCTGCCCGAATGGGCATTTGTCGGCGCAGCCGACACCATACTTATTACCTATTACCTATTAACTATTACCTAGCGGAGCGAAGCTCCGCTAAATTCCAATTTTCTTCACTGCGTCAGCAGCAGTATGACTGCGCTTCTAGGCCCCAGGGTGAGCTTGTCGCCGTCACGGAAATTCACTGCCTGTGCAAAGTCGGCGTTTTTGTTGTATCTTATGCCGGTATAGACCCTTACCTGCCAGCCAAAGCCCGTAAGCTTCGGTACGGTTAT
Organism: Ruminococcus sp.; assembly: GCA_017442845.1. GTDB lineage: Bacteria > Bacillota > Clostridia > Oscillospirales > Ruminococcaceae > NK3A76. Next base: position 6,256 of record JAFRYW010000191.1, read on the forward strand.
GTCTACGCTCTCCCAGTAGGTGTTGAGCGCAAAATACACCGCATCATCATACCCCTGCTTGTTCTTGCCCGAGTACATTATGCCGATAACGTGGTCGTCATTTTGCAGCGTGCCGTTCCACGGCCTGCCGTGGTGGAAGGTTATGTTGTCAAGCCCCAGCGAGATAGGCTGGGTGTCCTTCCTTATGCACCTGTGCTTTTTTCTTATCGAGATCAGGTCCTTTACCAGAAACGCCATTTCGCTGTATTTGTTAAGCCTTGACCAGTCGAGCCATGAGATTATGTTGTCCTGACAGTAGGGGTTGTTGTTGCCGTACTGTGTGTTGCACATCTCATCGCCCGCTAAGAACATAACAGCGCCCCTTGACATCATAAGCGTGCAGAAGGCGTTCTTGACCATTCGTATGCGCAGCCCCTCGATCTCCTTGTCATCAGTCTCGCCCTCGGCGCCGCAGTTCCAGCTGTTGTTGTCATCTGAGCCGTCGGTATTGTCCCAGCCGTTTGACTCGTTGTGCTTTTCGTTGTAGGCGTACAGGTCGTACAGCGTGAAGCCGTCGTGGCAGGTCAGAAAGTTTACCGAGGCGTTAACGCCCCGCTTTTCGGTGTCGTAGATATCCCTTGAGCCTGTTATGCGGTTAACGGCTGCCTGCGCCGTGCCGCTGTCGCCCTTTAAAAAGCGCCTAAGATCGTCACGGTAGCGCCCGTTCCACTCAGCCCACCGCCCGAATGACGGGAATGAGCCGACCTGATAAAGCCCGCCTGCGTCCCACGCCTCGGCTATCAGCTTTACCTTACTTAAGATCGGGTCATATGCAAGGCTTTCGAGCAGCGGCGGGTCTGCCATTGGCGAGCCGTCCTCATTCCGCCCGAGTATAGCCGCCAGGTCGAACCTGAAGCCGTCAACTCTGTATTCCACCACCCAGTAGCGCAGGCAGTCAAGTATAAAGTCTCTTACAACGGGGTGGTTGCAGTTGAAGGTATTGCCGCAGCCCGAGAAATTAAGGTATTTCCCGTCGGGGGTGAGCATATAGTAAACGCTGTTGTCAAGCCCCTTGAAGGAGAATGCCGTTCCACGCTCATCACCCTCCGAGGTGTGGTTGAACACTACGTCGAGGAAAACGCCGATATTGTTTGCGTGAAGCTCCTTGATAAGCGCCTTTAGCTCATCGCCCTCACGGTTGTACTCTACCGCCGAGGCATAGCTCGTGTTCGGCGCAAAGAAGCAGGTAGGGCTGTAGCCCCAGTAGTTTAGAAGCTGCTGCCCGTCATATACCCTAGCCCCCTCGAGCTCGTCAAACTCAAATATAGGCATAAGCTCAACTACGTTTATTCCGAGCTTTTTGAGGTAGGGGATCTTCTCCATAAGCCCCGCAAAGGTGCCGGGGTACTGCACCCCGGAGGAGCAGTCGTTTGTAAAGCCCCGCACGTGCATCTCATAGATCACAAGATCCTGGAATTTAACGTTTGGCTGCTTGAGATCGCCCCAGTCAAAGAGGTCTGCGTGAACTCTTGCGTGGTAGCTGCCGTCGCCCGCAGGCTTAGTGCCCCAGACGCTCTGCCCCGTTACGGCCTTGGCGTAGATGTCGAGCACGTTTCGTGACTTGTCGAAGATAAGCCCCTTCTCGGGCTCGTAGGGCCCGTCAAGGCGGTAGCAGTACTCAAAATCGTAAATATCAAGCCCGAATATGATAATGCTCCAGGTATCGCCTATCCTGAACGAGTCGGGGATAGGGATAACGGCATAGGGTCTTGTCTCGGTACGCTTAAAAAGCGCCACCGAGCACGCCGTAGCGTTAGAGGAATGGATAGTAAAATTAACAGCGTTATCAAGTGCTGTAGCGCCGTTTAGGTCATAAAACCCCGGGCGCACATCAAAGCCCTTTATCTTGCGTGTGGGCATAAGGTTTCTTCTTCTCAAATCAAATCACCGCCCTATTGAATAGTTAACAGACAAAGCCTTACCGTATAGTTTTATCAAGCTGAGCCGGAGGGAGAATACTAAGATAAATTGGAATTTAGCGGAGCGAAGCTCCGCTGCGAAGGGG
>JAFRYW010000192.1 GCA_017442845.1 Ruminococcus sp.
CATTATGAGAATATACCGAACGAGCCTAGCAGCAGAATGAAAAGCAGCACGGGGGCTATGAATTTGATCATAACTACGTACATACCCTTTCTGCCGAATTTCTCGCCGTTTTTGGTAGCCTCGTCGATAACCGTTTTAGGCTTTACTATCCACCCGATGAGGATACACGTGCCGATAGCAACAACAGGCATAAAGATATTATTGCTAAGGTAATCGAAAATATCAAGAAGCTGTGCCGTTGAGCCGGGGGCGGTGTTGGGAAGCCTTGTCTCGAAATAGAGCGCATTATAGCCTAAGCATATAACAACGCTTATAGCAAGTGCCACGCCGGTTTCAACGATAACTGCCTTCTTTCTTGACCAGCCGAACTTATCCATAAGCCCCGAAACGACCGCCTCGAGGATAGACATACAGCTTGTCAGCGCTGCAAAGAGCACCATTACAAAGAACACAGCCCCGACAACAGAGCCGACTGTTCCCATTTTCTCAAACACCTGCGGAAGGGCTACGAACATAAGCGAGGGGCCTGCGGTGTTTTTCATGCTCTCTGTTCCCATAAATGCCACAACGGGCGGGATTATCATAACGCCTGCCAAAAATGCTACGAGCGTATCAAAGATCTCGATACGGTTAACGCTTTTAACAAGGTTTGCGTCGTCCTTAAAATACGAGCCATAGGTGACCATAATACCCATAGCGACGCTTATGCTGTAGAAAAGCTGCCCCATAGCGTCGAGCACTACGATAAAAATATCCTTAGCGCCCATTCCCGTAAGGTCGGGCACCACGAACACCTTAAGCCCGTCAAGGCCTGTGCGCCCGTCCTCGCCCTTGATAGTGAGCGAGAATATCGCAATACCCACAACAACGAGCATCAATATGGGCATAAGCACCTTTGAGAGCTTTTCGATACCGCTGTTTACGCCCTTATAGATGATAAACGCCGTCGCCAACAGGAATATCGCATTGAATATGAGCGGCTGTGCGTAGCTTGTGATAAACGAGCCGAAGAAGCCCTCGGTCGCAGCGTCTTTACCGCCGCCTGTGAGGTAGACGCAGGTATATTTTGTCACCCAGCCGCCGATAATGCTGTAGTAGGGCAGTATCAAAAACGGCACGAGCGATGCGAAGCCGCCTATCCAGCCCCATTTTTTGCTGAGCCTGCCGTATGCGGTAAGGCAGCCCTGCTTAGTCTTTCGCCCTATTGCGACCTCTGACACGATAAGCGTAAAGCCGAAGGTGATCGCAAGAACTATGTACGTCACAAGAAAAAGCCCGCCGCCGTCCTTCGCCGCAAGGTAGGGGAAACGCCAGATATTTCCAAGCCCGACCGCACTGCCCGCCGCCGCAAGCACAAAGCCTATCGAGCTTGAAAAGGAGTTTCGTTTCTGTTTAGTTTCTTCCATTTTTATATTCTTCCCTTTCAAAATAATTTCCACATATCACCAATTATAGCATAATATTTACCAATTTGCAAGTGTTTTTGCATAATTTTACATTGCGTTTATATGTAGGGGCTATTGTCTTTTGACAGGTTTTTATTGACAGGTTTATGATTTTAAGGAACAATCAAGGATCTTAAATGGTCTCTTAATTCTTTATCTTCACAATACACATACGTTCCTTTTATTCCTCTGGTAAGTAAAACATTATATGTATTTCTTATTAATCTCTCAGCAAGCTCATCGTCTGCATTTCGAATGCCGCTTGCTGTATCCGATTTGGCATTCACTGATTTATTAAACTTTATCTGACCGTTTTCATAATACATATCCTTACCGATTATTACGCCGCAGTATTCAATGTCTAACCCCTGACAGGTATGAATACATCCCACTTCATCAACAGACAAAGGATCGTTGAGCCATGAGTATTCTTGACCAATCTCAGTATTTCTAAGATTCCATTTTGCTTTAAATGCGCCTTTATCCAATACAATATCATAGATATCAGCTTCACGTCCTTTTCCCTTGCTTTTCCAATCATAGCAATACCCGGCTACCATTCTGCAATATCCGGAAATGTTATCAATACTTTTTCCGGTTTTCTCAGCTCTCTGCTTTCTTATATCTTTATCGTGATTCTTTACCCATTCACGAACTTCTTCAGCAGTATCACAGACCTTGAACTCATATTTGTTAGGTCTGTATGTACATTTCTCTTTGTCATATCCAAGGAAAGATCTGATAAAAGAAATATACTCCGCTCCTCCGGCGACTCTAAACTGTGAAGTTAATTCCAATTCATCCTGTTCTATAACACGAACTTTAGGTTGGCACTTATCCGCCATTTCTTTTATTGTTTCAATCGTAGCATAATCATCCTTTGTCACAGCCTGATCTTCATCAATAAAGAAAACACTTACTTTTGTTGACTCTATTGCCTTCTTTAATAGATTAACACCTTTTTTGATCCCCATACCTCCTTTAAAGGAGAACAAACGGTGTGCCTCATCTATAAGGGCACAATCATAGGCATCCTTACTGCTTTTATTAAAAACTAACGGATGCTTAAAAAGAGTTTTAATCAGTTTTTTTGTATATTCCTTATCTTTTGTTAATTCTTCACTGTATAGATATCTTGGAGCGGCATTTGCTGTAAAATATGCGACATTATATCCATGCTTTTTTCCGTCCTTAGGGTTTACTAACCTTCCCATCGAATTTAATGCAACAACTGATTTTCCTGTTCCGGGGCCGCCTTTTATTAGAATGATCTTCTTTTCACCATATTCCAAGAATTCATCTACTTCTTTTACGATCGTTTCAATAGAAGTTTTTTGCCCATCATCAAGAGTGAACAGTTCATTCCCTTTCAAAGAATCATTAAGTATTTTAGCGAGTTCTTTAGATGAGACAATCTGGCTGTTATCAAGATCAAACAATATATCCGTATCAGCTTCTGATATTTTATCACTTAAATAATCTGCAAAAGCTTTTTCGTCTCCTTTTAAAAATACAGGAGATTTCTCTGTAGTATAGGGATACTTCTCCTCATTACGTAAGGTTTTTTCGTATTGCTGCGGCATATTATGCAAATATGAACAAGATGAAAAAACAACATCGTTTTCAATTGCAAACAGGTATGTATTCTTAATGATATTAGCATAATTCAGTGCCTGAAAAGATGGATGCAAATAATCTTTCTGCCCACCGCCGCCATATGTATAAACGTGATCGTTTAATTTGGAGTTCTTTATATCTTGAGACCATTGTTTTAATTCAACTATGATCACTGCCGGTTTACCATCCCTATTTCTTCCGGTAATTACAAAATCTAACCTATTCTGCAATTGTTGTATTTTATATTCAGCCGCAACGACCACATCATCCGGAAGCGAAGACATCTTTAAAACTTTTGCCATTTGCGGCAATGAATTTTCCCATGATTTTTCTTCTCGTTTTCCACCCCCGCTAAAACCAATCATACGAGCGGATAATTCATCTGCTATCACTCCACATTCGCATTGTTTGATAAAATCACTTTTTTTAGCACAGTAAGCTATCATAAATATACCTCCTCAATTATAATTCATCATACTTCGCAGAAACGCCCCTTGCCTTATCGACCGGGTATTTCTTTTCATTCTTGTCCATTTTTTCATTGATGATATCGATCATATCGACCCCAAGGACCTGTGACATCTGAATACAATAATTCATAACATCTGCCAGCTCCTCGATCACATCATTTCGGTCATAGTCTGTATCATCCCATTGAAAGCATTCCAGGAGCTCTGCCGCCTCGATCGAGATCGATTTTGCTAGGTTACAGGGTGAATGGAACTGCCCCCAGTCCCTGTCCTCATTAAACTTCCCTATCCTTGCACACAGCATCGCCAAACGATCCGAACTGTCGGTCATCAGCTCAGACTTATCCTCCATCAGCCAGTTTTGCAGCCCTTCTGACCAGAACAGATCCTGGTCGAATGCTCCGTCCTCTGTTTCAAAAAAATCAGAGCATCCTATCCTCAGATCCACATAAAACTCCTTTGTGAGATCTTCCTTTCTGAAAACATTCTTCCCGAAAACCTCTGAAAGCTTTTGAGCAAAGGCTTTCTTCCATTCTTCGTTTGACACTTTTGTTTCCTCCTATTCTGCTGACAGACCACAACAGCCTTCAAAAATTGCCATATATATCCAATTATAGCATAAAAACCACCGATTTACAAGTGTTTTAGCTTAAATTTACAAATTACACGGTTTTGTTATTGATGCTTTTTTCTCTATATTTTATAACATCAACAATATATTCTAAAAACTTCTTATATTTATCAGGAGTATCAACGCTATTCAAAAAGATTTTAAGGCTATTAAAGCGTTCATTTGATATATCAAGCTTTTCTAAATATGCATTAGGGTATTTATTCTTAAGAATATCAAACCAAGATCTATACTTTTTAAAATATATCTCGGGGATATCCATACTGCAGCTGTAAATATTTCCTTTATTTGTATTACCTCCCGGCCAGATAGGAATTACATTACCTACGCTGAAATATACGTTAACAAAAGGCTTTATATCTTTGTTTAATTCACCAACTTTTATTTTATGTTTGCCTTTTTGTATTTTATAACAATACTTTTTGCTCCAAAGATTGCGCCAGTCTTGTTTTTTGTATGGGCTTTTTTTGACATTTATAGTGTTTTCTTTTATTTCAAACAGTTTCGGATAATCCGTATGATTATAGGCCCATATACCTATTGCATATATCCCAAGAAATGAATACAGCGTATCGCATTCACACTCTTCTCCCCAAAGCTTTTTTATGTCTTTGTTGTTGTACTCAACACTTATCGGCCAACCATTATGTTCTTTTTTGCTCTTGCTTGAATTCTTCCATTCAAGCAGCTTTGTTGAAGTTTTGGGATATTCTTTCTTTTCCATTATCAATACTCCTCTGTCAGCAAAAAACTATACACTCATTTTCATAAACGAGCTAAAACTCTCAAATAATGTCATGCTCTGTCTCGTTCATGTTATCGTACAGTTTGTTAAGCTCTGTCATTGCTTTTGCTCCTTTCCATAAGCGAGATACACTCCACGTGCGCCGTCCTCGGGAAAAGGTCTACCGCCTCGCAGCGTGTCAGCTCAAAGCCTGACTCACGAAGTATCGCAAGGTCTCTTGCCGCCGTCGAGTGGTCGCAGGAGATCATAACTATGCGTTTCGGGCTCATTTTCGCCATAAGCTCAAGGGTCGCTCTGTCGCAGCCCTTGCGTGCGGGGTCTGCTATGATAACATCGGGGCGCTCGCCACGCTCAAAAAAGAGCCTTGCTGCCTGTGCGGCGTCGGCGCAGATGAACTCTGCGTTTTCTATGCCGTTTTGCTCTGCGTTTTTCTTAGCGTTCTCGATAGATGAGGGCACGATGTCCGCCCCTATAAGCCTGCACCCGTCCTTAATGAGAGACAGGCCTATAGTCCCCGTGCCGCAGTAGAGGTCAAGGAGTATCTCCCCCTCCGAAAGCCCGGCGTACTCCCCCGCTTTTTCGTAAAGCCTTTGCGCCTGTGGGGTGTTGACCTGATAAAACGACCCCGGCGAGAGGGTGATCCGCCGCCCGCACATTATGTCGTCGATCGTGTCACCCCCGAAAACGGTGATAAACTCCCGCCCCAGTATCGCATTGGTGCTTTTGGGGTTTATGTTTATCACAATGCTCGCTATATCGGGGTACTCGCTCACAAGCCCCTCGTAAAGCCCCTCAAAGGCCTTCATATACTTTTTTGAGGTCAGCACAAGGCACAGCATTATCTGCCCCGTGTGCTCGCCACGGCGAAGGTAGATGTGCCTAAGCGCCCCGCTGCCCGTCAGCTCATCATAGGCGGGGATAGCGTTTTTGTTTACATATTCCATAACACGCCCTATTACCCCCTCAAACACCTCGGGCTGGAGGGCGCAGCTATGCTGCTCTATCACCCTGTGAGAGCGCCTTGAATAGAACCCGCAGACAGCCCGCCCGCCCTGCATAGCTACAGGGTACTGCGCCTTGTTGCGGTAGTGCTCCACCCTCTCGCTGCCTAAAATGCTCTCGGGCAGAAGGGGGAGCTTGCCTATCCGCTCAAATGACGAGCGCACAAAATCAAGCTTTACACGCAGCTCCTCCTCATACGAAAAGTGGCAAAAGGCGCACCCGCCGCATTTTGAGAACACCCCGCACCCCGGCTCGCACCTGTTCGGCGAGGGGGTGACTATGCGCTCTATTATGCCGTAGCAGTAGCTTTTTTGCAGCTTTACTATCCTGCACTCGATAACGTCGCCGACAGCCGTCAGCGGCACGAACACCGCCATTCCCTCGAATCTGCCGACGCCGCTGCCCTCGTTCGTCATTCCCGTGATCTCTAAGGGCACTATGTCATTTTTTCTCATAAAACTCCTTTATCTGCTGCTTGCGCCTTATTATCTCGTCAAACCCCGCAAGGTACTCGGTGGGGTATTTGTAGTTGAACACCCGCTCGAGCCGCTTACCCTTTGTATATACAAGCTTGGTCGAGCCGCCCGCACCGAGGGCGATTATCGTCTGCACCTCTTCCATTATGTAGATGTTATAAAGGCTCTCCTTACCGGGCAGCGCCCAGCCGATGTTTTCCTGATTATCCGCCATATTCTTCTGCCGATATAGGTAGTATGGGCGGTAGCCGCACTCAAGCAGCCGCTCGGTAGCGTAGCTCACCATTTCGGCAGCGTCGCTTTGCAGCGCACCCTCGCCGCCCCGGTTAAGCCTTGCGGCACGCTTGATAGACAGGGTGTGAACGGTTATGTTCTCAGCCCTAAGCTCTATAAGCCTATCGACCGTGCTTTTGAAGCTTTCAAGCGTATCCTCGGGCAGCCCAGCTATTATGTCGGTATTTATAACATCAAAGCCGATCCCCATTGCAAGCGCAAAGCCTTCAAAAAACTGCTCTGCCGTATGCCGCCTGCCTATAGCACGCAGCACGTTATCATTAAGGCTCTGCGGGTTTATCGACACCCTGCCTGCGCCCATTTTCTTTATCGTTTCAAGCTTTTCTCTTGTCACGGTATCGGGTCTGCCCGCCTCGACGGTGTATTCACGCACTCGGCTAAGGTCGAAGCACCCCGCCAGCCTGCCCATTACCACTTCAAGCTGCGAGGCGGAGAGCGTTGTGGGCGTGCCGCCGCCGAAATATATGCTGTCGGGGTAAATGCCCGCCTCCTTGCATATATCAGCGGTAAAGTCGGCCTCCTCGCAGAGCTGCCGCACGTATTCGGGAATCATCTTGCCGCACCCCTCTATCGCCTGCGACACAAACGAGCAGTAAGAGCACCTCGTCGGGCAAAACGGCACCGAGACATAAAGCCCGAAGCTGTCGTCTTTAAGGGTCTTTAAGATCTCCTCCTGTGCATAGGCGGTCTTTAGGGCGATAGATGTTTTTTTATCCGAGCAGAGGTAGCGCTCCCTCATTAGGCTATAGATCTCACCCTCATCAAGCCCCTGCCTTAGCAGCAGATTTATGCGCTTTACAGGCCTTACCCCCGTGATAACGCCCCATTCGGGGCTCTTGCCGGTAAGGAATGAAAGGCACTCATAGAGGCTTCTGCAAAGAGAAAGCTCGCACTCGTTTTCAATATCCTCCATATCGGGGTATAAAAAGCTAAAGTCGTGAGATGTTTCCTCGCCTACCCTGCACATAGCAAGACAGAGCAAGCCCTCATCACGCAGAGAACGCCCGACAAACGCAAAGTCGCCCTCTATACCGTAGGGAACAAAGTCCTCATCGACATAGCTTATCTCAAACAGCGTCGCAGGGATAAAGAGCTTCAATACCCCCTCAGCCTCATATTTATAATCGTTGCCGCTCAATATCAGCTTCATCAAAGCACCTCACCTATTACCTATTACCTAAGATTCAGGTATGGGTTCGCCCTTCTCTCGGTGTCGAGGGTGGTGGGGGTCATATGGCCGGGGTAGACGGTAAGGTCGCCGCCTAAGTCCTTGATCTTTTCAAGAGACTGCTCCATTTTAGCCATATCGCCGCCCGGCATATCAGTCCTGCCGATCGAGCGTGCAAAGAGCGTGTCGCCCGAAAACATAACGCTGCCCGTGATGTAGCAAACGCTCCCCGGGGTATGCCCCGGCGTGTGCAGCACATCGAATTCTACCTCGTCAAGCTTTATGATATCGTCCTCGGTTATGGGGGTGGCGTTCTTAACGCTCTTTATAACGCCTATCCCCGGGAAGCCCGATTTTGAAAGGTCGCTGTTTTGCACCATATACAGGTCGTCCTCATGAACATAGACCTCGCAGCCGGTTTTCTCCTGAAGATTGGCGGCTGCGCCTATGTGATCGAAGTGCCCGTGGGTGAGCAGGATCATCTTAAGGGTAACATTGTA
>JAFRYW010000193.1 GCA_017442845.1 Ruminococcus sp.
CACACCGAGGCACAACGGCAAAGTCGAGCGTTCTCACCGCAAAGACAACGAATATTTCTATGCAACGCACAGGTTTTATTCGTTTGATGACTTCAAAAAGCAGCTTGCTGTACACAGCAGAAATTACAATAGATTTCCCATGCGCCCATTGAACTGGAAGTCTCCTGCTGATTATATCAGCGCCTTCCTTTCAAATGGTGAACTTTTTTGAAATCTTTGTATCATATCATTGACAAACCGACATGATTTTTGTGTAGCTATTTGTTGAAAATGCCAAAAAAGAGTGCCGATTTATTGTGCATTTACCTATAATTATTATACATTTTTACCAATTTATTGACAGTTTGCGAAAAAATGTGGTATAATGTTATCTGTGAATATATAGATAAATTTCACGATGTGTAAAAAATTGGACAGATGGGCTGAGAGCTGTGTCATTTTGACTTTGAGCAAAGTATTAAAAACAGATAAATCAAAAATAAATGTCTGGAGGTCAAAAATGGATAAGCTTATCGACTACGGCGGGTACGCCGCCTACCGTAAAACAGTTACCGAGCTTACCGCTAATCTTAGGACGCTTCTTGAGCTTAGCGAGGGCGTACAGCTCCCCAATACCGCCGATTCCATCAAGGAAACGATAGAAAAGACGAGCGACGAGCACTTCGAGGTCGCTATCGTCGGCGAGTTCAAAAGAGGCAAGAGCACCCTTATCAATGCCCTGCTGGGGCAGGAGGTGCTTCCTGCTGACGTTTTGCCTGCAACGGCAACTCTCAACCGTGTTACGTATTCTAAGGATCCTTATGTGTCTGTCGAATACAAAAACGGCAGCCACGAAAAGGTCGATATCGACAAGCTTGCAGACTACGTTACAAAGCTCACCGCCGAGAGCGAGGAGAAGGCTGAGACCGTTAAGGAAGCGACAGTTTATTATGACACCGAGTTTTGCAAGAACAACGTTGACATAATAGACACCCCCGGCCTTAATGATGACGAGCAGATGACAAGCGTTACCCTTTCTATCCTTCCCAAGATAGATGCGGCGGTTTTTGTTATTTCTGCAAACAGCCCCTTCTCGCAGTTTGAGAAGGATTTTCTTGAGAAGAAAATGCTCACCTCAGATGTGGGCAGGATCATATTCGTTGTAAACTGCTTCGGTACCTTTGCAAGGGAGGACGAGAATAAGATCGTCGAGACTGTAAGGACAAGGATCACCCGCTACGTTATGGAAAAGGCTAAAAAGGTAATGGGTGAGGATTCGAGAGAGTTTGCAGCATATAAGAGAAAGATCGGCACACCGAGAGTTATCGGCGTGTATGCAAAGCGTGCCCTTACGGCAAAGAAGATCGAGGACCCGAATCTCTTGGAGGAGAGCAACTTCCCCGAGTTTGAAAAGGCGCTTGAAACTATGCTGACTAAGGAGAGGGGCGTTATCGCACTTCAGATCCTTGCAAATAAGATCACAAACTCGGGCACTGAGATCATGAGAAGCGTTGTTATGCAGGAAAACGCTCTTATGATGGAAAATGATGAGTTTATGAAGAAATACTCCGCAGCTATCGGCGAGATCGAGTCGATAAGAAACAAAAAGCGTGAGGAGTTCGTTAAGATAAACGACGCTGCAAATAAGGTGTTTGCAGACCTGCAGCCCGTGCTTGACAGCTACTGGTCAAATATCGAGGAGGCGGCTATGGAGGTCATCGACGGCTTCCAGATGTCCTCTGATGACTTTAAGAAGGACAGGCTCAAGATCGTAACGAGCAAGCTTACCGATAAGATCCGTGAGAATATCGAGACAAGGGCGCAGCTTATCTGCGAGCAGATACAAAACTCTATCAACGTTGCGATAAATGTCGAGGCTGAAAGATTGCAGGACTTTGAGGACGAGTTCTTTGAGTCTGTTTCCCGTATCCAGTCGATGTTCGCAGTTTCCGACCGTGTGTCTAAAAACGGCGGCATAGCTGATAAGGTGACGGGCGCTGCTATCGGCTCGTTCGGTGTGGGCGGTGCGTTCTTAGGCTTCAGAGAGGCGGGCATCAAGGGTGCGCTCTTAGGCGGTGCAACGGCGTTTGCGGGCTTCTCGGCGACCTACTATGCAGCTATGATGCTTGCAAGCTTTATCGGCCTTGCATCGGCACCTGTTACGCTGTGCTTAATGGCACTTGCAGGGCTTGCGGGTACGTTTACGAGCTCGTTTGCGATCGATAAGCTGCTCGTTAACGAGAGGATAGATAAGTATAAGGCAAACTTCAAGACGCAGGTAAAGAAGCAGTTCCACGAGATGAGACTAAATACCGACTTTACCGAGACGGTCAGAAAGCAGGTGTTCACTGCATTTGAGGGCCTCAAGACCAAGATTGAGGACGAGACGGAGATAATCCTTCGTGATACACAGGAAACTCTCGACAACCTGAACAATATGAAGGCAGAGAAGAGCCATATATCCGAGCAGGAAATGGACAGGCTGCATGACATAGCAGAAAAGGCATCAAAGATCGTTTCTGATGCTTATGCGCTTAGAAAGGCGCTCACAGAGGAAGCGGAATAACTTGGGCGATCTGACTGTGCATCTTACGCACGATCTTTGTGCGGTGCAGCCCTTGTTTTTGTGTTCCGATGCAAACTGTTTATTTCAAAATGCAAATGCATTGAACAAGAGGTGATATAATTGGCTGATTCTCTGAGTAATGAGAATACTGTGACAGAGCAGGCGGAGGAAATGGGCAACCCCCTGCTTAAGATAGATACAAGCTTTCGTACCTACCTGAACGTTTATACAAGAAGCTTTGACAACCACGTTGTCGGCGGCTCGCTTGACTATGCGTTCGACTCGGACTTTGCCGTAAGGCAGAAGCTCTCGGGCGTAGGCGGCTGGGGAAGGCTTTATAGGGCTATAACCACAGGTGATATATCTGCTGAGGGTAAGGAGTGCTATATGAACTGCATCCAGGCAGGGCCGCTCAAATACCCCGAGGTGTATGATATACTCAAAAAATGCTCCGAAAGGCTGGAGCTTAATCCGCCGATACTTCTGATAAGTGAGGACGAGCACCCGAGGATCTATTCGCTTACCTCGGACAGCTTTGAGCCGTCGGTGGTGATATCAAAGGGGCTTTTGGGGCTTTGCACGCCGGAGGAGCTTAAGTTTCTCATAGGAAGCGAGTGCGGAAGGCTGCAAAATAACCATACGGCATTCTGCTTTGCGTTTACATACCTAAACTATAATAAGGACTGCTATAAGCCTACCGAGCACAACTATAAGCAGCCCGTCAGCAACCAGCTCGTGCATACGCTCATCGACTGGGCAAGGTATGCGGATATAACAGCCGACAGGGCGGGAATGATCTGCCTTGATGAGCCTAAGTATTTCGGCAAGCTGGTGTGCGATCTGTACGAAAAGGGCTATACAGACTTTTTCGGCAGAAAATGTGAGAGTATGGGCTTTGAGGAGCTCTTTGACATTTACGATAAGATCAGGGAAGAGAAGGAGCCGAGGCGCCTTGCCCTCGGCACAGAGCTGCCCTCGATAAGAAGGCGTATAATCGCAGGAATGGACTTCCTTGAATGTGTTACGCTGTATAATTGGAGAATGGATATAAAAAGACCCGGCTACCAGCTTCGCTCGCAGCAGATGTGCGACATTCGCTGCAACCTTATCATGGGTACCGAGAGGGAGGTGTGAATTTGGAGGACAAGACACTATATGCGAATTCACACGACGATATCGAACGGGTAAGAGCAAGGCTCAAAATGATCATCGACGACGAAATGATCTCAAAGATACTGGGCGAGGAATTTATAAACAACCTCGTTGAGTGGGACGAGCTTATCGAAAAGCGCTCAAACGAGCCGTTCACGCTGGTGATCCTGGGTGAATTCAAAAGGGGCAAGAGCACTATAATAAACGCCCTGCTCGGAAAGGACTTAGCGCCTACGAACGTTTCCCCCGAGACGTATACGATAAATGAGATAACCTACGGCAGAGTGCCGGGCGTTGAGGCGGTCTTTGATAACGGAAAGAGAATGCGCCTTACAATGCGTGACACGACCCGTGAGAGGCTGGAGGCAAGGGAAAAGTTCTTCCCCGGGAAGATAGAGTACCTTGATATAAAGGATAACTCGGCGATACTTAAGGAAATGAGGATAGTAGATACCCCCGGTCTGTCAGACCTTGATGACCTTGACAGGCAGGTAACAGACTACCTTGTCAATGCCGATGCTGTTATGTATGCGACCTCGGCACTGCTGCCGTTTTCCGAGACAGAGCAGGTGTTTTTAGGCTCGCATATCCAGCCGCAGAGGTTCGGTATGCTGTATATCTTAGTTAATATGATAGATGCGCTCGGCACCCAGGAGGACGTTGATAAGATAATGAAGCGCTTTGAGGGCATAGCTGCCGAGATAGTACCGAATGCATTTGTTTACGGCATAAGCGGTGCAGACGAGCTTGCAAGAAAAACAAACCAGCGCCGCCCCGCCGATAAGGGCACAAGGGAGTTCTACGAGAGCCAGTTCTTCAAGTTCGAGCTTTCGCTAAAGCGTGATATAATGATGCAGAAGGACATTATACGCACAAAGCGTGTTATCTCTATGCTAAAGCAAATGGTAGACGAGACGAGCGCCAAGATGAATATGTTCCACGAGATGAGCGCACTTGACAAGCAAAAGCTCGATGCAGTATCCGAGGAGTTTGAGAGCGAGGCGCAGAAGATCGAGTCGGCGCTTGAAGAGAAAAAGCCGCTTGTTCACCTGAGTATCGTCGAGATGCAGCAGCAGGCAGAGCGGTGGATGTACGAGTTCTTCGCTGCACTGAGAAAGAGTATCCTCGAGTGCCTTAACAAGGACGAGAACGGCGAGCCTGTTTACAGCGCTGAGGATATCGAGAAATTTTTCTACCCGTTCCTTATGGAAAAGGTCGGCGAGGCTTACCGCACCTGCATAGAGATCCACAGAGAGGCTATCAATAAGGTCGTAGAAAAGATCTCACGTGAGCTTGCCGAAAAGCTCGGCATCAAGGATCTTTCCGAGGTGACGCAGTCAACGAGCGTTGACAGGATAATGATGAGCATGAATAAAAACGTTACCCGCTCGGTAATGGGCGTCAAGCTCTTCGGAACAAGCGAGACCTTCCCGCCGGCAACAATGACATCATTCTCGGCTATCCTTAAAAAGAAAAAGCAGACTACCAATATTATCGACATAGCCCTTGAAAACTATGATGATATAAGAATAAACATCGTAAACGATATAAAGCTTGTATATCAGGATCTCGAGACCAAGGCTATAAAGCAGCTCGAATCTATCTGCAAATATCAGACAGAGATAGGGCGCTCGACACTTGTGCACGCAAAGGAGGTCTCCTCAGAGTTCTCCGATGATGACGTGAACAAGGCACTTGGGACTGCTATGTCTATCCTCGCAGAGCCTGCAAGGATCTTGGAAAAGTATATAAGCTAAAGCTAGGCCGCATGAGCCCCAGCAGGGCTTGTGCGGCTTTTATGCGCTTGTGAGGAAAATGAGAATTTGATCCAATGCACAATGCACAATGCACA
>JAFRYW010000194.1 GCA_017442845.1 Ruminococcus sp.
CTTAGACAAATCGGGCTACAAGAAGGGTAAGAAAACCATAGGCGTGCTTGCCTTTAAGCAGCTGCTCATTCTCGCTAAGGCGAGAAAGCTGATAACGCAGAGTGTCAATAACGACAATGTCTTCGGAAACGGTACCGAGAAAGCTGTGAACCTCCTGCTTAAAAAGTGGGGGTACAAGCAGACGGGCATCGCCGGGGCGAATTTTATTAAACGGCTCGGGGAGGAGCTGAGGAACAGTGTGCTCATAAACCTTGACACCGACATATAAAAGTAGTATAATAAAAGAACAAGTAGGAATATGAAAAGTTTATATGAGTTTTGAGCTAAACGGAGGTGTCTATGGCAAGGTTAGATATAAAGGCTGAGACTGACAGCCTGGATAAGGTAACGGAATTTATTGACGAGCAGCTCGAGGCGGCAGATTGCTCTATGAAGGCGCAGATGCAGATCGAGCTCGCAGTAGAGGAGATCTTTGTAAATATCGCACACTATGCATATACCCCGAGTATAGGTATGGCAGGAATAACTGTCGAGACGCAGGGCGACAGTGTGCTCATAACCTTTGAGGACAGCGGCGTTCCTTACGACCCGCTTGCAAAGGAGGATCCCGATGTCACCCTTTCCGCACAGGACAGGAGCGTGGGCGGCCTGGGTATCTTTATGGTAAAAAAGAGTATGGACGATGTAAGATATGCATACATTGACGGCAAAAATATCCTGACACTTGAGAAAAAGCTGAGGTGAGCCGATGAAAAAGCTTTTTGGCATAACCTTTGGCGGATTGCAGCATAAGATACTTAACCTTGTGCTTATACTTATTCTTGTTCAGATAGCGTTTTTTGCAGGAGTGACTGTGTATAACTCCTATCATCTTAGCAAGGTGGTCGGTTCAGCACGTACCGAGCAGCAGGAGGCTATCGAAAAGGTCTCGGGCGATACCATGAAAGATGTGGTAGACGGCTCAATGGCTAAAACAAACTCCTTGCAGGCAGATGCGGCAAACCAGAAATTCGCCGAGGTAGAAGATAATATCAAGGTGCTGAGGGCACTTGCGCAGAGCCTTTTTGAGCAGCGTGATACTTTGGAGCCTGCACCGTTCGCTCCGCCCGACCCTGAAAAGGACGGTATACTCAGCGCTCATGTGCTGTTTGAAGAGGGCGTAGACTATACGCAGTCAGAGCTTTTGCCGATAGCGGCACATATGTCTGAAACACTTATGGCTATGTGGTCGCACAATGATGTTATCGGCGGCTGCTATATAGGCTTGTCTGACGGAACGCATATCGGCGTCGGTACAAGCAAAAAGGATAAATTTGATGAAAACGGCGTGCAAAAGCCCTTCCACGTGCGTGAGAGGCCTTGGTATGTCGGTGCGGTGGAAAAGGGAGATATTTTCTTTACGGGCATCGAGCGTGACGCCTTTAACGATACTGTCGGGATCACCTGCTCGGCGCCTGTTATCGTGGACGGCGAGCTCTTTGGCGTTGTCGGTATAGATTTCGTACTCGGAGATGTTGAGGAAAGCGTTCAGAACTCCGACAGCGGCAGCGGCTTCTTCTGCATAGTGAACAATGAGGGGCAGATCGTATTTGCCCCCGATAATAACGGCTTGTTTGAGGTAGAAACTGCCGATAAGGCGGTAGACCTCAGAGAAAGTGACAATAGCGTCCTCGCAACCCTTGTTACCGAGGCGCTCGGTGCGCAGACCCCCGTTAAGACTGTAGAGATAGACGGCAAGGAATACTATATGACGGGCTCGCCTATGAAAACTGTCGGCTGGGCTGTTATTTCGGTAGTTCAGAAATCTGCGATAGATGAGCCTACCAAGCTTATGCTTGAAGAGTATGACCGCATAAATGAGAACTCGACCGCAAGGTATAGAGAAGGCACCGATTATTCAAGAATGATAACTATAGGAATGATAGGTGTTGTACTTATATTCGGCGTTCTGGGCGCTATGGCGGTGGCTAATAAGATAGTTCGCCCCGTAGAGCAGATGACAGAACGTATGACCTCAATAATCGGGACCGACCAGGTCTTTGAAATGGAGGACGCTTACCGAACGGGCGATGAGGTGGAGGTGCTCGCACAAAGCCTTGCAGACCTCTCGGCAGAGACGAGAAAGTATATCAGGGATATAACAGAGATAACCAAGGAAAAGGAACGTATAGGAACAGAGCTGGAGCTTGCAACGAAGATCCAGGCAGATATGCTCCCGAATATCTTCCCGCCGTTCCCCGAGAGGAACGAGTTTGATATCTTCGCATCAATGGACCCTGCCAAGGAGGTCGGCGGAGATTTCTACGATTTCTTCCTTATTGATGATGACCACTTAGGCCTTGTTATGGCTGACGTTTCGGGCAAGGGCGTTCCTGCGGCTTTGTTTATGATGATGTCTAAGATCCTTATAAACAACTTCGCTATGCAGGGGAACTCGCCTGCAAGGGCATTGGAGCTTACAAATAACGTCATCTGCCAGAATAACGAGGAGGATATGTTCGTTACCGTTTGGCTGGGCGTGCTTGAGATCTCAACAGGAAAGATAACCGCTGCGAACGCAGGGCATGAATACCCAATTATCAGAAAAGCAAACGGTGAGTATGAGCTGGTTAAGGATAAGCACAGCTTCGTTATCGGCAGCCTTGAAGGAACAAAGTATAAGGAATATGAGTTCACGCTCGAAAAGGGCGGCTCGCTCTTCCTATATACCGACGGCGTGCCGGAGGCGACGGATATTTCCGAGGAGCTTTTCGGAACAGACAGGCTGCTTGAGGCTATGAACAAAAACATCGGCTGCAAGCCCAGCGAGATGCTTAAAAGCATCAAGTCGGCAGTAGATGATTTCGTTGGCGAGGCTGACCAGTTCGACGACCTTACAATGCTTGAGATAACACTGTTTTAAAGGAGCTGACATATAAATGACAATAAACAAGACTCAGGATCAAAATACTTTAACGCTTCAGGTCGAGGGAAGGCTCGACACCGTAACAGCCCCTGAGCTTGAGGCCGAGATAAAGGGCGGCTTAGACGGCGCAGAAAGGCTTGTTTTCGATTTTGGAAGGCTTGAATACATCTCGTCTGCCGGGCTTAGAGTACTGCTCACTGCGCAAAAGGCTATGAACAAGCAGGGCGGCGAAATGACAGTGACAGGCTGCAGCGAGGATATCCTTGATATTCTCGAGATAACGGGCTTTTCACAGATACTTACTGTTGAATGATAAAAATAAGGAGCTGTTGCACGATGCAGCAGCTCCGTTTTTTATGCGTCAAGGCTCACATAGGTATAAGCATATTCATCAGCGCAAAAACAGCAGTCAGGAACAGTGCCCAGAAAATATGTCTGCTGCGCTTGCTGACAAGCAGGCCTACAAATTCCCTTATAAAAGCGTTTGGCCAGAAATACCACTTTGTGCGGGCACCTATGCCCTCGGCGTCAAGCCCCTCGGCGCTTGAGATCATACCGCTTCTGAGAACGTGGTAGTTCGAGGTCGAAAAGGCTATCTCGGGGCTTTCGCAGTCAGCCTTTATAAGCTCATACGAAAAGCGCATATTCTCTACCGTATTTGTCGATCTGCCTTCGGGGAGGATATAGGCCTCATCAACGCCCTTTGAGATAAGGTAGCGCTTCATCGACTCTGCCTCTGAGATTACCTCGTCGCTGCCCTGCCCGCCGGAGGGGACGAATTTTATCTGCCGGCCGCCGTGCTCCTTTTGTTCGGCCGCAAATTCGAGCGCACGGTCGATACGCCCCCGCAGCAGGGGGAGCGGCTTTCCGTCATCACCTACCGAGCAGCCGAGGATCAGGATATGCGTTTTGTTATAGGAGGGTCTCTTTTTAGCGGCGATGAGCCCGCAGAGGACAGAGCTTAGAAGCATAGCCTCGCCGTAAACGAAGGCTGTAGTATAGACACTCTCTATAGTGCCGTAGATACGCATCTGCCATTCGCTGCCCATAAAGAAAAGCCTGTCAAGAAAGAAATAAAATGCATAGCCGCCTAGGATAAGAAGGCTGAGTATAAGCCCCAAAAGGTTTACAAACTTCTTACCCTCGTGCCCGATAAGTGAGATGTTGCTGACAGCCAGGGCAAGCGCAAATACGATCATAAGCGGCATACTGTAGAACATAAACATAGAGCCTGCGGATTTTATCGAGAAGTAGATGCTTAACATAAAAAAGTCCTTCGAGTTTGTCAGGATCTTTATGCAGTCGAAAATCAGCATTACCGAAACGAAGCTGAGAAACAGCGCTGTTCCGCCAAAGTACAGGGTGGTATAGGAAAACAGCTCGTGCCTGCACCGAAGTATGAATGAAACGATGAATATTACCGCCATAAGGGCAGTATAGACAGTAATTGTCAGTGTGACCTGCTTATAGCCCGAAAAGCCGCCCCTCAAAACATCATAGACGACCCCGCCGGGGAGCACCTTGACATATTCAAAGCCGCCTTCATTTTCGGGGTATTCTATTACGGCATCGCCCCGCTTTTTTGCGTTTATTCGCAGGTAGTTCTCGTCATATGGGGCGGGCTCTACCGTTACTCTGTCATTTTGCGGGACAAAGCTCAGGGTGTCTCGCTCATCGCCGATATATATATCGAGATGCCCTCGGGTGACAAGTACGATCACTATCATAGTAACTGCAAATAACGCCGTCAGTATGAGCGAGAGCACGCCGAGGCGCCTTATAAGCCTTCTGCTTTGTGTGTTTTGCTGCATTTATATCAACGCTCCTTTATAATGCGTAAGTACGGGAGGACGATACCCCCTATATATTATACCCCGCAGCGAACGGTTTGGGTGCAGTGCCGCTTTGCACTGTTAGGTAATAGTTAATAGTTAATAGGTAATAGGTATTGTGTCGGCTTCGCCGACAGATGCCCATTCGGGCTTGCCGTGGCAGCGAGATCGCTTATTATGGGGAAAAATATCGGGGCAAACGGCCGCACGGGAGAAAAAAGAAGCTTTTATTCTTGCACCCATTTCGCAGCTTTGAGGGTATATACTACAGAGACGGCAAATAATTGCCGCTGAGAGATATTATTATTCGGAGGAATCGATTATGCCTAAGCCTAAGCTTGTAAAAAGAAGTCAGATAAAAACACAGTTGAATACGATGACACAGTGGCAGCAGATCTATTCACTGCTGCCCGCTGACGACCCGTTGAGGGATCAGGTAAGATATGCAAATGATGCAGCTATCGGTATTACCAATGCTACTGCCTATGAGGACGAAAAGGGCAACGAGATATCACCCTTTAATGATGATGACGAGATAAAATATATAAATGATGATGGCAAGGTTTTCACAGGCTCAAGTGCTGATTTTGTAAAAGGGGCTATAGATGAACATATCCCTTCACTTATCAATGTAAACGGCAAGAATTTACAGAATCAGTTAAAAAAGGATATCAAGCTGCTTGAGAATATAGAGAAAAAATATGCAGATAAGCCCGGGCATGAGCTTTTGATGACTGTGACCGGTATCGTAAAGAATAAATACACGGCGGCGCAGAAGGGTATAGGCTTTGGCCAGAGCCCTGCTTTAAGGCTTTACGGAGAAAACGGCATCGAGAAAATGACCGACTACCTGCTCGACCTTGAGCCTGAGGAGTGCGGCAAGCATTATACCCAAAACAAGTTCAAGGACCCCGCCAAGGTAGAAAAGTCTGCTAAGGATATCGGTATTCTTGATGTTGTCAAGGATTACGCAAGTATGCTCGACCATAGCAAGGAATGGGCCGAGGAATGGCACAAGGAGACTCCCGACCCTGCAAAGCTCAGAGAGGTAGCCCGCAAGCTCAAGCAGGATATGGACAATGCTGACAAGCATATCAAGAACTTTGAGCAGAAGTATTTTGATGACCTCAAAAAGCCCGAAAACGAGCGTGACAACATCGCTAACCACGAAGATGTTAATGGCCACGAGTTTATAGTAGATGAGAAGAATGATAATAAACGTGTCAGGGCTATAAACGGCGCACACTGGGAGCAGCACAAGGCAAACTTTGAGCATGAGCTTTCAATGGAGCTTGCGGCGGCAGACCTTAAGTACATAAAGCAGACGGTAAAGGCAGCGGAAAATGATAAAAAGCTTGTTGACCTGGTCAGCGAGATGATCGACGGCTGCACTGCCAATATGTATATGGACAGCAAGGAGGAAAAAAACGGCAAGCGCAAGAGAGATATGGCATTTACCTACGAGGTATACGTTGAAAAGCTAAAACAGCTCGAGGCGGAGGCTGCCAAGTCAAACAGCGAATTTGCCGAAAAGGTGATGAAGGCTGTCACCAATACCCCCGAGATGCTCAAAAAGCTAAACGATGAGGAAAACAAGGCCTTTGAGGAAAAGGTAAATGATACCGAGCTTGAAATGAGCGCAGATCGGAACAAGGTATCACAGTATCAGGAGCAGCTGATGAATATGAGCACCGAGGGAATGGACGATAAAGACGTATTTGACGATAAGATGGCAGCTTTCGGCGGGCAGCTTGCAAAGATCATAGCGGCACAGGTGGCTGAGAGACAGATCAAAACGATGATAGCAGCACAGGAGGATATGGCTGAAGCAGGCGCCGGTGAGAGGCTGACCAAGGAAGAGATAGATGAGAATATCAATGAATTTCTTAATGATGAGTATCTTGAAGAGGTGGCTAATGATATTCAGAAAAGAGATGACTTCCGGGCTATGATGAAGGGGATAACAAATATTGATAAGCTTAATGACATAAGAAGTAAGGCAACGAACGGCTTTGAGCTTTTAGAGGTACTCCAGCAGTCGGTCAAGACGGTAGAGGCAAACGAAGCCCGGAAGGATCAGATGCAGCACCAGAAGGAGCTTGAAATGCAAAACCCGGTGAAGAACAATGTTTTGGGCATGAATTAAGACACACTACTATATCACACATAAAAATTCGGCAGGGAAGTATCCCTGCCGTTTTTAGTTTTATTCTGCCAGCTCTATCCTGACCTCATAGTCACCCTCAAGGCGGCTTATGTCGCTTAGCGGGCAGGTGATAACGCCTATGTTTACCTGATAGCCGTATTTTGATGAAACGTCCTCGTCCTCAAAGAGGATAGTGAAATAGGGCGCATCTGTGGCGTAGTCGATATCGCCGTTTAGCCAGCCGTAGTGGACATCGCTCTCATCATACGGCAGCTCCTCGGTAACGCCGCAGAAATCGTGGGAATACCTGCTCACCTTCTGCGTGTAGGGCAGCTTTGCGATAAGCGCCTTAGCGGTCTCGCTGTCATTTAGCACGCCGGGTATGACCGTGTCGCCGAAATACATATTTATCCCAGTGCCGTTTTCCATAGGCTTTCTTGTGGGCATAGTCTTGTCCTGCGTCTGCATATCGGCACTGTCGGCAGCCTTGTTGTCACCGCCCGCCGAAGCGGCTCTTGATGATGAGCTGTCTGCCCCGCAGCCTATAAGCATGAGCACTGCACAGGCTGTGATCATACAAAGAGATCTTTTTATAAGCATATTTACCTCCCTTTTCGCATTACGAGAAGCTTATCGTTACAGCCGTGTCACCCTCGCCGAGCAGCTGCTCGAGTGTATAGCTGCCGCTGTCGGTGATGTGGCCGAGCCTTGTATAGCTCCAGCTGTTAGAGCCGTAGAAAACTACCAGCTTATCTCCCGAATAGAGCACTATATCGCCGGGGTTGGTAGTTGTCTCGCTGTCGTTTCGGGGAAGCGGGGCGCCTATATCACCGACCTGCTCAAACCCGCCGTACATTGACATTTGTATGCTTAGCGGCTCGCTTTTGCAAAGCTCCTTTAACGCCTCTACAGCTTCGTTTTGCTCCCATTCAACGCTTACGGGTATGCCCGATATTTCCATTTTTATTTGTAAGGTCTCCTCCTTTGGCTCGCTCCCTGCGGTGTCTGCGGGGGCAAGGCTTTCGGCTGCCTTTTTCGCTCCGGCTTGTAATGAAGCTGTAGTTTGAACGCTCGCTGCCGATGAGCTTTGCGTGTCAGCAGGCTTTTGCCCGCTGTGCAAATATAAGAATATTCCCCCTGCGGCTGCCGCTATTGTTACAAGTGTTGCAATTATTGCCTTTTTCATCTGCCCCGCCTCCTGTCTGATTATAATTATAGCATAAGAAACGCTGTATTACAAATACCTATATCAAATACAAAAGTATGCATTTTTGTAATAGTCTTTACATTGACAAGCGTTACCTCACATAGTATAATTTAACAAAGAGAGCTTTGATCGGAGGCGATATTATGAGCATTAACGGGCGATATGCGGATATTACACAAAAGCTGTGCGCCTGTGCGGAAAAGGACAAAAATATACGTGCGGTGATAGCTATAGGCTCATTGACAAGGCAGCAAGCAGCCGCTGATGAGTTTTCAGACCTTGACCTTATTATCGTGACGAATGAAGTACAGAGGTGGTATTCGGGGGAGTACCCAATGCTTTTAGGCAAGGTGAGCATTTCGTTCATAGAGCCGACCCTGGGCGGCGGCAAGGAACGAAGGTGCATCTATGAAGGCGGCAGAGATGTCGATATGATCATCTTCACGCCCGAGCAGTTTAGAAAAGCCCTAAAGAACGGCGAAGCGGGGTGGGTGATGAACAGGGGCTATAAGCTGCTGTATGATATTGACGGGCTTTCCGAGCTGATACCGCAGTATGTGACCCTTGGCGTTTCTCCCCCTGAAATGACGGGTGAGGAGTTTGACAACCTCGTCAGCGACTTTTATTTTCACAATATATGGGCGAGTAAAAAGCTTAGGCGTGGTGAGCTTTGGGCGGCGAAAATGTGTATAGATGCTTATCTGAAAAATAAGCTGCTCAAGATAGTCGAGCAGTATCGGCTTTGTATGGGTGTTACCGATGTATGGCATGACGGAAGGTTTTTGGATAGCTGGGCAGAAAGCGATGTTCTTGGCGAGCTTGAGGGCTGCTTTGCACATTACGACACTGCCGATTGTGAGCGGGCGCTTTTGGCGACGCACAGGCTTTTTGCAAGGCTCTCGGAGGCTGTCGCAAAGAAAAAAGGCTTCCTTTACGATAAAGAAGCCGAGAAGTGTGCATATAGGTTTATCATAGCCTGAGCCTTATGCAGGTGCACAAATGATCAGGGGGTCGTGTGTTTTTGAAGCCAGAAAAACAGGGTCTCCATTTGCTCTGCCGTGTGGAACCGGTGCTCGCAGCCATGTGCAACAGTCAGCCCCGCACCTGTATTTCTTGCAAAGGCAGTGACCGTTTCAAGGCTTGTAAGCGCATCACCGCTTGCGTAAAGTATCTCTGTCGGGACGTGCCAGCATAAGGGGTGCTCTCTTACGAACCGAAGGTATTGCGCAGACAGCGTTTCACCCGTATCCGTAACGATCTCGCCCTGCTCAAAGAGCATAGCCTCTGTAACACCCGCTTGCTTCATCATACCGAGAATGAGCTGCTCCATATCTACGATAGGGGATATAAAAAATGCCCTTTGGATAGGCATATGTGCAAGTGAGAGCATAGCAAAATATGCACCGATGCTGTTTGCAATCAGTATTACCTCGCTGCTGCCCGCAGCAAGCTTATCAAACATCGCAGGAAACTCCCTGACGGCCTGCTGCGGTGTTTGAGAGCTGTATCCCATTCCGATGACCTTAGCCCCCTTAAAGAGGTGGGCGTAGCTGCTTGCTTCATCGGGGCTGCCGCCTTTTCCGTGGATATAAATTACAGTTTTCATAGCTTTCCTCACAAATATAACGCATAGAGCCGGAACACCAAAGTGCCCCGGCTCTATTTTACTGTTTTTATTATTTGCCTAAAGCATTAGGTGCCTTCTGTGCCTCTGCTGCGGGCTGCTTCTTTGCCTTTACCTGAGCCAGAGCCTTCTCGCTGCCGACCTTGATATGAGCCTGGCCGAGCTTAGCCATAAGCCCCTTGCCGTTATTTACAGATGCGGCGTTTACAAGATCCTCAACAGAATTATCCTTCATCATTCTCTTGAAACCGTCACGCTTCAAAATGTTGTTTGTGCAGTCTACTATATTCTGATTGAACTTGCTGGAGTTGTCGATCTTTTTGATCTCGCCGCTTTTGATCATCTGCTCATACTTATTGTTTATGGTCTTGATAGCGATAAGTCTTGCGATGCTTGTTGCTGCCTTGTTTTGTGCAAACATTTCCGCCATCTTGTTTTCTGCCTCATTATGTACGCCTATCGGCATAGGGTTTGCCTGCTTAAGAGAATCAAGAGTGTTCTTGTAGAGGTTGTCAAAGTCCTTCTTATTATTGGCATTGTTCTCGATAGAATCACGCTGAGCCTCCGCAGCCATATAATTTTCGATAAGCTCCGGGGCGATGCTCTTTGCTAAGGCCTGAAGCTCGGTAGCGCCCTTGTAGCGGTCCTTACCCATATCAGAGCCGGGCTCCCAGCCCTTCTTGTTGATATTGCCCTTAGCTACCTTCTTGCGGTAAGCAACGCTTGCCTTATAGGCCTCAAGAGCGGCCTCCTGATACTTGGGGTCGTCCTTTATATCGCCGCCGTTTAGGTAGTCAAAGTTATCTGCCATTTCCTTAAGCTTCTTGGCTGCTTCTCTTAAAGCGATGATCTCGGTGCTGTCCTGATGCCCCGACTGGAAAATGCTCTTGGGCTTGGATTCGAGCAGATCGATATTATTCTTTAACGAGCCTGTCACCGAGAGCTTGGTATCATATGCGTTGCTGAGCGCCATAGTTTCATCAGCAAGCTTTTTGTATTCGGGGTCGTTTCCTATAGGCCCCTTGGTGTGGTCGTGGTTATCATTAAGCTCCTTTAGCTTTGTATATTTTTCTCTTAGCTGCGTAGCATACTCGTCCTCATACTCGCCTTGCTCAAGATTTTCCTGCGCATTGTTTATCTTTATGAGCTTTTCGGTAAAGAACTTTGAGTTCCTAAGGCATACGGCCTTGCTTACATTTATACCTGCGTTCTTTTTGTTTTCAATATAGAGGGGGTCATTCTCCATAACGGTCTTGGGCAGTTTGCTGTCAATATCGACCTTATCGGAAAGGTCTTCAAGCTTGAGAGACTCGGCATTATTTATAGCCTTTTTCATTTCATCGGGGGTCTTGGCATCGATCATTGCCTTGTATTCGGGAAGCTCCCTGATATGCCCGATAAAGAGATCCTTGACCTTCTGCTTGCCGTCCGGCTCATTGAGCATTAAGGATATCGGTGAGATATAGGTCTTCTGTACAACATCAAGCGTTTGCTGGAACTGCCCCGATGCTGCATTGAGATATACCATTCCCTCCTCGGTAGGGGTCCTGTTATCTTCCTTTTTAAGCATTGAGCCATAATGGGTAAAGTATTCTGAAACATTGTCCTCATACTTTCCAAGCGGTGCGGAAATGCTGTCCTTATACTCGTTTGAGATATTCTTTATGGTATCTGTTACCTGTGTGCCGATATCAAGGCCATATGTACCGGAGGATGCGAGCATCTTGTTAAACATCATTTCCTCAACAAGTTTTTTGCGATCGTCACTTCCTGCCTCTGGCGGATCCTTAAGCAGGCGGTTCTTTATTTCATTGCTCTTGTCAACTGAATGAATATATTCAGATGAAGCATTGTACCTGATCTTATCATTTTCGGTGAACATATCGCCTACACCGAACTTGTTGTCTTTGATAAGGTCATTGATAATGAGCCTCATTTCATGAGCAGGGCTTTCACAAACAGAACCGCCGTTGAGCTCGATTTCGGCAAGGTTAGCCTTCTTTGCCTGCTCGGCAACGTTTTTGATGTACTTATCGACAAGTGTATGGTCGCCTCTGGCATAAGCATCAAGAGCTGTCTTTGCCTGCTTTCTCGAATCTACCATTATATCCGAGAAGCCTCTTACACGATTTTCATCAGCGCAGATGTTCATGTAGAGGAAGCCCTGGTTGAAGGTCTCTATATCACCGCCCGGGCTTGAAGCTGTTCTTGACTTTTTGAAATCATATTTATCCTTGTCCATACCTGCGCCCATAGCCACCAAAGCGACCATTTCGGGTGTCATACCCTCGGGCACGGGGAGCTTTATGCTGTTATACTCATCAGCTACCTTGGGGTCAAAAAAATACAGAGAGTTATCATTACCGGGCTCACCGGCGTCGATAACACCCTCGGGGCCGAAGGTGTTAAGTATTCGCTGTTTTCTCCATTCTCTGTCGGTCATATTTTCGGTACGTTCTTTTTTAGGCATATTAAACTCCTCCTTAAATTTTGAGCTTTCATAAGTAATACCCCCAAAGTCGGCATATGGGTGCAAAAAAATGATAATTTTATCCCCTTTTGACTAAATCGTTCATAGGATAAATGAGAATTTACAGTATTGTATAAGGTGCACCTGCGAAGGGGGTACGGGGGGGCACTTGCCTACTGCGAAGGCAGGCAAAGCCCCCCGATATGCCCCCCGAAGCGATGAACTAAATCTTAGCTCAATGCTCCGGGGGAGTTAAGCCGCCTTACGGCGGCTTATGGGGGGCTTTGCGGTCGACCCCCAGACCCCCTTCGCCAAATTCCAATTTATCTTATCAGCACAAAAGTTAAAAGGGAGTAATAAAAAAGGACGGTGGTGAAATGAAGCTTACACTTTCGGTAAGCGAGCAGAGGTATGACGAGATCTGCTCTGAGCTTACTGGCTTGGGTATCGAGATCGACGATGAAGCAGACCTTATCCTGTCCGAAAAAGTGCGGCAGGGCTTTCTTACTGTGAGGAACGATAAGGGGGAGAGGCTAAGTATAAAGACCGAGGATATCGTATTCATTGAGAGCTTCGGTAATGAAATGCTGGTGCATACCGAGAGCGAGTGCTTTAAGGCTTATGACAGGCTCTATAAGCTGGAGGGTCTGCTGGCGGGCAGCTTCATTCGGGTAAGCAACTGTGCACTGATCAATAAAGGCTTTATCAAGGATATACGCCCCGGCTTTTCAAGAAAATTTGTGTTGACTATGGCCGGCGGCACACTGGTCGATGTTACACGCAGCTATTATAACAGCTTTCGCAGAGAATTTAATATTTAAGGGAGGAGATCTTTATGAAATCTATTGTTTTTATTGTCCCCGCTGTTTTGATACTGGGCGCTGTGATCTACTATCTTGCTTATCAGCGATATCTCAGAAGGGCACTTAATGACCCTTCCGCTGCAAGGCACCAAAACCTGCCTGCGCCCGATAATACAGTTGCTGTGGCAGCAGTCATATTGGGTGTGACGGCGTTTTTGGTAATAAACAGCTCTATCGGGAAGCTGTCTGATGACCTGACGAGGGCGATCTCGAGCGGCGCTGCAACTGTTGCGGATAATAACGGCAGCGATATTTATGATGATCGGTATGAATATCTTGCCTACTTTTCCTTCGATAATGAAACAAAGGGCGAGGTCTTTGTTTCCGCCGTTCCGAAGGAGGCAAACGAGAATACCGCTATAACCGTTTATCTTGATAAAAGCTCTGTTACACTTGTAAAGGGGGAGGGTGCCGAGTTTACGGGCACGCTCAAGATACCCACCGAGGAGGGCTATGACCCCGAGGTCTTTCTTGTGTGCATCACTACAGACGGCGTTACCTATTCGGAAATGGCATATATGTATTGACCCTGATAATAGACTTAACATATCCTATCGTCAAGCGATGATAGGATATGTTTTTTCTATGCAGCGAAAAGGTTTTCGTAACTAAATATTTATATTTTTTGCTTTCGCACCCCCTTGTAAAGTTTGAGATAATATGTTAAAATATACTAAGGCATTATGCTTTGCTTTGGAAATAATGCGGCGGCTGCCGCAAATAAATATTGAGGAGTGTGTTTAACCAATGAAGTACGGATATTTCGACCTTGAAAACAAGGAATATGTCATCACAAGACCCGATACGCCCGCCCCGTGGGCTAACTACCTCGGCTCGCCCGAGTACGGCGCTATCGTTTCGCAGAGCGGCGGCGGCTACAGCTTTGTAAAGAGCGGCGCTAACGGAAGGATCGCAAGATACCGCTTTAACTCAAACATCGGCCTTCCCGGCAGATATGTTTATATCAGGGATAACGATGCTAACGACTACTGGGGCGCTACATGGCAGCCTGTAGGCAAGGCTCTTGACAAGTATAAGACAGAGTGCCGCCACGGCACAGCCTACACAACTGTAAAGAGCGAGTATGCCGAGATAGCAAGCGAGCTTACATACTATGTTCCGAGAAACAAGACCTATGAGGTATGGAGGCTTAAGGTAACAAACAACAGCGACATGGCAAGGAGCCTTTCCACATTCGGCTTTATCGAGTTTACAAATGAGAACAACTACGAGCAGGATCAGGTAAACCTTCAGTACACCCTCTTTATCACAAGAACATCGTTCGAGGGCAATAAGATCGTGCAGCACATAAACGAAAACAGCGGCAAGGACGAGAACGGCTCCAACTGGAGAGAGCGCTTCTTCGGCGTAGTCGGCGCACCTGTTTCGGCTTATAACGGAAGCCTTGACAGCTTTATCGGTTCATACAGAGATTACGGCAACCCCGTGGCTGTTGAGAGGGGCTTCTGCGACAATAAGCTAAACTTCAACTCTAACGCCTGCGGCGCTTTGCAAAATGACCTTATCCTAGACCCGGGCGAGACCAAGGAGCTTATCTATGTCCTCGGCCAGAAGAACCCCACAGTAGCTTCCGAGATACTTGACAGCTACAAGGAGGCAGGCAAGGTAGATGCCGAGATAAAGGAGCTTGTTGACTACTGGCACGGCGAGCTCAACAACTTCCAGGTAAAGACACCCTCCGAGGAGTTTAATAATATGGTAGACGTTTGGAACGCTTACCAGTGCTTTATTACATTCATCTGGTCAAGGGCTGCTTCGTTTATCTACTGCGGCCTGAGAAACGGCTACGGCTACAGAGATACTGTTCAGGATATTCAGGGTATTATCCATATAAACCCCGAGCTTGCGGCTGAGAAGATAAGATTTATGCTTTCTGCTCAGGTATCGAACGGCGGCGGCTTGCCCCTCGTTAAGTTCGACCACAACGCAGGCCACGAGACCTGCCCCGACGAGAATGATGAGAACAGCGTTTACGCTAAGGAAACAGGCCACCCCTCATACAGAGCTGACGATGCGCTCTGGCTCTTCCCGACAATACTTAAGTATATCGGCGAGACAGGCAACACAGCCTTCCTTGATGAGGAGATCGTTTATGCAGAAGAGGGCGGCGGCTCGGCTACAGTTTATGAGCATTTGAAGAACGCTATACGCTTCTCGCAGGAGAGGCTCGGCGCACACAAGATGCCCGCAGGCCTGCACGCTGACTGGAACGACTGCTTAAGAATGGGCAAGCAGGGCGAGAGCACCTTCGTTGCATTCCAGCTCTACTATGCTATGAGCGTTATCAAGGCTTGGGCAGAGGATAAGAACGACACAGAGTATATCGACTACATCACAAAGGCGCAGGCAGAGCTCGGAAAGAGCCTTTCTGACTGCTGGGACGAGGACAGATTTATCCGTGGTATCCGTGACAACGGCGTAGTTGTCGGCGCAAAGAAGGATCCCGAGGCTTCTATGTGGCTCAACCCGCAGTCCTGGTCGGTAATTTCGGGCTTTGCTACTAAGGAGCAGGCTGAAACTGCTATGGACAAGGTTCACGAGATACTCAACACCCCCTACGGCGTAAAGATCATGGAGCCGCCTTATGTAGACCACTACTTTGACGGTGCGCTCATGCACATCTTCAACCCCGACACTAAGGAAAACGGCGGTATCTTCTCGCAGACACAGGGCTGGGCTATACTTGCAGAGTCGCTCCTCGGCAGAGGTGACAGGGCGTTTGAATACTTCCTTGAGAGTGCGCCTGCATCTATGAACGACAAGGCAGAGGTAAGGGTCATGGAGCCATACGTTCACGGGCAGTTCACCGAGTCAACACGCTCGCCTTACGCAGGGCGTTCACACGTTCACTGGCTGACAGGCACGGGCTCGACTGTTATGGTAGGCTGCGTTGAGGGTATATGCGGTATGAGACCTAATGCTAAGGGCTTAGTGATCAGCCCCTCGATCCCGCACGAGTGGGACGGCTTTGAGATCGAGAAGAACTTCAGAGGCAAGCACCTCTCGATCGTGATCAAGAACCCCGACCACGTTCAGTCAGGCGTTAAGTCGATGACAGTAAACGGCAAGGCTGCCCAGGGCAACTTTGTTTCAGCTGATATAATGACCGAGAATACCAAGATAGAGGTTGTTTTGGGCTAATAGGCATAATGATAAAGACCGGCTCAGTGAGAGCCGGTCTTTTTATATTTGGTTCAATAATTCTGCCGGGGTCAGCACTGATACCTCGCTGCTTTTAAAATCCCGTACATTGCGTGTAACGATATATTCTGCATTTATGCGCTTTGCCTGACACATTTGAATTGCATCCTCATAGTCGTCTGAATACATCTGTGCTGCGCCATTGAGGTCATGTTCATTTAGCTCAACAACGTTAAATATCATTGTTATACGTTCGATAAGCTGACAGGTTTTTTGGGGGTCGAGTTCTTTTCTCATAATATATACTATATTAGGGATAGATAAAGCTGAAATATACCCCTCTGCTTTATTTGCTTCACAAATATCCCATATAGCTGAAGAGCTTTGAAAAAAATCTTCTCTGTTAAAAAGAACATCAAGTATCACATTTGTATCGATCAGGATCTTCATATTTTTTCAGCCTTTCCTCACGAACAGCCTTTTCATCGCAATCATTCTTTAATATACCTTTTAACTGCTGTGAAAGAAACTCAACACTTTTTTCATGTGATATCAGTCTTGCGGTTTCTTTTCCGTTCTTTAATATGATTATTTCCTCACCGTTTTGCACGGCCTGTAAATATCGCCCGAAATTGTTTTGAAAATCAGTTGCATTAGCTATCATCATAACAACACCCCCAAGCCTATTTAGCTAATATTATTATACTCTATTTTAGCTAAAATGTCAAGTGTAAAAATAAAGACCGGTTCGTGAGAGCCGGTCTTTTTATTTTTCCTTTTCATCGTCCTTTGGCTCTACAAGCCTTGCGATCTCTTTGCCGTTTTCGGTAATTATGAACTCTGCACAATACTCGCCCTTGTGCCCGAATTGATCGATACATTCATCAAAACGACGAAGAAAATCGTCTTTCTCGATTTTTAATAGAATTAATGGGTTTAACAGACTCATTGTTTTTTACCGCTCCTTTACATTTATTCAAATGCATTTGAGAGAATAATGCATTTAATTGAATGATTATATAACAATTATACCGTTCGTTCGGCTTCGTGTCAAGTATCAAGTCATTATTTAGGGCTATAATCTACATAGTACACAAAATGATAGGGCGGTGTTTATGTATTATTATAGCCGGGTAAGAGAAGTAAGGGAAGATTTTGATATGAGCCAAAAGCAGGCGGCAGCTATACTTAAGATCTCTCCGCAGCAGTATCAGCTTTATGAAAGCGGCAAACGTGAAATGCCAATGCATCTTTTTATTAAGCTTGCAGACTACTACGAGGTCTCGATAGATTATCTTGCAGGGATAGATAAAAATGACTATAATGAATACCTGACAAAGCAAAAAGAAATATCATATTTTTATCAGAAGATAAGAGATATAAGGGAAGATAATGATATGAACCAGCAGCAGGTCGCCGACATACTTGGGATAACCCGCCAGCAATACCAGCTCTACGAATCGGGCAAGCGGGAGATGCCTATGCACCACTTTATCACCCTCGCAGAGCACTACGGCGTAACGATAGATTACCTTGTCGGCAGAGATAAAAGAAACCTTTTTGAGGACATATAACAGCGCCCTTGACAGACCCGGCATGGGTCTGTTTTTTATGTTGTTGATCTGCACAAAATAATACTTCGACATCTAATCAATTTCATTTAGAAAGTTATTGACGAGAGCCTGCAAATGGGGTATAATATAAATATAGTTAGATATCGAATTATTGTGCTTTCTTTGTAGGATAAATGAGAATTTAGCGGAGTATTGTAGAGAGTGCATCTGCGAAGGGGTTTGGGGGCGACCGCAAAGCCCCCAATAAGCCGCCGCAGGCGGCTTATTACTTTTCGGGAGCGATAAAGAAATTCTTAGCGTATCGCTGTAGGGGAGATTATCCCACAACTTTGAGCTAAGATTTAGTTCATCGCTTCGGGGGCGTATC
>JAFRYW010000195.1 GCA_017442845.1 Ruminococcus sp.
CCGCCTTACGGCGGCTTATTGGGGGCTTTGCGGTCGCCCCCAAACCCCTTCGCAGCCGCACACAATAATTGTGCATTGTGCATTGTGAATTGTGCATTGAGACAAATTCCAATTTATCTTATCAGCAGTACAAAAAAGACTATAATAACTAAAACAAGGCGGTATCCACAAGAAGGATACCGCCTTTTATACTACTGCTTATTTTAAGAAGCCGTTGATGATCTGCTCCTCGGCCTCCTGCTCGGTAAGGCCTAAGGTCATAAGCTTCGTGAGCTGGTCGCCTGCGATCTTTCCGATAGCTGCCTCGTGAACGAGCATAGCATCTACGCTGTTAGCTTCAAGCGAGGGAACTGCTAAGATTCTGCCATTATCCATAATGATAGAGTCACACTCGGTATGGCCCGAGCACTCGTCATTACCCAAAATACACATATCAAGCTTTTGATAGGAATTATCCCTTGCGACAGAGCGGGAAACAACATCTGCCGACGAGCCCTTGCCGTTGAGCTCAACGTTATATATGCTGTAAGCCTTCTGCTCGCCATGGGTCATAAGGCGCTCGTGGACTACAAGCTTTGCGCCCTCCTTGAGAACTGCCTTTGTGGTGCGCTCGGTAGAGTCAACGCCCTTGATCTGCACCATTTCCATTTCAAGCGCAGAATCCTCGTCCATATATACCTCGGTGACGGGGTTCAATATACGCTTGCCCATTCCGTCGCCCGAGCCGTAATGCTTCTCGACATATTTTACCTTAGCGCCCTTTTCGATAAAGAAGCGGTGTATGCCGTCATGCTCACTGTCCTGCGTGCCGCAGTTATCTATACCGCAGCCCGCAACGATAAGAACATCAGCACCCTCGCCTACGTAAAAATCATTATAGACTGTCTCCTTTATACCGCTCTGACTGAGCACAACGGGGATATGAACGCTCTCATTCTTAGTGCCGGGCTTTATGATAATATCTATGCCCGGCTTATCCTCTTTGGTCTTAATGTCGATATTGGCAGTAGTGTTCCTGCCTGCAAGGGCGCTGTTCGCCCTGAAATTGAACGCACCCTCGGGTATATCGTGAAGGTCTGCGACCTCACGCATAAGGCGCTTTTGTATCTCATCAAGCTCTACCTTCATTTTCTTACCTCCTTATCAAGCATCTCGCAGGAGCCGACCGCCGAATCCGTCCCCGTGATCTCGGGGAGTATCTCGTCCTTAGCGCCACGCTTTAGGATAGCACCGTCTGCTAAAACGATGATCTCATCGGCGATATTGAGTATCCTCTCCTGATGAGAGATAACTATTATCGAGCGCCCGCTTACCGACCCACGCATATTTTCAAATATCCTGATAAGGTTTTGGAAGCTCCAAAGATCTATCCCCGCCTCAGGCTCATCAAACACCGCAAGCTTAGGGTCACGGGCAAGGATAGTTGCTATCTCGATCCTCTTAAGCTCACCGCCGGAGAGGGAAGCATTTACCTCACGGTTTATATAGTCCTTTGCGCACAGCCCGACCTCTGACAGGAAGGAGCACGCCTCGCTGACCTTGATAGGCTTGCCGTATGCTATCTTCAAAAGGTCGAGAACAGTAAGCCCCTTAAACCTTACAGGCTGCTGGAAGGCAAAGCCTATGCCTGCCCTTGCCCTCTCGGTAATGGACATATCTGTTATATCCA
>JAFRYW010000019.1 GCA_017442845.1 Ruminococcus sp.
AGGATATTACGTTAGCACTGTTGGCGGAAACAAGAATGGAATAGCGAAATATATCCGAGAACAGGAAAAGGAAGATATGATGTATGACCAAATATCATTTAAGGAATACATGGATCCTTTTAAAGACGTAAAGAAGTAGAAGTAACAACAAATGCGGTAGGTAGCTTCAGCTTCCAACGTGCCCCTTAAGGGGCGGCTGGTAAAGTGCCCTTTTAGGGCTGTTATAAAACCACCGGCTCTGCCGGTGTGATATTTATTGTTGTAAAGCCTTATTTTAGTGACACGCTCAAAATGATGTGCAAACTCAAAAGCAGCCCACGCCCTATTTTTGGGGGCTTTTCCTGCCTTCGTAGTAGGCAAGTGCTCCCAAACCCCTTCGGACGCATCCGCCGAAAGATTTATACTTTTGAGACGGACTGTAAGGCAGGGTCTGTCAGCCCTGCCTTTGCCTTTTGCGCTTTAGCTTGAAGCGGTACATATTCTCGTCCGCCTCGGAGAGCAGCGCTTCAAAATCGTCGTTCTTGCTGCCGACAGCGCAGCCTATGCTCGCAGTCACGGGGAAGGGCTTGCCGTCGTTTTCGGTTAGTGCTGCAAGTCTTTCGCAAAAGCGGCTCGTGGTCTTTTCGGCGTCAAAGCTGCCTTTGGGTCTTGTGCCGACAATGTAAAACTCATCGCCGCCCGCACGGGCGCATATATCCCCGCCCTCGCATATGCTGAGGGCGGCTTTGCTTACACGGGTTATGCCGTAGTCACCCTCTGTATGGCCAAAGGTATCGTTTATGTACTTTAGCCCGTCCATATCTATCACGCAGACAAAAAGCTCGTCTCCCTCGGCTATGCCGGGGGTGAGCTTATCAAGCTCCTGATACATACCCCGCCTGTTCAAAAGCCCCGTCATCTTGTCGTGGCTCGACATTACAACAAAGCGGTTCTTAGTCCTTGCCATTTCAAGGGCATTGTTTATGAACCTGATAAAGTTTCGGTAGACAAGGTTGTATTTTTGGTGGTGTGAGAGCCTGCGCTGAAGCACAGCATACCCAAGCGTTTTGTCGGAAAAGTGCACTGCAGAGAAATAGTAAGCCGAGGGGGTGTCGCTCCGATCAAACATCTGCGGCAGCATAAGCGAGCTGTCAAACGTTATCTTGTCAGCATCGGTGATGATATCACCCTTGCCCGTGTTTGATTTGAGCACGGCTATGCTCATTTTTTCGGGCGCTGCAACAGTTAGGTCTGCCTCGGGGTCGAGCCAGTCATCACGCAGGCAGAGGTAGAAGTTCTCATACGGCGAGACAACGTAGAGGGAATGGTATATCCTGGTAAGACAGTCCTGCGGGTCGGCAGATGAGGTCAGCTGCTCGGGAATGTAATTCTCCATAAGCAGGCCTATGTCGATATTGTCCTCAAAAACATCGCTCGTGTAGTTTCTTTCGGTATAGTAGAGCGAGCTTTTTACCGTGTCCATAGTTCTCTTTATATCCGGCGGGCAGCCGCAGCTCATACCTATATGCAGCATACTCTTTGTATCTGCCTTGTAGGGGAGTATTGGTTCACCCGGATCTGCCTGCTGCCTTATCAGATCTACAGCATCGGCTGCGGCGCTTGCGAAGTTGGATTCTATTGAGGTGAGCGATATATCTTCAAGAGCCCCCTCATCTGTCGCCTCAAAGCCCAGAACGCAAAGATATTCGGGAACCTTTTTTCCAAGCTTGGTAAGCTCCTGTATCAGTCCGAGAGCCATATGGTCACTCGCAGCGATAACGGCATCGGGCTTTTCTATCCTGCCCTCTACTATGTCGTGTGCGAGCTTTTCACCGCTTGTGTACCAGAAATCTCCGTAGATCCTATACTCGGGCGGCACGCTGAGCCCGTGCAGAGTGATCTCATCTACCATAAACTGCAAGCGCTGCTCGGCCTCGTGGTTGCCCTGCATACCTGTGAGTATGCAGATCCTTTTGCAGCCGTGTACCTCTATTGCGTGGCGGCACAGCTCTCTGAACATATCCTCATTCTTGCCGTCAACGGCAGGAAGGTCTTTATAGGGAATACCTATGCAGACGACGGGCACATCGGTACGCTTGCAAAGGCGCTCATAGAGAAGCTCCACCAGCTCTGACTGATTATTATGCAGAAGGCTGATATTGTCAAGAATGATACCGTCAAACCTTGAGGAATCGATGATATCATAGATCCTGCGCTCACCGACAGCGTAGTTTTTAAAATAAAAATCAAGGTTTACCATAGATGCGAACTGCGCTACATTGTAGCCGTATTTTTCACATTGTGTAAAAACGCCCTTGCTTATCCTCTTTGCGTGCGTAGTTTCAGGATATGAGGTTATCAAGCATATAGTTTTGCGTTTTCCCATTTGTTCACCCCGCAATTGATAATTATTTGTTACTGACAATTATATCACATATTATTCTTTTTTTCAAGAGGAGACTAAGGCTTTTGGGAGATAAATGAGAATTTAGCGGAGCGAAGCTCCGCTAGGTAATAGTTAATAGTTAATAGGTAATAGTTGTAATAGTTGAGGTGCGCCTGCGAAGGGGGTACGGGGGGGCACTTGCCTACTGCGAAGGCAGGCAAAGCCCCCCGATATGCTCCCCGAAGCGATGAACACGGGCTTAACTCAATGCTTAGGAGGCGTTTTCCCCCACCCCCAACCCCCTCCCCAACGGGGAGGGGGCTAAGCGAACTGCTCCGCCAAATTCCAATTTATCCTTCCAAGCGTTGAT